>JAHEJA010000034.1 GCA_024639125.1 Paracoccaceae bacterium
GAGAACTGGAAGCTCTTACGCGCTTTGGCTTTACCGTATTTCTTACGCTCAACAACGCGGCTGTCGCGTGTTAGGAAGCCGGCCGCTTTCAATGCGCCGCGCAAGGAGGGTTCATAAAGCTGAAGTGCTTTTGAAATACCGTGCTTTACCGCGCCCGCTTGACCAGACAAACCGCCACCGGTGACCGTCGCCATTACGTCAAATTGATCAACAACGCCGGCAACCTGAAATGGCTGACGTAGGATCATTTGAAGAACTGGACGTGCAAAGTATGCGTTCATTTCTTTGCCGTTTACAGTGACCTTACCAGAGCCTGGTTTGATCCAAACGCGAGCAACCGCGTCTTTACGTTTGCCAGTCGCATAAGAACGACCCAATGCATCACGTTGTGGTTCACGAGGAGCGGCGACTTCTACAGCAGCGACAGCACCACCGGCGACTGTTTCTAGATCGCCCAAGGATTTGATATCTTCAGCCATTATTTCGCCACCCGAGTGTTTTTAGAGTTCATGGACTTAACATCCAAAACTTCTGGTTGTTGTGCTTCGTGACCATGCTCAGTACCTGCATATACGCGCAAGTTTGTCATGATCTGACGGCTAAGGCGGTTGCCTGGCAACATACGCTTAACAGCTTGGGTAACAACGCGCTCAGGGTGCTTGCCTTCCAAGATTTCTTGTTTTGTGCGTGACTTGATACCACCTGGGTGGCCAGTGTGCCAATAGAAATTCTCTTGACGCTTGTTACCTGTCATTTGAATTTTTTCCGCGTTGATGATGATGACGTTATCGCCACAATCCATATGCGGGGTGAATGATGCTTTGTGCTTGCCGCGCAAGCGCATAGCTACGATCGATGCCAAACGGCCCAAAATCACGCCTTCGGCGTCGATAATGATCCATTTTTTATCGATGTCTGCTGGTGTTGCAGAGAATGTTTTCATCGAAAGGTTACCCTTAGTTAATATGCCCAAGACAGAGTCGCGCTCTGTCTCTTTGTGATGTGCGGTTTATATAGCCCCTTGGCCCGCCGTCAAGTACCGTTAACTCAAATAAATCATTTAAAAACAATACGTTAAAAAATAGGTACTATAATACCCCATTTATTTTTTGCGTTTCCTCATAGAATTCAGGAAATTCCCACCTCTTGAGATGGATTTTGCAAAATGTCTGCGAGTGTATCAATCGCATCGGTAAAGGCGTGTAGCCCATATTCCGCATTCACACAAATGCGCACAGCTGCGGGCGCTTTGGCGTTGCGCAACACAAAGGCATCTGAGGGCACCACCAATACGCCGCGACGCTCTGCTTCTTGGCAAAAAGCGGTTGTGCGCCATCCACGCGGCAGCCAAATAAACAAAAAAGGTGCTTTTGGCTGCCAGCTTAGCTCAAAGCGGCCTAAGCGATTGATAGCCTCTTCTAAATAGGTTTCGGTTTCGTCACCAATCCGCGATCGAACACCCGCAAGCGCATCAGAGGTTAAGATGTGTTGCCCAAGGTGGTAGAAATAATCAGAAACCCGCAAGATAGAAGTCATGACAACTTTTCGCGCTGTATGGACGCACAGCTCGGGCGCAATTACCGCCCCCAGCCGAAGGCCGCTTGACAACACTTTACTCAACGATGTCACGTACCATGTCATCTGAGGTGCCAATGCGCGATAAGACGGTCCGCTTGCAACCGAAATACGACAACAGTCATCATCTATTATGCTAATACCGCAACGCTTGGCCACATCTGCGAGCTCGACACGTCGTTCATTTGTCACACAGGCCATTGTCGGATTATGTACCTCGGCTGAGGTGATATAAACATTTACGCCATATTTCTGATGACAATGTTCTAGCGACCATGGCAATGGCCCGTCTTCATCCCAAGCTATTGAATAAATGTCGCATCCGAGCATATCGCTTAGATCCCGAAATCCACCAAAGGCAAGATCATCCACTGCAACAACCGGCTGTTCGCGCTGCTTTATGGAAAGCAATGCGACCATAACGCCATGCTGGGCCCCTGACGTGATGACAACATGGTTAGGATCAATTTGCCCCGTGTCGATGTCATTCGAAATGAAACGCGCAAAGCTTTGTTCTAATGTACGGCCTTTGTGACTTCCAAAGTTCAAGAACATGCGATCAAAATCGGGCGAAGCGTTCAGGGTCTGGATGGCTGATCTTATTAATTCGGTTTGCCCCATATCCGGCAAGCGCACGAACCTAAGATCCAATTGTGTCGGTACAATTTTTAAAAACGATTCTTGCTCTTGTGCTTTTACGAAGGTCCCTCGCCCGACGCCTGCCTCCAACAGGCCGAGTGAGATGAGCTCTTTATATGCGCGTGCAACCGTGCCTGGCGTAACATTAATTAAATACGCCAACTCTCGTACGGGAGGTAATTTTTCATTGTTAATCAATAATTTAGATGAAATTAGATTCCTAATATAATCCATAATATGTTCGTATTTAGGTTGATCTTTTTGAAACTCTAATCGCGACCAAATTGTATTCATTACAATAAATCCTTTTACATACTTGTATCAATATTATACTCAAAAATTACTAAAGTAAATAAAATTGTATCAATACAAAGTGAGACAGATTATGGTACGCTCAATCCCAACATTCAGTAACCCTTTTGATTTTTTAAAAGCACAAGGATCGCTGCCGTTTGCGGCACGCTGTGCCATTCGGTTTGCCGTAAAAGTGACAATCCGCAATATTGCCAAAGACACAACGGTTTCAACACAAGATCTTTCGGATCACATATTAAAGGATGCTGGATTGACGCGAGACATGATCCGCAGCGTTGACATGCATCCCTTTGTGCATCCTAGATTTTAAGAATGCGCCGCCCTATTTGGCGGCCATTCGCGTTTGGATCATCTGAATATTTTGAGTATTTTTAGCAAAAAGAAAGACATAGCGCCTTTAGGCTTCGAGTTCACTATCCCAGTACAAGAAATCCATCCAGCTATCATGAAGGTGGTTCGGCGGGAATTTACGGCCAATGTTTTTCAGCTCTTCAGCTTCTGGACAACGTGGGCTTTTTTGAAGGTGCAACCCAGAACGTTTTAACGACTTTGCCGCCTTTTTAAGATTGCACCGGCTACAAGCTGCGACCACATTTTCCCAACTCGTCACCCCACCCGAAGCACGAGGGACCACGTGATCAAATGTCAGATCTTTTTTGCAGCCACAGTATTGGCATTTAAATTCATCCCTTAGAAACAAATTAAAGCGCGTGAAGGCCACGCGCTTTTGAGGGATTACATAATCTTTTAGGACAACGACAGAGGGGATTTTGATCCGTGTCGTCGGACTATGAACGTAGTGATCATATTCAGCGACTATATCAACCCTGTCCATATAGGCCGCTTTGACCGCATCCTGCCATGACCACAAGGACAATGGATAATAGGATAACGGTCGATAATCCGCATTTAGCACCAATGCGGGATGGTCCGTTACACCCGCAGTGACTTTTACAAAATCTTTTCTAAAGTCGCCATCCATTCCAAGCCACCCTTATACCATTTGAACGGGAAACCAGATGCGTCACGTCCATCTATAGATAAACTATATATGGTATAAGAATTATGACAAGCCTCTTGATATGCGCCTAAAGGCTTAGTTTATCGCGCATAAAGGCCAAGGCAACGGACAAACCATCGGGGGCAATGCCATGCGCCGTGCCTTTTTGAACATGCGCAAAAACATCCTGAAACCCGGCCGATTGCAAGGCTTCGGCAGCTTCTGGCAAGGCCTGAACGGGAACAACATCATCTTGATCACCATGGACCAGCAAAATTGGCATTTTGCTTTGCACTTCGTCCACCAGTAGATCCGGTTCGAGCAAACGCCCTGAAAACGCAACGATGCCAGCAATCGCATCTTCGCGACGGGGTGCGACATGTAATGACATCATTGTACCTTGGGAAAAGCCAAATAAAACAACTTGTTCAGGAAGAACATCTTCGTCCACCATCAGCGCATCAAGAAAAGCGTTCAAATCATCAACCGCGGCCTGCATACCGCGCATGCTTTCTTCTTCGCTCGACCCGTCGATCCAAGGGATGGGAAACCATTGAAACCCAAAGGGGCTTCCTGCGCAGTTTTCGGGCGCATCTGGGGCCACGAACAAGGTATCAGGAAGATGTTCCGACAAAGGATCAGCAAGGCCAAGCAAATCTGCACCATTTGCACCATACCCATGCAAAAACACCACAATGGAACGCAGGCTACCGGAAAGTGGTTCTTTGCGTTCGGCGGTTAATACTCTTGTCATCCTATTCCCTCTCGGTTTTTTTCATAAGCGTAATACGCCCACAAGAGACGCGCTGCAACCGATCTCCATGGGGACCACGCCGCAGAGATGTCACGCATGGCGCGTTCTTTTGGACGATCCGTCAGATCAAACAGCATGCGGGTCGCCTCTTGAAGGGCGAGATCGCCCGGCGCAAAGACATCGGCGCGCCCCAAACTGAACATTGCGTAAATTTCGGCAGTCCACGTTCCGATGCCTGAAACTTGGGTTAAGGTATCGATCACATCCTGAGTTGGCATACCACGCAAAGCCACAAAATCAATATTCGCATCGCACAGCGCCCGCGCATATTTCACTTTTTGGCGACTGAGGCCCAATGCGCGCAGGTCATCATCTGTGCGTATGCTTATTGCTGTGGGCGTTGTGGCCCCTGCTGCTTCGAGCCGGTTCCAAATAGCCGATGCAGCCGCCACCGAAACTTGTTGACTAACAATCGCCCCCAAGAGCCGATCAAACCCGTCAGCCCGTAACCGCAACGGAATATCCCCAACGCAATCAAGCGCATAAGCAAATCTATCGCTATGATGGGCCAAAAAGCTGGCGCCCTCTTGAATGCATGCTTGTGATGTTATTCGGCGTTCATCCATAATTGGTCTCGATCCAATGTTGTGCTTCTGACAAGGACCGTAACGGAGGCGGCGTCTTTAATTTGGGCCGTTCAATCATAATCACCAAAAGGCCCAAGGCACGTGCAGCAGCGAGTTTGGAAAAGCCATTTTCCCCACCAACGTTTCGCAACACGATAGCATCGATGTCCAACCTCTGAAACAAAGCAATTTCTTGCTCTACTGAAAATGGGGGCTGCCCATACAAATGTTCACCGTTAGACAAGGGAAAAGCGGATCCTTCACTTTGCAGTATCCTGTTATATATGTATATATTTTCAATATTCATAAATTTATCAATAGAACTACGGCCAGTGAAGGTCATGATTTTGCGGCATCCTGATAGATGTTTCTTCACATCATGCTCGGTTTTGACTGTGATCCATCTATCCTCTGGTGTCGCTGTCCATTCTTTGCGTTCAAATTGCATAAACCCCAGGTTATGCCTTTGTGAAATGGCCAAGGCTTGCTCTGTAATATCCGTAGCAAACGGGTGCGAGGCATCAATAATTGCTTGAAACCCAGATTTGGAAACCAGGTTTTCAAAATCAGACTCGTTTTGAAATGGACCAAAGCGTGTCTTAACTGGCAAGTCACGCGGCAAACGCGCGTCCCCATGTACGGTTGCCAAAACATCGAATTTTGGCATCTTTGATAACCACAAAGCCAAATCTTGGGCTTCGCGCGTGCCAGCAATAAGCAAAAGCTTATGGTTTGACTGGATTTGGTCCAAAGCTCGCATCAAAGATCCCTTTAAGGCCAATATATTTTATTTTCTGCATTTATGTGACTTGCTCAAATTTAATTCAAGGCGTACCAGAATTACATGACTCAGATTACATCAGATACACAAGCAAAGCGCAATGTTCTGGTCCTTGTGATGGCGCAGGCCATCTTGGGGGCGCAGATGCCGATGATTTTTACCATTGGTGGTTTGGCCGGTCAGTCATTGGCAAGCAATCCATGTTTTGCAACACTTCCTATTTCATTGATCGTATTGGGATCGATGCTATCGGCAACTCCGCTTTCATCGATTATGCAGAAACACGGTCGCCGCGCTGGATTTTTCATAGGTGCGATCTGCGGAGCAATCGGCGCCTTGATCGGCGCCTATGGCCTATATATCGCGTCCTTTCCGATCTTTTTGATCGGCTCGCTTTTCACTGGCGTTTATATGTCGGCCCAAGGGTTTTACCGATTTGCAGCCACAGACACCGCATCAGAAGAATTCCGCCCCAAGGCAATTTCCTATGTTATGGCGGGTGGATTATTGGCCGCGATTATTGGCCCTCAGATGGTGAAATTTACGGCCGACGCATTCGTGGTACCGTTTGTGGGAACTTATTTAGCCGTTGTGCTGATGACGATCATTGGAATAAATTTGTTCTTTTTGCTGGATATCCCCAAGCCGCCAATGCCAAGCTTAGATGCCCCAAAGGGACGAAGCCGCAAAGAATTACTTAAGGATCCAGTGATTGCAGTCGCCGTAATTTGCGCAATGGTGTCTTATGCCCTGATGAACCTTGTCATGACATCAACGCCACTTGCCGTAGTTGGCTGTGGGTTTCAAAAAAATAGCGCGGCTGACGTCGTTTCCGCGCATGTATTGGCAATGTATATTCCATCCTTCTTTACGGGGCACTTGATTGCGCGATTTGGTGTTGAAAAAATCGTAGCAACCGGTTTGGTGATCCTAGCAGGTGCCGGCGCCGTTGCCCTTCAGGGGGTTGAAATCGAGAATTTCTTTATCGCGCTCATATTGCTTGGCGTGGGTTGGAATTTCGGCTTTATCGGCGCAACAACTATGCTGGCTGGGGCGCATGCACCGCATGAGCGTGGCCGCATGCAGGGCATGAATGATCTCTTGGTATTTGGTGGGGTGACCATTGCCTCATTATCATCTGGCGGATTGATGAATTGCTCTGGTGGCACGGCACAAGCCGGTTGGACAGCAGTCAATATGGCAATGGCACCTTTCTTGGTGCTGGCGGGTGGTGCGTTGATTTGGCTCTGGCTTCGCCCAAAAGACGCTTAAAACCGATGCGTATTGGCCTGCCATAAGAGCATCACAGCAGACCACAACGGATTAACAGGATAAAGCCCATCAATGACGCGGTCAGGGTGGGCTTTTGCTTGGCGCAATACCGCCTTTGTGGTCCATCCTGTTAAAAATGCAGACCGCGCAGTTGGAGCAATCAAAGCCCGATCTTGTCGTGCTTGGTCCAAACAATCCAATCCCTTTTGCGCCAAGGCGGCAACAGCTTGGGGGCGACCATCCACCAAGGGAACGCGTTGTTGATCTAACAACGCAGGGATCGCATTCAAATAGTTTGCACAACCAATGGCCCAGCCATACTGCCGTGCGGCGGTTAGGTCCTTTTGGCCAAGCATGGCTGCTGCAACTGCGATCAAAGTGCCAGATGTCGCAGCAATATAGTTTTCCAATGCAGCCTGATCCGTATGCGCATCTTGGTAAATATCCCAACGCCGCGCTTCGACTGTTTCCATCAACAAGCCTGCGGTCCTTGGCGTCAAATTCTGCGCCAAAGGTGTTAAGACTTCGTGATGCTTGACAGGCTTATCTTTTGAAATATCCTCAAGCGCATCATACCACCATTGCAGCCGCATTTCCGCAATCATTGCTTCTTTGGTAATCCAAGGCGCCCGCGCAATTTCCAAATTAAACGCAAACAAGGGAAACAAGGCTTCGCGCGCCGACACTGGCGCAGCCATGACCGCCCGAAAACGATCAGGGTCGGCCTTTTCTAACATTTTGGCACAGGCCACTATATTGTCCGACAACATTGAAACGTCCCTTACCCTTATTCAAAACTTGCGCGCTTGAACCACATCCAAAAGCGTCAGTCCAGTGACCAATGAACAGATTAAAAAGATATCAAAGCGCGTTAATATCTGCAAATTCGATAGGATCGGAACCTGATCAGATGGCGCACCCTATTGCTGGGTATCACGAATAAGTTTCCAATTGATGGCATCCAGCAAGGCTTCAAAGCTGGCATCAACGATATTTGCTGACACGCCAACCGTTGACCAACGCCGACCTTTGCTGTCTTCGCTATCAATAACAACGCGCGTGACCGCCTCTGTGCCGCCTTGGGTAATGCGCACCTTAAAGTCGACCAGATGCATATCATCAATCATAGACTGATATTGACCCAAATCCTTGGACAAGGCCTTGGCAAGCGCATTGACTGGTCCGCGATCAGATCCAGAGCCATCTAATGATTCACTCACCGACAGCTTCTTGTCACCATCGATTTTAACGACGACAACTGCTTCGGATAGGCTCACCATTTTGTTGTATTTGTTCTTGCGACGCTCAACCGTGACTTTGTACCGCTTTACATCAAAGAATTCAGGAAGCTGCCCCAATTCACGACGCGCCAAGATTTCAAAACTCGCTTGCGCCGTATCATATGAATAGCCCTGATCTTCGCGATCTTTGACCACCTCAAGGATACGCGAAAGCGCCTGCCCATCCTCACCAATGGTCAAACCTGCATCGCTGAGACGGCGGCGCAAGTTCGACTGCCCCGCTTGGTTCGACATCGGAATGATGCGCGCATTCCCGACCTGAGCCGGATCAATATGCTCATAAGTAGAAGGGTCCTTTAGGATCGCGCTCGCGTGCAATCCGGCTTTATGCGCAAAAGCAGAGGCCCCGACATAGGGCGCTTGACGCGCAGGAACACGGTTCAGAATATCATCCAAAAGCCGGGAAATGCGGGTAATCCCCTGCAACGCATCAAAGCTAACACCTGTTTCAAACTGGCTTGCATAGGGCTCTTTTAACAAAAGCGTTGGGATCAAGGTGGTTAAATTGGCATTCCCACACCGCTCGCCAAGCCCGTTCAATGTCCCTTGAACCTGTCGCACCCCCGCTTCAATGGCAGCCAACGAATTCGCAACCGCGTTTTCGGTGTCATTATGCGTGTGAATCCCCAAACGATCCCCTGGAATACCGGCAGCGATAACATCGCGCACGATACGCCCCACATCACTGGGCAAAGCGCCACCATTGGTATCACACAAAACAATCCAACGGGCTCCGGCAGCTAAAGCCACGCGCAAGGCGGCAACTGCATACTCAGGATTATCGCGATACCCATCAAAGAAATGCTCTGCATCAAACAAGGCCTCGCGCCCCTGCGCAACAACATATTCAATCGATTTTCCAATGTTGTCCAGATTTTCATCCAATGAAATGCCTAGCGCTGCCTCGACATGATAATCATGCGATTTCCCGACCAGACACACCGCTGACGTCTTTGCATTCATCACCGCTGCCAGAACATCATCATTGCCTGCCGACCGCCCAGACCGCTTGGTCATCCCAAAGGCGGTAAAGCACGCCCGCGTCTCGGGACGTTCATCAAAAAACGCACTATCGGTTGGGTTTGCTCCGGGCCACCCCCCTTCGATATAATCCACCCCCAACGCATCCAAAGCCAAAGCAATCTGCTTTTTCTCGGCGGTGGAAAATTGCACCCCTTGCGTTTGCTGCCCATCGCGCAGCGTCGTATCATATAGGTACAGTTTTTCTTTTTTATTCGTCATCACACTTCTTCATCTTTGTGACAAAAACTCTCGGGGGGTTTGGGGGGCAGACAGCCCCCCATCCAACGCTCATCAGTTTATAATAGATCTTTAATCTTACTCGGATCAAACCCAGCCGAAGGAACCAACTCCACGCCAGCCTTGCTCATCCGTACTTCGACACCGGCATCTTGAAATACTGCTTTCAATCGATCTACTTCTGAAAAATCCTTGCTCTCCATCGCAGTTGATCGCGCATTAGCAAGCAGCGCTTCATAAGCCGATAAATCCTCTGACTGCGCCCAGCCCCCCATTTCATCGCCCAAAAGCCCAAGCAAAGCTGCCCCTGCTTTTAATCCTGCAACATCAGACGCAGCAGCACAGGCATGCAAAGCCGCAATAGCACCCGCTGTGTTCAAATCATCAGCGATTGCCGACAATACCCCATCCGGAACGACGCCTGCATCAATCCCTTCGACCAAACCGCGCCACTTACGAAGCGTTTTTTCCGCGTCCTTGGCCTTCGCATCAGTCCAATCCATCGGCTTGCCATAATGTGTAGACAAAAACACAAAGCGGATGACCTCGCCTGCATATCCTTGATCAAGCAAATCACGCACTGTAAAAAAATTGCCAAGCGACTTGGACATTTTCTTACCGTCCACCTGCAACATCTCATTGTGCAACCAATAGCGCGCAAAGCCCCCCTCAGGGTGCGCACAGCAGCTTTGAGCAATCTCGTTTTCATGATGTGGAAACATCAAATCATTGCCGCCACCATGAATGTCAAAACTATCGCCCAGTAATTCATACGACATTGCAGAACATTCAATATGCCATCCCGGACGCCCCCGTCCCCAAGGGCTATCCCATCCCGGCACATCCGCATCTGACGGCTTCCAAAGCACAAAATCCATAGGATTGCGCTTATAAGGCGCAACCTCAACACGCGCGCCAGCAATCATATCATCAACGGATCGCCCAGATAGCGCACCATATGCCTCATAACTTTCAACAGAAAACAACACATGCCCTTCGGCGGCATAGGCATGCCCCTTGGCAACAAGGGTCTCGATCATAGAAATCATCGCGCCAATATAATCTGTCGCGCGTGGCATTTTGTTGGGCTGCAATTCCCCCAAAGCCTTCATATCATCCAAATACCACTGCATGGTTTCTGACGTAATCTCGTGAATGCTGCGACCAGACAGCGCCGCACGTTCGTTTATTTTATCCTCAACATCGGTAAAATTGCGCACATAGGTCACGTGGTCTTGCCCGTAAACATGACGCAAAAGGCGGAACAAAATATCAAACATGATAACATTGCGAGCATTTCCCAAGTGGGCGCGATCGTAAACGGTCGGGCCACACAAATACATACGCACATTGGACGCATCCAATGGTTCAAAAACTTCTTTTTTGCGCGATTTTGTATTATGAAGCTTAATTTCGACCATATCCCAAGCCTTTTCATTCTTATTCACCCGTGGCTTATCAACTTAAAACCTGCTTGGAAATGTTCAAAACCAAAATTATCCGCTTTTTGCTCTTTTTCGATCCCGTATGGCGTGCAAAAATTTGACACCAGCGTTTTGATCTGAACACCTAAACCAAACCAAGGGAGACAGGAATCGTGCAACCATCACAACGCATCCAAGATATTTCACCATCAGGCGACAACGGTTGGGGCCTGTTTTTGCAAGCACGTGACATGATCGCCCAAGGCATCCCCGTGATTGAACTTACTATTGGTGAACCGGATATTCGCACCGATCCAAGCATTTTAAATGCCATGCATGCCTCCGCCCTTGGGGGGCATACTGGCTATACCAATGTTCCAGGCACCACCGATCTGCGCCGCGCAATTGCCGCGCGCGTTTCAACAAGAACCGGTGTCAAAACCACAATAGACAACGTTATGATCACCCCTGGCGGTCAATCCGCTTTGTTTTCCGCACATATGGGGGCTTGTAATGTTGGCGACACGGCTCTCTATATAGATCCCTTTTATGCAACGTACCCAGGCACAATCCGTGCAACCGGTGCAGTTGCTCAAACGATCAAAACCCAATCGGAAAACGGCTTTCAACCGACCGCCGCCGACCTAAATGATGCAGCCTCAAAAGCACAATCGCTTTTGATCAACTCACCCAACAACCCAACAGGAAGCACATATACCGCGCAAACCATGCAAACCATTGCAGAAACCTGCCAAAATCATAACCTGTGGTTAATTTCAGACGAAGTCTATGACACGCAACTCTGGCAAGGGCATCACATCTCTCCTCGGGCACTCCCTCATATGGCAGAACGCACAATGGTGATTGGATCCCTGTCTAAAAGCCATGCAATGACAGGCAGCCGGCTGGGATGGATCATCGCCCCAGAAACTATGATCGAACATCTGACAAACCTCGCAACGCATACGACATACGGTGTGCAGGGTTACATCCAAGATGCCGCTCTCTTTGCCCTCAACCAAGGCCACACATTCGAAGAAAAAGTAGCCGCGCCCTTTAAAAAACGTCGGGATATTGCCCTTGGGATCATTGCAAATTTCCCCTCCCTCAAAGCTATCCCCCCCAAAGGCGGCATGTACATTATGCTTGATATTCGCGCGACGGGCCTCTCAGGCAAAGCCTTTGGCGAAGCGCTTCTGAAAAAACATCACATTGCCGTTATGCCCGGTGAAAGTTTTGGCCAAGCTGCAGCGGGACATATTCGTATTGCGATGACGGTAGAGGACACAAAATTTGCCAATGCGCTCACCACTTTATGCCAATTCGCAACCGATCTCAGCAATGAATGAACCCATATCTTCTATTCGCAACCTTGGCCCAGCAATGGAAAAGGCCTTTATCAAAGCCGGCATTCCTGACGCTAATGCTCTGCGCGCTCTGGACCCGGATCACGCCTACACGACCTTGCTTCAATCAGGCCACCCACCTCATTTCATTGCCTATTACGCAATGATTATGGGTCTGCAAGGACGCCCGTGGAATGATCCATCCCCTCAAGAAAAACACCAGCTCAGACAGCGCTTTGACGCAATAAAAGCATCCCTCAAGCCAAACAAAAAGGATCCCTCCGATATCGAAAGGATCCTTGATAAAATTGGCGTTCGTAACCCAGATTAGTTTTCTTTTTGCAAAAATACTCTCGGGGGGTGTGGGGGGCAGAAAGCCCCCCACCGCCGGTTTGGATCAAAAGATCCAAACCATATTAGCCAACCAATTCTAGGCCAGAAAAGAAATACGCGATTTCATTTGCCGCTGTTTCAGGCGCATCAGACCCGTGAACAGAGTTTTCGCCAACAGATTCAGCGAATTCAGCGCGGATTGTGCCTGCCGCTGCGTCTGCTGGGTTCGTTGCGCCCATAACTTCGCGGTTTTTCGCGATTGCGCCTTCGCCTTCTAGGACTTGAACAACAACTGGCTCTGACGCCATGAATTCGCACAATTCGTCATAAAACGGACGCTCAGCGTGAACGCCATAGAAAACGCCTGCTTGCGCTTTGCTTAGGTGAATACGCTTTTGTGCAACAATGCGAAGACCCGCATCTTCGAATTTCGCGTTGATTTTACCAGTAAGGTTGCGTTTTGTTGCGTCTGGTTTGATGATGCTTAGTGTACGTTCTACAGCCATTTTCATGTCCTTTAATATGATCGGGAAAGCCCGGAATTGAATTGCGATGCCCCATAACACGGGCAATCTGCTTTGAAAAGCGCCAATCCATTATGCTGTCCAGGCTCAGCACTCTGAAGGACATAGATAAATGTCGTCTTTCCCACTCACCAGCACTGGCGCAGGCAAGTTTGCTTTGATAAGGCATCGACATGATAAAAATTGAAAACATCACCTACTCTGTCGAAGGTCGCACCCTGCTCGAAGGCGCAAGCGCCACTATTCCCGATGGCCACAAAGTCGGTCTTGTCGGGCGCAATGGAACTGGGAAAACCACTCTCTTTAAATTGATCCGAAACGAGCTTGTTCTCGAAGGGGGGTCCATTTCGCTTCCCAAACGGGCGCGCATTGGTGGTGTCGCCCAAGAAGTCCCGGGCAACGAAGTGTCGCTTATTGATACGGTGCTTGCGGCTGATCTTGAACGCGCCGCGTTGATGAGCGAATCCGAAACAGCACTTGATCCCAACCGCATCGCTGATATCCAAACCCGCCTTGCTGATATTGATGCATGGTCCGCCGAGGGGCGCGCTTCTAGCATTCTCAAAGGATTAGGGTTTGACGCAGAAAAACAAAAACAGCCCTGCAGCGATTTTTCCGGCGGCTGGCGTATGCGCGTCGCATTGGCAGCCGTTTTGTTTTCACAGCCTGATGTTTTGCTGCTGGACGAACCGACCAACTATCTCGATCTTGAAGGGGCCGTTTGGCTAGAAAGCTATTTGGCCAAATATCCCCATACAGTTATTATCGTCAGCCACGATCGCGGCTTGTTAAACCGTGCTGTTGGATCGATTTTACATCTCGAAGACAAACAACTGCATTTCTACCAAGGTAACTATGAAACATTCGCGCGCACGCGTGCAGCCAGACTGGCAAGCGCGGAATCCGAAGCCAAAAAACAAGATGCAAGACGCGCGCATTTGCAAGCCTATGTCGACCGTTTTCGTGCCAAAGCAGACAAAGCACGCCAAGCGCAATCCCGCCTCAAGGCGATTGCCCGCATGCAGCCTATTTCGCGCCCCCAAGAAGCCGCCTTGCGCCGCTTTACTTTTCCAGAACCAGAAGAGCTCTCGCCGCCGATTGTGCGGGTTGAAAATGGTGTGGTCGGCTATGACACCAAAGCCGTTTTGTCCCAACTGGATCTGCGGATTGACCAGGATGATCGCATCGCCCTTTTGGGCCAAAACGGAGAAGGAAAATCCACTCTTTCCAAGCTCTTATCAGGTCGGCTTGATCCTATGTCGGGTCGCATTGTTACGTCTTCAAAGCTAAGAATTGGATACTTTGCCCAACACCAGGTCGATGAATTATTCATCGATGAAACCCCTTTGCAGCATGTCCAACGTTTGCGGCCCAGTAAAACGCCGGCCCAACTTAGGGCGATGTTAAGTGGCTTTGGCATTGGCGCAGAACAAACCGACACCGTGGTTGGGCGTCTGTCTGGCGGTCAAAAAGCGCGACTTTCGCTTATGTTGGCCACGCTTGATGCGCCGCATATATTGATATTGGACGAACCGACAAACCACCTTGATATCGAAAGCCGTGAAGCACTTGTCGAAGCCCTAACCGCCTACACGGGTGCTGTGATCCTTGTTAGTCACGACATGCATTTGTTGTCTTTGGTCGCGGACCGTTTGTGGTTGGTGAAAGACGGCCGCGTGACCCCGTATGAACATGATTTGGAAACCTATCGCGAAGATTTGTTAACAGGTGACAAACCTGACAAAAGCGAGAAAGCGAAAAAATCAACGGATGCTCCAAAACCAAAACGAGCAAGCCGCGATGATATTCTGATCCTGCGCGCCGAGGTGCGTAAATGCGAAGAAAGAGTCGACAAATTAAACGATATGCGCGACAAACTTGCCAAAAAACTAGCGGATCACTCGCTTTATGAAGCTGAGCGTATCGGCGAATTGGAAACATGGAATAAAAAATATGCCGAAGTCATGGGCGCCCTAGAACGCGCCGAAGGAATGTGGCTTGGCGCACAAGACAAATTGGATGCAGCGCTCGCAAATTAATTTCGCGTACAGCAAAATAATAGGATAGATTATGGACATTGCGTTTCTTGTGACATCGTTCGTCACACTTTTTGTTATTATTGATCCCATTGGGCTGACACCGCTGTTTGTGGCACTAACCCAAGGCATGAGCGATGCACAGCGCCGTCGCATTGCCTTTCGTGCGATTGTGACTGGTTTTGGTATCCTGTGCGTTTTCACCTTATTTGGCGAAGCAGTGTTGGCGTTTGCGGGCATCTCTATGCCAGCATTTCGCATTGCAGGCGGCATATTGTTGTTTTTAACCGCACTTGACATGCTTTTTGAACGCCGCAGCAAACGTCGGCAAGACAGTTCAGACGAAGAAACGCACGATGACCCATCTATTTTTCCGATTGCGATCCCTCTGATTGCGGGACCAGGCGCCATAACGACGGTGATATTGGTTTCAGGCGCGCATCCAGGTTGGGTCGGCATCGGGGAAACACTTTTGGTGGTTAGCACCGTGCTGGTCATTGTTGCGGGCTTTTTTGCTCTGGGTGCCCCTTTGGAACGCGCTTTGGGCAAGACGGGGATTAATGTCGTAACCCGAATTTTGGGTATGCTTTTGGCGGCTCTTTCTGTGCAATTCGTCATGGAAGGGATTACATCTTTCATTGCGCTTTCCTAAATTAGACGCATGAATAGCTTTGATCTGTCTTATTTGATTTACGCAGGCCTCTTGTTAGGGGCTATTTTGTTGTCTGTTTTGGCATCTCGACGCTCCGAACTAGGGTCGGTGCTAAAACAAGGCACGGTGTGGTTGATTTTGTTTTTGGTGGTCGTATTCGGCTATGGCATCTGGACCGATATCCAAAGCAACTCCAAGCTTCAGTTCGCACGCGAAACCGCCGACGGCCAAGTGATCATTCCAAAAGGCGCCGATGGTCATTTTCATGCAACCTTGATGGTCAATGACACGCCCATCAAATTCTTGGTTGATACAGGGGCAAGCCAAATCGTGCTCAGCATGCAAGACGCGCAAAGATTGGGATTTGATCCTAACAAGCTTACATTTTGGAACACGGCAAACACAGCAAACGGTTCAGTGCGCACAGCCCCTGTTCGGTTGGAAACGATGGTTTTGGGACCCTATATGGAAACCAATTTCAGAGCCTCCGTTAACGAAGGCGCTATGAATACATCGCTTTTGGGAATGGAATATCTAAATCGGTTCTCGTCAATTCAACTGTCCCCAACTGAATTGACGTTGTCAAAATAACACCTTGTTATTTCTCTGCTTTCTTTTCCCAGATACCTGATGCTTCTGACCAATATTGCGCAGAGCACCCTGCGTCGGTCAAGGTTTTCCATTGAACGCGCGCTTGCATCAACGCGCGGTCATCAGAGCCGTCAAACATAACACAAACACGATCTGATGCGTTGACTTCTTCTGCCGAAATGTCTGTACCATCTATGGTCATAATACAGCCGCACGGCTGACCCGATGACCCCACACTTAGCAATATTGGTTGATAAGGGTCGCTGTCTTGACCGGCAATACCATGCGCCAAAAACCCATCAACCGGGCCTTCCCATAGGCGACCATCCAGCTGTTTAAGACGATCCAAGTCAGTGCCGCGAATTTCTACTTTCCACCCTGCCCCAAGCGCACGCGGTAACAGCTTGTGCAAAGCGGTGTCTAACGTGCTTTGGGTGAGGTGATAGAAATACGCGGCACCCATTTTATTTCGCCTCGAACATGTCTTGGACCAATGTGTTCAACGTCATGACACCCCAACCAGTCGATCCTGACGGGGCGTGTTCTGTTTCACTTGTGGTTTGCGCCACACCTGCGATATCGATATGCGCCCAAGGCGTTTCATCTTTGACAAAGCGCTTAAGGAACTGAGCCGCCGTGACGGATCCAGCAGTGCGGCCCCCAAGATTTTTCATATCCGCAACACGCGATTTCAATAAATTATCATAAGATTGACCAAGCGGCATCCGCCACATGCCTTCGTTTTCTTTTTGTGCCGAGGCAAGCAAGCCGTTGCACAACCGATCATCATTTGAATAGACCCCTGCGTTTTCATGGCCCAATGCGATGATGACAGCCCCTGTCAAAGTGGCAAGATCAATCATCGCCGCGGGCTTGTAGCGTTCTTGCGTGAACCACATGGCATCACATAGAACCATGCGCCCTTCGGCATCGGTGGAAATGATTTCGACTGTGTCGCCTTTCATGGTTGTGATGACATCACCTGGACGCATCGCATTACCAGAGGGCATATTTTCAACCAATCCAACAACCCCTACGACGTTGGCCTTGGCCTTGCGTTTTGCAAGCGTCATCATTGTGCCTGCGACAACAGCCGCGCCGCCCATATCCATGGTCATGTCTTCCATACCGGCACTTGGTTTGATTGAAATCCCACCGGTATCAAAGACCACGCCTTTGCCAACCAAAGCCAAGGGTGCTTCGCCCGGTGTGCCACCATTCCAGTGCATAATGACCACTTTCGACGGGCTATCAGACCCCTGACCCACAGCCAACAATGTCCGCATGCCAAGCTTTTCAAGCTCGGCTTCGTCAATCACTTGAACCTCGAGCCCAAGATCCGTTAATGCACTTAAACGGTTAGCAAACTCGGTTGTGGTTAAAATATTTGCAGGTTCGTTGGTTAGATCACGCGTGAAAAAGACACCGTCGCTGATTGCCGAAACGACATCAATTTGTGCCGCAAGACTATCAGATTGGCTATGCATCACAGTGACATCCCCAAACGCTTCGATTGGCGCGGTGCGGCGTTCATCAAAGGCATAGGATCGCAGCAATAAGCCTTGAACAAAATCAGCCATGCCTTTTTGCGACATGCCCAAAATGGTGATCGCCGATTTACCACGCGCTTTGGCCAAAGCGACGCCCGCTTTGCGCATCTGGTCTGCGCCCCCTTTGCGGTCACAGATTACGATATCCACCGCTTCAGCGGCCATTCCAAAAGGAAACGCGAGTGAAATAACATCACCAAGCTTTGCTTTTGCGAACTGATCCGATTCGATTACACGGGTTATGGCGCCTTTGCTAAGCTTATTGACGCGGCGCGCACCCAAATCAAGCCTGCCTTCTTTATCCGTCAGAACAGAAATTCGTCCCTTTATTTCAGATACTTGATCCAATTCGACTGGCAAACAATGAACAGTTGAAACAGCGGTCATATTATTTCTCCTTATTGGCGTTTCCCTAGACCTAGCGATGATCCGCCATAATTTCCAGATAGCAGTTTTCCCCGAAGGGAAATTCCTTTAAACGTGAGCTAGAAAAATTAGACATTGGGGACGTTGTGTCACGATTTGACAGATATCTTTTATCACAGCTGATGATCCTGTTTGGATTCTTTTCGCTGGTATTGGTATCGGTCTATTGGGTGAACCGAGCCGTGATCCTGTTCGACCAGCTAATCGCAGATGGTCATTCAGCAGGCGTTTTTATCGAATTCACCCTGCTCAGCCTTCCCAATGTTATCCGCATGGTCTTGCCCATTTCAACCTTTGCAGCGGTTGTCTATGTGATCAATCGATTGAGCAACGAAAGCGAATTGGTGGTGATGCAGGCGACTGGATTTTCACCGTGGCGCTTGGCACGACCCGTTGTGATTTTCGGCCTTATCGTCGCGCTCTTTATGGGCGTTTTAACAAATTTCCTTGTTCCGCAAAGTAAAGCGCACCTCAAGCAACGTGAAATAGAAATTTCCGCATCGATTTCATCGCGGTTATTGCGCGATGGCGTTTTTTTGCATCCTGTAAAAGGCACAACATTCTATATCCGTGAAATTACACCGGACGGTGAATTGGTAGATGTCTTTTTATCTGACCGACGCGGAGAAACCGCAGCTGTGACATATACCGCAGACAAAGCATATCTTTTGCGCCAAGGTGAGATCACCAATTTGGTGATGTTAAACGGTTTGGCGCAGACCTTGAACTATGAAACAAACAAGCTTTCAACGACGCTTTTTGCGGATTTGACCTATGACATATCCGGGATCATATCGGTTGGTGGACCCGTTCAATTAGGCATTCGCGAACTTGGAACAGCCGCGCTTTTTGATGATGTGGCTCATTCCAAACTTTCACAACGGCAAATGTCACAATATTTGGAAGAAGCGCACAATCGCATAAACCAACCCCTTTTGTGCTTGGCAGCCGCTTTGATTGGCTACAGCGCGTTGATGATTGGTTCCTTCAGCCGCTTTGGGGCAACACGCCAGATTTTGTTTGCGATTTTTCTTTTGGTGATGGTCAAATTTGTAGAAAGTTTGGCCACAGATCCGCTTCGGTCTGATCCGAACTATTGGCCATTGGTCTATGCACCCAGCGTATTTGGCGTCGCAATCTCTGCGCTGCTTTTATACCAAGCCGCACGCCCAAAACGGCGCCGCATGATATGGGGGGCAAGCACATGATCCTTCATTATTATTTTGCGCGTCGGTTTTTCAAAATGTTTGCGTCGATCTTTGCCGTCTTCTTTTTGTTTATGACGCTTATCGATTTGGTCGAGCAAATGCGTCGTTACAGCAATTCTGTGTCCTTTAACGACGTGTTGTTGGTAACGCTGTTAAATATTCCTGAATCGCTTTACCAAATCATGCCACTGGTTATGATTATTTCTGCTGTTAGTCTGTTTATTGCATTGGCGCGCTCAAGTGAATTGGTCGTTGCCCGTGCAGTGGGACGATCGGCTTTGAAAACGCTTGTGGCTCCGGTTGTGGTGGCATTTGCTATTGGCGTCTTTTCTGTATCAATTTTAAACCCAATTGTTGCAGCCACCTCTGTGCGCTATGGCGAGTTGACAGAAAGCTATCGCAGCGGCACGTCATCTGCTATCTCGATAGGGCGTGAAGGGCTTTGGCTGCGTCAAGGGGATGTCAAAGGGCAAACCGTGATCCGGGCAGAACGGGCCAATAGTGATGGCAGCGTGTTATACGACATCAGCATGCTCACCTACCACCCTAACGGAGGACCAAGTCGGCGGATCGAAGCCGTCAGCGCCACATTAAACGATGGCTCATGGACGCTTCGTGGGGCAAAAGTTTGGCCTTTGATACCTGGGGTAAATCCTGAAAAAAACGCACAAGAACACCGCGTTTTAAACGTGCCTTCATCATTGACCCGCGAACAGATTACAGATCAGTTCGGCAAACCATCCTCTATTTCTCTGTGGGATTTGCCGTCATTTATTGGTCAATTAGATGAGGCAGGGTTTTCGGCACGGCGCTATGCCGTCTGGATGCAGATGGAACTTGCGCGACCGTTCTTTTTGGTGGCAATGATGCTTGTCGGCGCGGCCTTTACAATGAAGCATAGCCGCTTTGGAGGAACAGGACTGCGTGTTCTCAGCGCGATATTATTAGGGTTCGGTTTGTATTACGTTAGAAACTTCGCCCAAATCCTTGGGGATAATGGGCAAATTCCAATACTGGTTGCCGCATGGGTTCCAGCAGTGGCATCTATTCTTTTGGCCCTTGGTTTGATCCTTCATATGGAGGATGGCTGATGCATCTGCGCATTTTAATGTTGATTGCGTTGATCTTATGCGCACCTGTCGGTCATGCAAAAAGCGTGGATCAAGCGGTTTTGATCGCCGACATGGTCACTATCGACAGCTCAGGCAATTTGGTTGCCTCTGGCTCGGTCGAAGTCATGTACCAAGGAAACACCGTTTTAGCGGATCAAGTGACGTACAATCGCAGAGCGGATAAAATCGCCATCAGCGGACCAATTACGATCAACGATGCCCAAGGCAACGTGATCAAAGCCACACAAGGGACATTGGATCGGAACTTGCAAAACGGCATTCTACAGAGTGCGCGATTGATGCTTGATCAACAAATCGAACTTAGGGCGGATCAACTGGCCCGTATTGACGGACGGTATTCAGAAATGACACAGGTGGGCGCGACGTCTTGTCAAACCTGTGACACCCGCCCCCCGCTTTGGCAAATACGTGCTAAAACTGTGCGACATGACGAAGTAGAAAAACAAATATATTTTCGTGGGGCCCAGTTTCGCATCTATGATGTTCCCGTATTTTATATGCCATATCTGCGCATTCCTGACCCAACAGTCAAACGCTACCAAGGGTTTTTAATGCCCAAGGGTCAGTATAGTTCGATTTTGGGTCTTGGGATTAAATTGCCCTATTTCATCCCAATTGGAGACAACAAAGACATCACGTTAACGCCGTTTATTTCAACTAAAACCAACACATTAGAATGGCGGTATCGACAAGCATTTGTAAAAGGAACCATCGAAGCCAATGGGTCTTTATCCCAAGATATGTTGGGATCCGGCGTCATCCGCGGATATGCGCGCGCCGTTGGAAAATTCAAATTGCCAAACAAATATAAATTGAATTTTGATTTAGAAACAGTCAGCGACGATAGCTATCTTGGTGACTATGAAATCGACACCAAAGATCGGCTTGAAAGCATCGTAACGATTTCGAAAGCCAGCAAACGAAGCTATCGCGCTGCCAACCTGATCAATTATCATTCATTTTATGATAATAACGGCACTTTGCCGACGCTTGTCACGTTTAACGAATTCGAAAAACGGTTCATGCCGACCTATATTGGTGGTGAGCTTCGATTTAATATCCAAGCCCATAGCAATTATCGCCGATCAAACGACGATAGGATTGGCCGCGACATGGCACGATTGAATAGCTCGGTGTTGTATCGTCGAACAATAACCGGTCGCAATGGGCTTCAATGGAGCGTGGGCGGGCAAGGCCGCTATGATTATTTTGCGACCAAACAAGATACAGCGTATCCTCGCACCCAAACAGCCCTCACTGCGGACAGTTTTGCCGAAGTGCGGCTTCCGCTCGTGCGTCATGCTAAAAATGGCAGCACATTGATCGAACCGATGATGCAAATTGGGTATAGCGAACGCCAAGTTCTTGACCTTCCTAACGAAGAAAGCACGCGCGTAGAACTGGATAGTGCCAATCTTTTATCCTTGTCCCGTTTTCCGTCGCCTGACCGATATGAACGGGGACTTCGTGGCGCTTTAGGGCTGCGATTTAATCACAATTTCCAAGACGACCAAAAAATCGGCTTTGTGATTGGCCGTGTTTTTCGTGAAAGCCCACGGGATGATTTTTCCTATAGCTCGGGGCTGCGCAGCACAAAATCAGACTACCTTCTAAGTACATCTTATGAGAATGGCAAAACGATCCAAGCGATGGCACGGGCCATTATCGACGAAGGTGCAAGTGTCACCAAAGCCGAAGCCGTGGTCGAATTTCAAAGAAATAAAGTCAAGGTAAACGCAGGCTATAGCCTTTTAAAGGCGGATGCCTACGAAGAACGCGATGACACCGTCGCCGAATGGAAAGTTTCGACGCGCTACACGGTAAATGACAATTGGACCGTGTCAAATAGCTTGCGCTACGATTTGGTTTCCGACAAAACAGCACAGGCTGGACTTGGCCTAAAATACCAAAACGAATGCGTAAACATTGATTTTTCGGTCTCGCGTCGTTTTACTGTGTCTGGAACATCTAAACCGTCAACGACTTATGACCTGACGGTAGACTTATTGGGGTTTAGCACCGGAGGCCGCAGCAATGTGGTCACACGGTCATGTAGGGAATAAATGATGCGTCTCACATTTCGTCAAATGACATTGGCAACACTAAGCTGCGTTGCACTGCTTACGCAAACGCCTGCGGTACAGGCGCAAAGTTTGTTTTCAACCGCCATTCGCGTCAATGACGGGGCTATTACCGGATATGAATTGAACCAGCGCGAAACGTTTTTACGCGTGCTTAACGCACCTGGAAACGTCAAAAACCTAGCCAAAACCCAGTTGATCGAAGATCGGCTGAAATTGGGTGCAGCAAGAAGCTTGGGCATCCAAATCAATGAGGAAGCGATTAATAAAGGCATAGAAGAGTTCGCCCAACGTACACAAAAATCAGGGGATGCTTTGATCCGTGATTTGAATTCAAGTGGTATTGCCGAAGCCACCTTGCGTGACTTTATTCGGGCAGGCTTGGCATGGCGCGAAGTTGTGCAAACCAAATTTAGCGCAGCAAGCAGCGTGAGTGATGATCAAATTGAACGCTCGACAAATTCCGGCGAAAGCGGCAGCGGATTACAGGTGCTCTTGTCTGAGCTCATCATGCCACTGCAACCGCAATTCGAAGAAGAAGTCCGCGCAATCGCAAAAGACGTCTCGGGTTACACCTCAACCACCCAGTTTTCCGAAGCCGCACGCGAATATTCAGCCGTTCCAACAGGCGAAAACGGTGGGCGTTTGGAATGGCAACGTTTGGATAAATTACCCCCTGTTCTACAGCCACTTATTTTCAGCTTAAAGCCGGGCCAAGTTACCGAACCGCTTGAGCTTCCTAATGCGATTGCCTTGTTCCAATTGCGTGCAATGGCGGAAACACCCTATTCCAGACCAACACCGACCAGCGTTGACTATGCCACCTATTCGATCCCCCAAGGTGATGACACGTCAGAGCCGATTAAATTGGCTTTGGTAAATTGCGATGATTTTTATGCCTATGCCAAAGACAATCCCACGCATTCGCTGCGCCGCCTTGCCGCAGATCCAAAAACACTTGGCTCAGCTCTTCAGGCCACGCTTGCACGTCTGGACATCAACGAATTTGAAACGACCCAAACTGGCGGCTACACGACTATTACCATGCTCTGCAGCCGTGCATTTGCAAGCGCGGAAACATTAGATCTTGATGCGATCCGCAACGGTTTGCGAAATAAAAAGCTGGAAACATATGCCAAGGGCTATCTTGAAAATCTTCGCCAAGATGCCCGGATCATTGAAAAATGACCCAAGCACCCATTGCGCTCACTTGCGGGGAACCCGCTGGGATCGGGCCTGAACTTGCTGTAAAAGCATGGGACGCGCTGAAACACGATCACCCCTTTTTTCTAATTGGTGATCCACGCCATCTTCCTGAGCACAGTGGGTATGAAATCATTCATAGCCCATCAGACGCCGTACGGGTTTTCCCAACGGCGCTTCCGGTGTTGGTGCACGACTTTGCAGGTGCTGCGCAGCATGGCACGGCCGATCCCGCAAATGCCCAAGGCGTGATAGATGTGATTGCCCGTGCAGTAGAGTTCACCACAACAGGCCAAGCCTGTGCTGTCTGCACGCTTCCCATTCACAAAAAAGCGCTGCAAGACGGCGCTGGATTTGCCTATCCCGGCCATACCGAATACCTCGCGGCACTGGCAGGGGTTGATCATGTTGTGATGATGTTGGCCTCTGATCAGCTTCGTGTCGTGCCAACGACCATCCATATTCCTTTGAACGACGTTGCACAGGCACTGACGCCTGCACTGCTTAGGGAAACGATTACAATCACCCATCGCGCACTGATTAATCAATTTGGAATTGCCGCGCCACGGATCGCAGTTGCGGGGTTGAACCCCCATGCAGGCGAAGGCGGCAAAATGGGACAAGAAGACATGACCGTCATTTCCCCCATCATCCAAGAGCTGAAAGCCCAAGGCATGGACATCTGGGGCCCTTTATCCGCGGATACCATGTTTCACGCCCAAGCGCGACAATCCTATGACGTTGCAATTTGCATGTATCATGATCAGGCTTTGATCCCCATCAAAACTTTGGATTTTGATCGCGGCGTAAACGTAACTTTGGGATTGCCATTCGTGCGCACATCGCCAGATCACGGAACAGCCTTTGACATTGCAGGGCAAAATCGTGCAAACCCCAGCTCAACAATCGAGGCGATCAAACTTGCCGCCTCATTAGGAGCCAAAGCATGAGCGCAATTGATACCCTTCCCCCGCTCCGTGATGTCATCGCGGAACACGGGCTGTCGGCACGGAAATCGCTTGGTCAAAACTTTTTGCTAGACCTGAACCTAACCGCCAAAATCGCGCGCCAAGCGGGTGATTTAACGGGATGTGACGTGCTAGAAATTGGACCCGGACCAGGTGGCTTGACGCGTGGACTTTTGTCCCAAGGGGCACGCAAAGTGCTTGCTATCGAAAAAGACCATCGCTGTCTGCCCGCGTTGCAACAGATCAGTGATGCCTATGACGGAAGATTACAAGTGATCGAAGGGGATGCGCTTGATATCAACCCATTAGAGCATCTCACACCGCCCATTCGCATTGCGGCCAATTTGCCTTATAATGTTGGCACCGAACTGCTGATCCGTTGGTTAACGCCCAAAGCCTGGCCACCGTTTTGGCAAAGCCTAACGCTGATGTTTCAGCGCGAAGTAGCCGAACGCATTGTGGCGCAACCCGGATCCAAGGCCTATGGTCGCTTGGCAATTCTGGCGCAATGGCGCAGCACCGCAAATATTGTCATTAACCTGCCACCGTCTGCGTTTACACCGCCACCAAAAGTATCAAGCGCGGTTGTGCATCTTACGGCTTTGGAAAAACCAAGGTTTGACGCAGATGCCAAAACATTGGAACGCGTCGTTGCTGCGGCGTTTAATCAGCGACGTAAAATGTTGCGTGCTGCTTTGAAAGGTGTCGCGCCAGATATCGAAGACAGGTTACAAGCGGCGGGCATTAAACCCACAGATCGCGCAGAACAAATCCCGCTCGAAGGTTTCTGCGCCTTAGCTCGCGAAATCGCCAAATAAAAAACCCCGCCAAATGGCGGGGCATTTTTTATTCAGCAGCAGCCGTATCAGAGGATGGCGGCGTTTCTGGCGCATCACTGTTTTGCTGTTCACGTGGCTTGCGGGGCGCACGTGGTTTACGCGGCGCGCGTGGTTTTTGTTGCTTTGGCGCAGCTTCTGGCGTTTCCACCAAACCGGCATCTTGGCTAAGATTTGGATGATCAATGATGTCAGGCTGATCAGAGGACCCAAAATCAGACACCTCAGTATCAACAATGACGTCATTGTTGGTGTCAGACGTAGATGTACGATCCTGACGATCGCGATCCCGCTCTGCTTGGCGTTCGCGGTTGTCGCGCTCTTGCTGTTCGCGACGCGTATCCATTTCACGCTGTGCTTCGGACAAAAGCCGTGTGTAATGCTCTGCGTGCTGTTGAAAGTTTTCAGCCGCGACACGGTCATTGCTTAGCTGCGCATCACGCGCTAATTGGTTATATTTTTCAATAATTTGCTGCGGAGTCCCACGCACTTTGCCTTCGGGACCTGAGCTATCAAATACGCGATTTACTACGTTACCAACAGAACGGTTGCGGTTCTGTTTTGACCGCGAGCGTGATTTAGAAGATCTCATCTACGAGTTATCCAGCCTATTAATTCATGGCAAAGACACAATTTAAGTCATCAACGAATTTGTTATGATCACTGTGTCGGCTAAGTGTTACTGGAACAGTCGTTACGACGCTCACCCTTGTAACGTCTATGAGCTAACCCATTTTTGCAACAAAACACAAGTCTTTATTGTGTAAAATTGACATAAAATATCGAAAAGAATGGAAAGCTAGATCCAGAATGCTTCGACAACGCGATCTTTGCCATCTAAATCTTGGTGTGTCGTGATGTTTCCAAACCCGACAGCCGCAAATAGACCACAGACATCTTGTGCTTGACGGTGTCCGATTTCCACCAAAACCCGTCCACCCTTGGTTAAATAATTTGGCGCAGAACGTGCAATTTCACGATAAGCCGCCAAGCCGTCACCACCCGGTGTTAATGCTAGATGAGGATCAAACTGCGCAACATCGGGCGATAATTCCTTCATTTCCTGTTCGGTAATATAGGGCGGATTGGACACGATCAAATCATAGCGCCCGGCAACTTGGTCAAACCAATCAGAAAGGTAAAATTCCACGTTTGTTTCAAATTTCAAAGCGTTGGCTTGGGCAATGTTTAGGGCCGCCTGAGAGATATCAGTTGCCTCGATCCGGGCACTGGTTTCCGCAGCCAAGGTAATTGCGATGCACCCACTACCCGTTCCCATATCCAGTGCATTTTCAAAAGGTTGCTCAAGGGCAAGCGCGATCAAGGTTTCGGTATCCCCCCGCGGGTCCAAAACATCTGGTGTAATATCGAACCAACGCCCCCAAAATAGCCGTTTACCGATAATACGTGATACAGGTTCATGCGCGACACGACGGGCGATACATGCATTCAATTCTGCAATTTGACGAACAGTCAGTGCTTGCCCCAGTTCTAATGTCAGGCGATCTGATGCAATGCCTACCACATGGGACGTCAAAACCCGCGCATCTCGCGCCGCACTTTCACAACCACTGGCCTGCAATTGTTGTTGCACATCGCGCAACACATCCCCAAGGATCATGCGTTCAGCTCGGCGAGCAAAGCCGCCTGCGCATCAGCAGTTAAGGCATTAATGGTTTCATCCAAATCGCCCTGCATGATTTGATCCAATTTATAAAGCGTCAAATTGATACGATGATCCGTCATTCGGCCTTGGGGGAAATTATAGGTGCGAATGCGTTCAGAACGATCCCCGCTTCCGACCTGCGATTTGCGATCAGCAGAACGTTCACTATCGACGCGTTGACGTTCCAAATCAAAAAGCCGCGTCTTAAGCACTTGCATGGCAATTTCACGGTTGCGGTGTTGGGATTTTTCAGAGCTGGTCACAACTAAGCCCGTTGGCACATGGGTGATCCGCACAGCGGAATCGGTGGTATTCACGTGTTGTCCACCCGCACCAGAGCTGCGCATGGTATCAATACGCAGATCGTTGGCATCAATCTGGATATCCACATCTTCGGCTTCAGGAAGCACCGCAACCGTTGCCGCAGATGTATGAATGCGCCCACCACTTTCGGTTTCTGGGACACGCTGAACACGATGCACCCCAGATTCGTATTTCAATCGTGCAAAGACCCCGTCCCCTTTGACATGGGCCACGACTTCTTTGATGCCGCCCAGCTCGGTGGTTTGCTCTTCGATGATTTCAAACACCCACCCGCGCGCTTCGGAATATCGCTGATACATACGCAACAGCTCCCCTGCGAAAAGCGATGCTTCGTCACCCCCAGTTCCGGGACGAATTTCCAACATAGCAGGGCGCGAGTCCGCTGCATCCTTGGGCAGAAGTGCAATTTGTAATGCGGCTTCAATTTCTGGAATACGCGCCTTTAGACGCGGCAGCTCTTCTTCGGCCAAATCTCGCATATCTGGATCCGACAGCATGTCTTTTGCGTCGGCCAAATCGGTCACAAGCGATTTATATTCCAATATTTGATCGACAACAGGCTTTAGCTCGGAATATTCGCGCGCTAATTTGGCGATTTCCTCACCAGATACTCCGTCATTCATTCTGGCTTCTAGAAATTCAAACCGCTGTTGAATTTGCTCAAGCTTTTCCAAAGGAACCATGTCTTGCCGATCAGTTAGTTGTTTGCATCCGTGGGTTAAAGCGAAGCAAGCCAAGCGTCAACACGTTTGGCGTTCACGCCAAAGTCATATAAACCAAACCGCTGTCGCGCGTGAATTTTGATTTTATCTTTGTCCTGCCAAATCGTGGTGATATCTGGAAAGCCCCAGATCAAGCTGCGGGTGACAAACGTCATTTTGCCATCTTCAACCTGACCTGCCAATCGGGTCGTTCTTGGCGTTGCTTGAACACGCGCAACCAAGGTTGCCATATCACCAGACGCGATAGATCTAAAAACGCCTTCGGTGGTATCTGCGTTTTCTTTAAACTCGGTGATCAGATGAAAATTTTGCGGATCAATCTTTGACATTCGCACATAAATATTAAGCACGCCAAATAGAATTATTCCGAAAACAATGATGCTTTTGATCATCTGTTTTGCCTTTTGTTCCAAGCCCAAAGGCACATCAGTTCGGTCGCAACATGTGCGCCTGCAATAGCCGTGGCGCCTGTCGTATCAAAGGGGGGCGATACTTCGACGATATCCCCACCAACCAAATTTATGCCAGCCAGATCGCGCATCAAAGCCGCCGCTTGCCATGTTGCCAGGCCACCCCAAACAGGGGTCCCTGTCCCCGGCGCAAACGCAGGGTCCAACGCATCAATATCAAACGTAAGGTATGTAGGATGCGCCCCGACCTTGGCCTTTATTTGTTCGACAACCCAATCCGTTCCCTTTTCATGAACACTGCGGGCATCAATATACTCCATCCCGCAATAATCATCACATTCGGTTCGAATACCAATTTGAATCGAGCGCGATACATCCACGATACCAAGCTTGACCGCCTTGTACATAAATGTGCCATGGTCAATCCGGTCCATATCATCATCTTGCCAAAGGTCCGAATGCGCGTCGATATGAATGACGGACATGGGTCCAAATTTTTCAGCATAGGCACGCAATATAGGGAGCGTGATAAAATGATCTCCACCAAGGGTGATCGTCCCCACATCAGCCGCTAGAAGTTTACGAATATGGTCGGTTAACAATCCTGGAAAGCTGGGTGTATGTGCATAATCAAATGCAACATCGCCATAATCGATAATGTTGAATTCGCCTAATGGATCGAACATACCCCACCCATACGGCGGGTCATATGGCTGTAACGTGCTCGCTTCGCGAAGTGCACGTGGCCCCAACCGCGTACCGGTACGATTGGTGACCGCCTGATCAAAGGGCACACCCGTAAACGCCAAATCAACACCGTTTAGGTCCTTGGTATAACGACGCCGCAAAAAAGATGTGGCGCCCCCAAAAGCGTTTTCGTAACTTAATCCACGTAGTTCAGATCGCGTAAAAGCCTGATCTACCTGTGTTTTTGCATCTTCTAATGCCATATCATAGCCCTTTTTCGTGACGGGGTGGGTGGGTGGGCGACGCGAAAAAGGGCGTCATGCCACCGGATTAGCCATTTCAACCAAACGTGCGAAAAACGACGCACCAATGGGTGCCGCTTCATCGTTGAAATCATATCTTGGATTATGCAAACCAGCCCCATCACCGATCCCTAAAAACAAATATGACCCTGGCCGCTCTTCTAACATATAGCTGAAATCTTCGGCGCCCATTTCCTGGCCGGTATTATCGTCAACTTTGTTTGTGCCGACAACATCCCTTGCCACATTTGCCGCAAAAGATGTCTGCGCTTCGTGATTAATCGTTGGCGGATACCCTTTTTCATACCGTAACTCGGCACTCACCCCAAAGGCTTGGGCTGTGCCGTCGACAATGGCTTGCATGCGCTCGATAACCATATCCTGAACTGATTTTTCAAAAATACGCACAGTACCATTCAAATAAGCGGTATCCGGAATAACGTTATCCGCTGATCCAGAATGGAATTGTGTGACAGACACAACCAAATCATCCAAAGGACGATGATTACGCGACACAATGGTTTGAAAGGCTTGGACTATCGCGACAGCCGCCGCCAAAGGATCGCGCGTTTCATGCGGATAAGCGGCATGGCCACCCTGCCCTTTAAGGTCTACATGAAATTGATCGGCACCGGCCATCAGCGGCCCAGGTTTTGTATAAAAATGCCCTAATTCGATGCCAGGAACGTTGTGAATGCCATAGACTTCTTCGATGTCAAAGCGCTCCATCACCCCTTCTTCGACCATGATACGGCCCCCGCCATCGTTTTCCTCGGCTGGTTGGAAAATCAACGCGACGCGCCCTGTGAAATTACGTGTTTCGGCCAGATATTGCGCGGCGCCCAGCAACATCGTTGTATGCCCATCATGTCCGCAGGCATGCATGGCCCCCGTCACTTGCGAGGCCCATTCTTTTCCAGATATTTCATCCATAGGCAAAGCATCCATGTCAGCGCGCAATCCGATCGTGCGCCCGGGCCCACGCCCTTCGATAATTGCGACCAGACCAGAGGTTGCAATTCCCGTGTGGATTTCGGTTACTCCAAACGAACGCAACCGTTCTTCGACAAATGCAGCCGTCTTGTGACACTCAAGCCCCAATTCCGGGTTTTGATGCAAATAGCGACGCCATTCTGTCATGTCCTCGCTGAGACCTGCGATACGATTAATTACTGGCATTGTCTGGACTCACCTTGTGTCTAAGTTCACAATACACTCAACCTGAACTTTATGAGGCTTGCAATGCCATACGATAAAAATTTGATCAAAAATCCTAATGGCGGTATGGACAGGCTGATCGAAATCATGCGCGCCCTGCGCGATCCGGACCATGGGTGCCCTTGGGACATCGAACAAAATTTCACAACAATTGCGCCCTACACTATCGAAGAAGCTTATGAAGTCGCGGATGCTATTGATCGACAAGCATGGGATGAACTGCGCGGTGAATTGGGCGATCTATTGCTGCAATCCGTCTATCACACGCAAATGGCAACCGAAGCAGGCCTGTTTGATTTTGATGACGTCGTAAATGATATCAGTGACAAAATGGTTCACCGACACCCCCATGTCTTTGGCGATGAAAGCCGCGACAAAAGTGCAGATCAACAAACACAAGACTGGGAAAAAATCAAAGCCGCAGAGCGCGCGTCTAAGGCAAAATCGGGCGTATTGGATGACGTCGCTATAGGGTTGCCGGCCTTGATGCGCGCGGTCAAGCTTCAAAAACGTGCAGCGCGTGTTGGATTTGATTGGCCCGATATCGCGAATGTCTTGGATAAAATGCAAGAAGAAGCCAATGAATTGGTCGAAGCACGGGATACTTTGACCCAAGCGGACATTACCGAAGAATATGGGGATTTGTTGTTCGTCATGGCGAACTTGGGGCGCCATCTTGGGGTTGATCCAGAAGAAGCGCTGCGCGCTGCTAACACAAAATTCACCCGACGATTTCAATTTATTGAACACAAGCTTGCCGAAAACGGGAAACATCCCAGCCAATCAAATCTACAAGAAATGGACGCGCTTTGGGATCAAGCCAAATTGCACGAGAAAATAACCAAGTAAAACATTCAGGTATTGACCCGACTAAAAAACTCAGGTTTATTGCGCCTAAGTAAATATCTTTCACAGGTGACATATGTCCTTTCTTAAATTCTCACTTACGAGCACTTTGTTAACGACCCTAATGGCAACCACTGCCGTTGCTGACGAAGTGAATGTTTATTCCTATCGCCAACCAGAGCTATTAAAACCTCTGACCGATGCGTTTACCGCGCAGACCGGTATTGATGTCAATGTTGCCTTTCTTGAAAAAGGCATGATTGAGCGGCTCAAAGCAGAAGGACGCCGCTCGCCTGCGGATGTGATATTAACAGTGGATATTTCGCGCCTCCGTGGCATTCTGGACGAAGACCTTGCTCAACCCGTGAATAGCGAAATTTTAAACGGCAATGTTCCAGAACAATACCGTGATCCAAACAACCAATGGTTTGGGCTGTCTACACGGGCGCGCATCGCCTATGTCAGCAAAGAGCGCGTAAAATCAGATGAATTCAAAACCTACGAAGATTTGGCAAATCCAAATTTGAAAGGCCGCATTTGCACACGCTCCGGCATGCATGATTATAACATCGGCTTAACCTCAGCGATGATATATCACCACGGCTATGAAGGTGCCAAAACATGGCTAGAGGGCCTGAAATCAAACCTTGCCCGCAAACCCCAAGGCAATGACCGCGCCCAAGTCAAAGCTATCTGGGCCGGCGAATGTGACATCGCGATTGGCAACACCTATTACATGGGCGCCATGCTGTCCGATCCCGAACAAAAAGACTGGGCCGATAGTGTGAATATCCTATTCCCAACATTTGAAGCCGCCGGAACACATGTGAATATTTCAGGCGTGGCAATGGCAAAACATGCCCCTCATCCAGACGCAGCATTAGCTTTGATGGAATTCTTGACCTCCCCCGATGCCCAAGAAATTTATGCAGAGGTCAATTTTGAATACCCCATCAAAGACGGCTCTTTGCCTTCTGATATCGTAGCAGGTTGGGGAAGCTTTGTTCCGGATGATGTAAACTTAATGGATTTGGCAAAACTGCGTCCAGATGCCTTGCGTTTAACCGAAGAAGTCAACTTTGACGGCTAACGCGTCCGCACTTAACAAGGTGCATTGACTTGCACCTTGTCGCGCACCATGTCACGTTTAGGAAAAGACAGGTGCGCCGTGAGTAAACATAAAATAATCATTGATACAGATCCAGGCCAGGATGACGCTGTTGCGATCCTTTTTGCCTTTGCGCATCCCGATATAGAAGTCCTTGGGTTAACTTGCGTAGCTGGTAATGTGCCGTTGTCATTGACAGAACAAAATGCACGTCGCTTGTGCGATCTTGCTCATGCTGATGTGCCTGTCTTTGCAGGGTGTGATAAACCGCTTGAACGCCCTTTGATCACTGCCGAGCATGTTCACGGGAAAACGGGTATGGACGGTTATGACTGGGGCGCGCCGCGCCATCCGTTGCAAACCAAACACGCGGTTGATTTTCTGATTGAAACATTTCGAAATGCCCCCGCGAAATCTATCACGCTTTGCTCACTTGGACCGCTGACAAATGTCGCGACGGCCTTGGAACGCGCTCCGGATATTGCTGATCGGATCAAAGAAATCATCATCATGGGCGGGTCACATTTTGAAGGTGGCAATATAACTCCGGTTGCTGAATTTAACTTTTACGTTGACCCGCATGCCGCTGATATTGTTATAAAATCAGCCACTCCTAAAGTAATACACTCCCTCGACGTTACACACAAAGCACTGGTTACACAAAAACGCCTAGATCACTTTGCTGCCCTTGGAAATGCCGCCGGAACGGCAATTGCAGGAATGCTTGGTCACAACGAACGTTTCGATTTGAAACAAGATCCAAATGCTGGCATTGCCCTGCATGATCCATGTGTCTTGGCCTATGTTGTGCGACCGGATTTATTCAGCGGTAAATTCATAAATGTCACAATGGAAACCCAATCCGAACTGGGTATGGGCATGTCTGTTGCAGACTGGTGGGGCGTGACGGATCGCCCGG
>JAHEJA010000059.1 GCA_024639125.1 Paracoccaceae bacterium
AGCGCGGAGGTTATTAGAACTGCGGATGCAGCGATGCGGCGGGCGCGGCCGTACATGTTGGCAAAGACATAGGTGTTTATGCCCGGTGCCATCGCGCTGGTTAAAACTGCAGACCGAAGGTCTGGCACAGAAAGGTTAAACGACTTGCCCAAGGACCACGTAATGCTGGGATGGATAATCAGCGCAACGCAGGCAATCATCAGGATTGGTCCGATTTCGCCTTCGGGGCGATACTGATACAGCACGCCACCCATGCCAAATAGCGCAACAGGCAATGCCGTGCGCACAACCATGTCAATGGCAGATGTTGCAACTTCGGGAAGGGTGATCCCGCTTAGATTGACCGCGAAACCAGCGATAATGCCCAAAACCAAAGCGTTTCTGAACATTGCCTTTAAGACGGCTTGCGCTTTGGCGATGCCAGATTTGCCTCGGTTGCGCACAATTTCCATCGCTGTAATTCCAACGCCATAACAAAATGGCGAATGCATCGCGACGATTGCGAAATTTGCAGCCAAGGCTTCGGGTCCATAGGCGCGTTCAGTTATTGCCAGCCCAAGCATGACCGAGTTTGAAAATAAACAGCAAAATCCGATTGCGACGGCGTCTTCTAGATCGCGCCCAAACACATATCGCGCGCCAAGGAAGCCCAGAATAAACCCCGCAAACGCGCCTACATAAAAGCTAATCAAAAGCGGGGCATGAAACGTTTGGGCCAAATCCATTTGTGAAATGGCGCGGAACAGCAGAAATGGAATTGCAAAATTTTGCGTATATTTCATCAAGCCGTCGACGGCGCTTGTTGAAAAAAACCCTCGCCAGACTGCTGCGTAGCCAAATCCAATGACTAGAAAAACCGGAAGAATGACATCAAGTAAAGCTTGCATTCATGCGCCCTAGACTTGGAAAGATAGGGTCATCCCATCATATGCAGGTGTGATATGCGACGGTGTTTCCGCCTCTAACGTGTCATAATCCAAATCGATATGCATATTGGTCAAGACGCCATTTGGAATGCCGGATTGTTCGATCCAATCCAAGCTTTGCGCTAAATGCGAATGGGTTGGGTGTGGGGTATAGCGCAAGGCATCAAGCACCCAACAGTCAGACCCTTGGATCGCGGTCCATGCGGCTTCTGACATGGCGGATACGTCTGGTAGATAGGATAATGGTCCCATACGAAACCCAAGCGCATTGATTGCGCCATGTTCGACTTCGAAGGGGATAAAGCTAATGTCGCCACCTTTGCCGGATACCGTCACGGGATCGTTTTGAATTAGGTTCATGTCCAAAATCGGCGGATATGTTGATCCTGCAGGCTGTACAAATGCATAGCCAAAGCGGGCAATTAAACTGTCACAGGTTTCTTGGTCGGCCCAAACCGGCAGGCGATGGCGCATATTAAAGACAATCATACGCAGATCATCGACGCCGTGGACGTGATCGGCGTGAGAATGGGTGTAAATAACCCCGTCCAATTCGCCAACGCTGCTACGCAAGAGTTGTTCACGCATATCGGGCGAGGTATCAATCAAAACCCGTGTCACGCCATCTGTGGTTTCGCGTTCCACCAACATAGAACAACGACTGCGCCTGTTTTTTGGGTTGTTGGGATCGCATGCACCCCAATGACCACCAAGTCGGGGAACACCCCCCGATGAACCACACCCCAGAATTGTAAAGCGCAGCTCAGCCATTCATCGCATCCACTGACAGAACAGCTTTGTCAAAAAGCGTTTCGAAATTGGCTTCGGTTTGCTTGGCAAAGTCTTCCAAGCTTAGACCATAGACATCTGCGCCTACTTGGGCGGTATGGGCTGTATAGGATGGTTCATTGCGTTTGCCGCGAAATGGTGGCGGCGCCAAATAGGGGCTGTCCGTCTCTAGTAGAATACGATCTACGGGGGCAGTGGCGAAAATATCGCGTAACTCTTGGCTTTTAGGAAAGGCTGCAATCCCGGACATGGATAAATAAAACCCTAAATCCAGCGCCGCTTTGCCCAATTCTGCGCTAGATGAAAAACAATGCATAACGCATTTATAGTCGGCATTCTTGAATTCTGAACTGAGTATGTCAGCCATGTCATCATCGGCCGCACGCGAATGGATAATCAATGGCAGCCCGGTTTCTTGCGCAGCCTGAATATGGATAATGAGGCTTTTCTTTTGAATATCCGCCGTGTCTGATGTGTAGTGGTAATCCAGTCCCGTTTCACCAATCCCAACGAATTTGGGATGTTGTGCAAGGTTTACCAATTCCTCGACGGATGTCATGGGTTCTTCTGCGGCACTCATGGGGTGGGTGCCTGCGGCATAAAACACCGGCGCATAGGTTTCCGCGATTGCACGTACTTTGGGTTCATTGCGCAAGCGCGTACATATAGTCACCATGCGGTGCACGCCTGCGGCTTGAGCGCGGGCAATGATGTCGTCATGCTCACCTTCGAAATCAGGAAAGTCCAGATGGCAGTGGCTATCTGTAATCATTGCAATCGACATTCGGATACCTTTTTGTCAGAGGCGCTTTGCGCATTCTTCTATCTTGAACATGGTATCTAGGATCAATGAGGACGGGTCAAGGTTCACAGCGCGTCCATGACGAAGCCGCGACGAAATATCTTGGGTGAGATTGGCCCATTTCATCCCTGCTTGGGAATGGGGGGCCAGGCGCGCAAACACATCAATTTCTTTTGCATGGGCTAAATGTTCCGGTGCGCTTTGGGTTGCACCAAACCGTGCCAAACGTGCCATGGCAATTTCCAACAGCGTGATCATCAATTCAAATTTGTCGGCATTTGCCTTACCTGTCATGCCATCCGCAAGGGCCATTGCCTTTTGTTTGTTCAAATTGGGCAAGTCCTGCATCACCGACAGCAGTTGATGGTAAAGAAGAATACCATCCGAATGCGCCATACGGATTGCTTCGCCGACGGATCCATTTGCCAGGGCTGGCAAATAGGGGCGCATCTCTGGATCAATTGTGATGTCCGCTTGACCCAATGCTTGGTCGATTGCATCCGCCGACAGGGGTTTAAGGCGCAACTCGCGGCACCGCGATCGAATTGTTGGCAAAAGTTTGGATGGCTGATGACTTATCAACAGCAATGTGGATTTCTTGGGGGGTTCTTCTAATATTTTAAGCAAAGCATTTGCAGCGCTTACGTTCAATTCGTCCGCGGCATCAACAATGACAACACGATGTCCGCCTTCGGTGGTGCTGAGCGAAAAGAAATTTTTTAGCTTACGCGCTTCATCAACCGAGATAACGTTTTGAAGAGCTTTCTTTTTCGCATCCCAAGCGCGTTTTAATACGAATAGGCTGCCTTCGGACCCTGCGTTGATGCGGCGCACAATGGGGTGGTCGGGTGACACATCAAGTGTGCTTGGTGCTGCGGGGGTGTCACCAAACAATCCCATTCCAGCATCTGGCGCTTGGGTCAAAAGAAACTTGGCTATTTGCCATGCGAGTGTTGCCTTGCCGATCCCTTTGGGGCCGGTAATCAGCCAGCCATGGTGCAGGCGATCAGAATTATATGCATCCAGAAAATCCGCAATTGCGGCATCATGCCCAAAAAGCGTTTCTGTGGATCGCGGGTGGGGCGCACCGTCCAGTTGATCCGCGGTTGGGATATCGTCCAAATCGCTCATACAAGTGCGGCCTTGACGATATCCAGAATGGATTTGGCAACGGCGTCTGGTGTATTCTGACCGTCAACCACTTTGATGCGATTGGGGTCTTCATGGGCCAGTTTCAAAAAGCCGTCACGCATTTTTTGTTGAAAGCCAAGGCCGAAATCTTCGAACCGTTCTTCGACGGTTTCCCGCCCTTTGGCGCGGCTAAGGCCAACAGTTGGGTCCATATCAATCAAGATGGTAATATCTGGGTCTTTGGGGATCATCAAATCATGCAGTTGATCGACCAAAGCACGTAAATCCCCGCGGCTTAGCCCTTGGTACATGCGCGTGGAATCCGCAAATCGGTCGCATATCACAATTTTTCCAGCTTCAAGAGCGGGCAAAACCGTGCGCTCCATGTGATCTCGACGGGCTGCGGTGAATAATAAAATCTCGGTTTCGGCAGACCATCTTTCGGGGTCGCCTTGCAACACCAACGCACGAATTTCTTCTGCTCCGACGGACCCACCTGGTTCGCGGGTCATAACTACGTCGTAACCTAAATCCAAAAGAGCGTTTTCTAGCAGTTTGGTTTGGGTTGACTTCCCGGACCCATCAATGCCTTCGAACGTGATAAATATACCTTGGTTGGTCAATTGGCACCTGCCGTGCGTTGATCAATTTTGGACAATAACGTTTTCGCAGCCACCGAGATTTTTGAGCGGAAGCCACCTTTTTCGACACTTGATTTGGCGACCAAGGGTACCCGAAATTCAGGAAGTCCCACAGGTTTCACAACCAACGTGCCATATTGATTTCCTGCAATAATCGGTGCTTGCAAAGGTGCGTCATAGATGGCTTCAAAGTTGATTTCCTGACCTGAGGAAATCGGTACTGCAACGGTCAAATCTTGATCCAAGGCCAATTCAACCGATGATGATGCGCCGTCCCAAATTGGGGCTGTTACGATGGTTTGGCCCGATGTGCCAAATGACTTGTTTGCAAATTGGCGAAACGCCCAGTTGACAAGTGCTTCTGCTTCTTCGGCGCGTTCTTTGGAACTGGTCAACCCTGAGATCACAAAAATGACCCGGCGATCGCCTTGTTTGGCAGAACCAACAAGCCCGTAGCCGGCTTGTTCTGTGTGTCCTGTTTTTAGCCCATCCGCGCCAATGCCCAATCCCAAAAGCGGGTTACGATTGCGGGTATTTGCCGGTGCGCGCCCGTCAAACAGAAATTCTTTTTGCGCGAACATTCCATAGTAGTCTGGGTAATCCGAAATCAAGCGATTGGCCAAATACCCCAAATCACGCATGCTCATCACATGACCCGGCGTCGGCCAGCCGTTTGAGTTTTTGAACACGGAATTTGTCATACCCATTTGTTGCGCCCGCATTGTCATAAGCTCGGCAAAACCGGTTTCTGTGCCGTCCGGCGACAGGGCTTCTGCGATGACGGCGCTGGCATCATTGCCTGACAAAACGATTATGCCTTGCAACAAATCCTCAACAGTTACGCGGTCTTTTGTGTCCAAAAACATGGTGGACCCGCCATAATTCTGCGCGTGTTGTGAAACAGGCAGCCGCTCGTCAAGCTTGAGGTTGCCATTCGCGATAAATTCCAATGCAATATATATTGTCATCAGTTTAGACATCGATGCCGGTGGCAAGGGCGTATCGGCATTTTTAGACAGCAATATCGTACCAGTTGTTTGATCCAGAACGTAGGCTGCTTTGGCTTTGGTATCAAAGGCAAAGGCAGGAACGGACAAAAAGCCGATCAATATGAGGGTTAAAAGAGCCTTAGTTTGTGACAGCATAAGCATCCCCAAATCCAGCAGATTTTACTTTCTTGAATAAATCAGAACGTTCTGTGTCGTTGGTTGCAGGGCCGACAATGACACGCCAAAATGTCTTGCCATTGCTTGATTGTTTTTTGATCAGCGGGACAATACCCATTTGTTGCATCGACGCCGCTGTATTTTTTGCGTTCTGTTCAACACTGAAAATACCGATTTGAATGAAAGGCTTGCTTAATGTTGACGGAGTTTTCGGTTTAGACGGGGCAGGGGCCGCCGGTGTCACATTTGCCGTTGGTTCAAGGGTCGCCGTGTCAATAGCAGCCGGCGTCTCTATGACGGCCTCAGTCGGTTCTGGCATAGTTTGACGGCGCAAAGCCGTTACATTCAGATTGCTCGGCGCGCCAGCAAGCATGCCCAAGGCAGATGCGGCATCCGAAGATACTTGTAATCTGGGTCCTGCGCTTTCATGTTCGCGCCGGAATAAGGCGCCGATGACAAATTTGTTGTTTTTGCTGTTTCGGATGATGACCCGTTCGGGGTCTTTTACATCGGGATGTGCGACCCAAACACCACCAAGCGATGGGCGACCATCCCACAAGCCAGCTTCGGTTACTTGGAAAACTTCTGGGGCTTCAATGTCGCGTTCAATCAATTCAACGGTGTTGGACGGCGTTTCTTTGTTTGTGTCTGAGCCACCAAAATTGAAACCGCCCGCCTCTTGACAGGCGGCAAGAAGCCCAATGCCTAATAGTCCGATGGACAAATTTAATATTTTAAATGAATGTGTTACGCGTTTTTCCATAAGCTGCCCCTTGCTTAACTCACCTGCTGTGAAATTGGTGTCCTTTGCGGATTTTTACCACTTCTTACAGCACTTTATCGCGCTTTTCGCCCCAAGAAAAGAACATCTCTTGGGAACAAGCATAAACTTTCCGATATTTACCCCTTTTAGAATCAAATATCACAGGTTAAACGACCCTTGTCGGAGGAGTGGCAGAGTGGTTGAATGCACCGGTCTTGAAAACCGACGTAGGTGAAAGTCTACCGTGGGTTCGAATCCCACCTCCTCCGCCATACGGCA
>JAHEJA010000070.1 GCA_024639125.1 Paracoccaceae bacterium
CACCAAGGTTGGGGCGGTATCAATATGGCCGTCCAAGAGTGTCTGGTTCGCCAAGGCCCACGTTGGCAGGTAAAAGCAGAAGAACAAACGGGTCCACTTCCTAACCTAGCGAAAAGCTGGGAATGGAATGCGGATATGACTGAATTGACAATGCATTTGATCGAAGGTGCAAAATGGTCGGATGGGGATCCATTTGATACAGCCGATGTCGCCTTTTGGTTCAATGACAACGTCGAAGATGAAAATATTGCGTCGCGCATTACCGCCGGTTCCTTTGGTGGCGGTGCAAAGCTTGAAATCATTGATGATTATGCGTTTAAATTCGTGTTTCCATCTGCGCAGTCAAACACTGTTATCGAAGGATTGGCCTATATCCAAGGGTGCCCTGGTCCAAGCCATGTGTTAAAAGACAAGCACCCAAAATATAACAGCAGCGCAAGCTATGACGATTATCTGAATGCAATGCCATCTGATGCTGTGCCGATGCCGGTTTTGGGTGCATGGGTTCCTGTTGAACACAAACCAGATGAAATCGTGATTTTGCGTCGCAACCCATATTATTGGAAAGTTGACGAAGCCGGCAATCAATTGCCATATATCAACGAGATGCATTTCAAATTGACCACATGGGATGATCGCACGACCCAAGCGGTTGCAGGAACGGGTGATTTTTCCAACATGGAAAACCCGGGCAACTTTGTCGAAGCGCTCAAGCAAAGCCAAGATCCGAATGCACCAGTATCGGCGAAATTTGGACCGCGTACACTGGCTTGGCGGATCGAGCTGAACTATGCTGCGAATATGGCAACAACCGAGTACGACAAAGAGCTGCGCAATTTGTTCCGTAACCTGGATTTCCGCAAAGCGCTCAGCCATGCGATCGACCGTGATGCAGTTGGCCAAGCCTTGGCGCGTGGACCATTTGCCTATCCCTATATGGGCGGTTTCGCGAGCGGGTCACCGTATTACAAAGCCGAAGCAACATTCTACACACCGTTCGATCAGGCATCATCCAAGGAAATCTTGGCGGGTCTTGGCCTTGTGGATACGGATGGCAATGGTGTCGTAAACATGCCCGGGACTGGGGATGACCTTGTGATCGACATGACCTACAAAGCTCAGCGGAATGATGATCGCAAGCAAATTGATGCGGTAACATCTCAGTTGGCTGAAATCGGTATCCGTGTGTTGCCAAAGTCAGTTGACGAAACCAGCTTTGATCCAATGCGCAATGCTGGCGACTTTACCGCCATCTTGCAGCGTGCGAACTTTATCCTGCCTACGCGGGAAACATGCGGCAACCTTCCTGTGTCGGACATTTGTCCTGCGTTCCACCTTGCTGGTGCAGAAGGTCGTGACATGTTGCCATTCGAAGCAGAGCTAGGCGACCTTGTGGCTAAATTCACATCGACGGATGATGCGGCCCTTCAGGCTGGCTACGCAGATCGTATGCAGACCTTGTTGTCAGAAAATATCTACAACGTTGGTTTGGTTCAGGTTCCTGCAGCTTTGTTGGTGAACAAGCGTGTAAGAAACGCACATCCTGGGACACCTGTGTTCATGTATGAATGGGCAGAAGACAGCGTCATTCGTGAACGTCTCTGGGTTCCTGCTGATCAACAAATCGGAGAGCTCCTCCCGGGAACAGTTGCTGAATACTAAGCATCTCTGACCCAATGGGTCTGGCTGATTGACTTGGCCAGACCCCTCTTTATCATCCCGCTTTTAACGAATAGCCAACAGGGGAATTCGATTTGGATTTCTTAGTCTTCTTTGTCAAAAGAATAGCGATGTCGATCCCTCTTTTGTTAGGGATATCCATGGTGTCTTTTGCGATCATTCTCGCTGTTCCTGGCGATTTTGTTGATACATGGATCGCAAACACATCCGCACAAACGGGCAAGTCCTATGACGAACTTTTGCCCCAAGCACAGGTCATGCGTGAACGTCTAGGGTTGGATCAATCCATGGTGATGCAATATTGGTCTTGGCTCAAGAATATCGTTTTTGCGGGCGATTTTGGGATGTCATTTGAACAAAACAGACCCGTTTTGGATGTGATTGGAACGCGACTTCCCCGGACTTTGTTGCTGGCTGTGATTACATTAATGCTTGGTCAAACAATTGGTGTCTTGTTGGGGATTTATGCGGCCACCAATCAATATAAATTGGGCGATAATATCGCTACTTTGATCGCCTTTTTGGGAATTGTTGTTCCGAAATTTGTAATCTCGCTGGTGATTTTATATTTCCTCGCAATTGTTTGGCATTCTCCTTACATCGGGGCATTGAATTCAGCCGAGTATATTTTGCAAGACCACTGGTCGTTTGCAAAATTCATCGACTTTTTAAAGCATGTTTGGCCGGTTCTATTTGTGTCGGTCTGGGCAGGGCAGGCCTATACGACACGGATGATGCGTGGCAATCTACTGGATGTGATGAACATGCAATACATTGAAACCGCGCGTGCCAAAGGGCTCTCGCGGCGCAAAGTGTTGTTCAAGCACGCGGTGCCAAATGCATTGCACCCCGTGATTATGAACTTGGGTAGTCGGTTTGACTATATGATCAAAGGCGAAATCGAAATTGCGATCGTTTTGGGTATTCCGACGTTGGGGCCACTTATTTTGTCTTCGGTTGCGGATCGGGATATGTATGTTGTCTCTGCGATTTTTATGATGGTTGCGATCCTTTTGGTTGTTGGAAATTTGTTTGCTGACGTCTTGTTGGCTCTCTTGGATCCACGTGTGCGCCGCGCCACGTTGACACGCGCGTGAGGTGATATGACTGATCACACTTTGAATGCCGAAGAAATCAAGCCGGGCGTAAACCTGTCGTATTGGCAATTGGTGCGCCGTCGCTTTATCCGTAACCGCTATGGCATGGTTGGGTTTTTCGGGTGCGTGCTGATCCTTTTCATTTCGGTTTTTGCGGGCTTCGTGGCCCCCTATCATCCGGAAACCAAAGACCGAGAAACGATCTATTCTCCGCCGCAAACAGTGCGCATTTTTGCACCCGAAGGTGGGCTAACGCACCCTTATGTTCTTGGCTATCAAGAAGAAATGGACCCAGTGACCTATGAGATCACATTTGTTCCGGATCCAACGGTGCGTCATGATTTGGCGTTGTTTGTAAAAGGCGATACTTGGACGTTCTTGGGGATCAAATTTGAAACCCATTTGATTGGTACCACTGATGGCAGGTTTGTCCATTTTCTGGGAACAGATTCCTTGGGTCGGGATGTGTTTTCACGGATGTTGGTCGGGACTAAAATTACCATGCTGATGGGATTGTTGGTTATGGGCGCGTCTTGTTTTATCGGAACACTTGTGGGTGTGTCGTCTGGATATTTTGGTGGGCGGCTTGATATGGTCGTGCAGCGGATTGTGGAATTTGTGAAATCCTTTCCCGATTTACCGCTTTATTTGGCACTGGTTGCCATCCTGCCGCGGCGTGCCGAACCCATGACTATTTTTGTAATGTTCGCATGTATCCTTGTTTTGTTGCGCTGGGCGGATCTATCGCGCGAGTTGCGCGGCAAAGTGATTTCTATCCGGTCAATGGAATATGTGCGATCTGCGGTTGCGGTTGGTGCATCAGACGGGCGGATCATTCGCCGCCATATTGTCCCCAACACGTCATCACATATTATCGTTTGGGCGACCTATCAATTGCCCGAAGTCATCCTCTTGGAAAGCTTTCTGTCCTTTTTGGGCGTGGGTGTCCAAGCGCCAATGGTGAGCTGGGGAACCATGTTGAACCAAGTGCGCGATTTCCAATCTTTTGCAGCGGCCCCTTGGTTAATGGCGCCGGTTGGCATGATCGTAATTTCCGTTCTGGCCTTTAACGCTTTTGGCGATGGCTTGCGCGATGCAATGGACCCGTATTCAAATGACTGAGCCCTTGTTAAAAGTTGAAAATGTCGTCGTTGATTTTAAGACGGCTACGGGCAGGGTGCATGCGGTTCGCGGCGTTTCCTACGAAGTGGCGCGCGGTGAAACCTTGGCTGTCGTCGGTGAATCCGGTTCGGGTAAATCCGTAACGGCGCGGGCGATCATGTCGATGCTTGCTGAAAACGCATCCGTCGGAGCCGATACGAAAATCACCTTTGATGGAGAAGACATTTCGGAATTCTCAGAAGCCAAAATGCAACGCATTCGTGGCAACAGAATTTCTATGATTTTCCAAGAACCTTTGACATCGTTGAACCCGATTTATCGCGTGGGCGATCAAGTGGCTGAAATCATTCAAGTGCATCGCCCAATGTCCAAAAAAGACGCCTTGGCCGAAGTTGTGCAGCTGTTTCGCGAAGTACAGCTGCCTGATCCCGAAGCGCGTGTAAACCAGTACCCACATGAAATGTCCGGGGGACAACGCCAACGTGTGATGATCGCGATGGCCTTGGCAAACAAGCCTGATCTTTTGATTGCGGATGAACCGACAACAGCTTTGGATGTTACGGTTCAGGCTGAAATCCTGTCTTTGCTCAAGGCGCTTCAAAAGAGCCATAACATGGCGGTAATTTTGATCACGCATGATTTGACTGTCGTGGAAAAGACCTCTGATCATGTGGTGGTCATGCGCTATGGAGAAGTGGTGGAACGCGGGACGACTGCGGATGTGTTTGCCAACCCCCAGCACCCCTACACAAAACATTTGCTTGCCAGTGAACCCAAAGGCTTGCCAGAGCCGCTAAACCCGAATGCCACGCCTATTATGCAAGCAGATAACATGCGCATTGCCTTTCGGATTGCACATGGCAGCCTGTTTTCGCGCAAGTCTACGGATATTGTCGCGGTAAATGACATTTCGCTCTGCGTTAGACGTGGGGAAACCCTTGGTATTGTTGGTGAATCCGGGTCGGGAAAAACCACGCTTGGGATGGCAATGATCCGGTTGTTAGATGCAAACGCGGGCACCATTGAATTTAACGGTCAGCGCATTGAACACCTGACACGCAAAGAAATGCGACCCTTGCGCCCCCGTATCCAAGTCGTGTTCCAAGACCCGTTTTCATCGCTTAATCCGCGCATGATTGTTCAACAAATCATCGAAGAAGGTTTGATTGTGAATGGCATCGGCGCAAATAGCGCCGAGCGCAAAGAGCTGGTTGCCAAAGCACTAGAAGAAGTACAAATGCCGCGCGATGCAATGCAACGTTTCCCGCATGAATTCTCGGGTGGTCAGCGTCAGCGTTTGGCAATTGCGCGCGCGCTTGCTTTGAACCCAGACTTTATTCTTTTGGATGAACCGACATCGGCGCTTGATCTTTCTATTCAAGCTCAAATTATCGAATTGCTCCGTGATCTACGCGCAAAGCATGATCTTAGTTACATGTTCATCAGTCATGATCTTAAGGTCGTAAAGGCACTTTGCCATAATGTGATTGTTATGCAAAACGGCAATGTCATCGAGGCCGGACCTACGTCCGAAGTGTTGGAAAATCCGAAATCTAGCTATACTCAGCGTCTTGTCGATGCTGCGTTTAATGTTGTTGCCGCCTAGCGGCGCTGTCACTCTTGTGAGGAAAAAGATATGACCGCAAATCCCAAAATTACCTTTATTGGCGCTGGTTCCACGGTATTTATGAAGAACATCATCGGTGATGTGTTACAGCGAGATGCTTTGAAAAACGCGCATGTTGCTTTGATGGATATCAATCCCGAACGGCTTGCCGAAAGCGAAATTGTTTTTGAAAAACTGGTCTCAACATTGGGTGCCGGTGCGACGCATTCATTGCACCTTAATCAACGCGAAGCCTTGGATGGGGCCGACTTTGTGGTTGTTGCCTTTCAAATCGGGGGGTTTGACCCTTGTACCGTGACTGATTTTGAAGTGCCGAAAAAATTCGGCCTGCGTCAAACCATTGCGGATACGTTGGGGGTTGGTGGCATTATGCGTGGTTTGCGAACCGTGCCGCATCTTTGGTCTATCTGCGAAGATATCATGGCTGTTTGCCCTGATGCTGTCATGCTTCAATATGTGAACCCAATGGCAATCAATACTTGGGCGATTGCGGCGAAATATCCAAAGATCAAACAGGTTGGCCTTTGCCATTCCGTACAGCATACGGCGCATGAGCTTGCTTCGGACTTGCAAATCCCGGATCATAAAATTCGCTATAAATCCGCAGGGATCAATCACGTTGCCTATTTCTTGAAGTTCGAAGAAATCATGGAAGACGGCAGCTATCGCGATCTTTATCCTGATTTGCAAAAGGGCTATGCGGATGGCGTATTCCCGCGTCCAGAAAGCAGCTGGAACCCACGTTGCCCAAACAAAGTCCGTTACGAAATGATGAAAAAGCTAGGCTATTTCGCAACAGAAAGCTCAGAGCATTTTGCCGAATATGTGCCGTGGTTCATCAAACGCGATCGCCCTGATTTGAT
>JAHEJA010000051.1 GCA_024639125.1 Paracoccaceae bacterium
CGCTTTTGGAATTCTGTGCTAAAAACCATGGCTTGGGCCGTTGCTAGCGCGATCTATGAGACTCTCGCATGACCACGGGGCACTCCATTCGTTCGACCGTGGGTTTCATGTCGGATTTAAGAAGTTCACTGACGCACCATTGCCCCATTTCCCTATGCGGAAGCAAAACCGTCGTAAGACTTGGCGAAAGATGTTGGGCGATTTCTTGGTCGTCGTAGCCCATAACGGCAATCGTGTCGCCAATTTTTTCCCCCAACTCTTTGAGCGCTTCGTAACAACCGACTGCCATAAGGTCATTCGCACAAAAAATTGCATCAGGACGATATTTTCCGGACATAAGTTTCAGCGTCGCCTCACGGCCTCCGCTCGGAAGAAAGTTACCTTCGGCAATCAGCGACGGATCGACCGGAATACGTGCGGCACGCAAGGCCCGTTCATACCCTTCCAGACGTTGATCAGACGCTTCCATCCAACTCTCTCCGGTGATGAAGGCGATGCGGCGGTGACCTGCGGCAAGCAATGCTTTTGTTGCATTCTCTCCTCCGCGCCGCTCTGCTGGAACAACCGATGGATAGTTTCCAGCATCATCATAACAGTTCAACATAACAGCCCGGTGACGCCCCAGTGCTTCTGGCGGTTTTGCCTCACGGGTCAGAATTGAGCTGTAAATAACGCCAATGACGCCATCATGCCCCCATTTCCTAAGCACGTCTGCCTCATATTGCGCATCTCCTCCTGTCATGACGACCTCGACGATGATGTCATTTTTCCAGGCCTCTTCTTGCACCCCTTCGATCGAGATCGCGGCAAATGGGCTGGTTGCGATTTCGTCCAACATCAGCCCGATAACCCCAAGACCCGTCGATTTTGGTGGGCGACCTGCCCCACGGGCGCGGTACCCCAAAGCATCAACTGCATCCTTCACCCGTTTGCGGGTTTCGCGACTGATGCGCATATCCTCTAGGCCATTGAGCACAAAGGAAACCGTGGATTGCGACACCCCTGCATGCAGCGCCACATCCTTCATGGTAACCCGTGACGTGTTATTTTCCTTGGATTTTTTCATTGATACATCAAGCTCCTTGCCGAACGCTAATAAATATTGCTAATAATATTAGCACAAGCAGAATCAACACAGTTGGAGAGGAAAGGCTGAATGGCGCCACGTTCTAGGTTATCGCAGACGCAAGCCGCATGGCTGTTGCTCGCGCCATTCCTTGCCACCTATGCTTTGTTTCTGGTCTATCCCTTTTGTCGGGGCATCTGGATTTCATTGCATGACTGGAACCTGCTGGCCGTGGCATTTAATCCTGACGCCAAAGAATTTGTCGGGTTGCGCAACTATGAACGTGTGATGTGGGGTAAGAACATCACATGGTCTTTGTTTAACGCGCCGCTCCTTCAGGGCCTTGGCCTATTGGCGCTTGTGCTCTCTGCCTTACTTCACCGATTGGGTCGATTGAGCCGCTTGAATGCTATTGTGTTTGGTGTTGTGTCCTTGCTTTTGGTGTTTTTCCCCGGCTTTTATCCTGACGAAGGGGGGCGTTGGTACGACCGTCGCTTTTGGCCAACTGTTGCGAACACATTGGTCTTTGTCGCCTTTACAGTGCCGGGCGTGACAATTTCTGCTCTTTTGTTAGCAGCTGCCTTGAACCGTGAAACGCGTGCGATGGGCATTCTGCGCACGCTCTTTTTTCTAAGCCAAGTCCTGTCGGTTACGGTTGTGACATTGATTTGGCAAATCATGTTTTCTCCGCGTCAGGGGTTAATCGCAAACATCACAAAGACCTTTGGGGGCACACCGATTAACTGGCTCACAGATCAACAGTTCGCCATGGCGGCGATTGTTATTGCGACAATATGGTGGTCAATCGGGATTGCTATGATCCTATTTTTAGCCGGGCTTCAGGACATATCAAAGGATATTTACGAAGCCGCTGCATTGGACAATGCGCGCGGTTGGAAAGCCTTTTGGTACATTACATTGCCGAACCTGACGCGCACGATTTCTGTGGTCGTAATCCTGCAAATCATTCTGCATTTTCAGGTTTTTGGTCAATCGCACCTGATGACCCAAGGTGGCCCGAACGATTCTACACAAGTGCTTGTCCGCTATATTTATCAGACCGGTTTTCGTGATAGCGAACTGGGTCGCGCAAGCGCCATGGCGGTGTTCTTGTTCCTTATTATGGGGTCATTTTCGATCATCCAATTCATAATCGGACGGGAGCGAGATTGATGAACCGCAGTTATTACTGGCTTGTAATCGGGCTTTCTATCCCTGCATTTTTGTGGCTCGTGCCGACATTGTGGATGGTGTCCTTGTCGTTCCAACCCAACGAAGTTCTGGCCCGAACAACGTCATCGACCCTATTCGGTCTTATTCCTTTGCCCTTTACAGCCGAGAACTATGCATCGCTGTTTTCCTTTGGGCAAACGCCGTGGTGGTTCATGAATTCGATTATCGTGGCGGTTGGCATGACCTTGGGGGTTCTCTTTGTGTCGACGACTGCGGGTTACGCATTGGCGCGAATGGATTTTCCATTCAAGCGCACACTCATGATAATCTGTTTGATTGGCTTGATGGTCCCTGAACAGGCGGTATTCATCCCGCTTTACACCCTGTTCGCTGACTTCGGCTGGCACAATTCTTATCACGCATTAATCCTGCCCCGCATGGCCGTACCAATCGGTGTTTTCTTGATGATGCAATTCTTCAAGGCGATCCCACAAGACATTGAAGAGGCCGCCCGTTTGGACGGCGTCACTTGGCTCAGGATTTTCTGGTACGTTATGCTGCCGCTCGCGCGTCCAGCGATGATGACGCTTGCTATCCTGACGTTCCTTTATGCTTGGAACGATTATTTATGGCCGCTCGTCAGCGCACAGCAGCGAGAATATTTTACGATCACTTTGGGCCTAGCGTCCATCCAATCCAATTTCGCGCAATCAGAAGGGCTTGGCCGTGTCATGGCCTCGGGCGTTATCGCGTCCCTTCCGGTTGTTATCTTGTTCCTGATTTTTCAACGGTATGTGGTGCAAGCCATGACCGTTGGCGGATCCAAGGGCTAACGCACATTAAGGGAGGAAACTTATGAAATATGTGCTTCTAGGCGCGGCTATGGCCGCAGGGATTGCCACAACGGCACCCGCACAAGACATCACATTGGGCCGCTTTTTTGGCGCATGTGAAGACGCAGGTACGGACACAACAACGTCCACAGGCGAGGCCTGCATCATTCAATCAATTATCAACGCAGCCGATGCCGAGCTTGACGGGATCAATATTACGACGTTGCCCACCGACTGGGGTAACTACTATGACCAAGTCAAAGCCGCTTATGCGGGTGGCACACCGCCTGATGTTCATGTCATGCACCGTCACCGTGTTCCCGAATTTGCAGGTCTAGGCGCCATTGCCGAAATTTCCGGAGACCTCGCAGCCGCGGGCATCGACCCCTCAGACTGGTCACCAGCTGCTCTGGATGCAGTTAGCTTCAAAGGCGGCATCTATGGTGTGCCAATGGATTTCCATGCCAACCTTTGGCACGTGAACATGGACCTAATGGCCCAAGCCGGTTTGGTTGCCGATGGCAAGCCCGTGTTGCCGACGTCACCCCAAGAGCTTCTTGCGCATGCACAGCAATTCAAAGATGCAACAGGACAAGATTACCTAGCCGCAGATTTTGCGCAATTCCCATTGGGCGTGCGGACGGTTCTTGCGCTCTTGTGGCAGCAGGACGCGAACATCTTTACCGAAGACGGAACCGCGACCATCAACACACCCGAAGCGCAAAACGCGGTGACAGCCATCACTCAGCTCTTTGATGCCAAGCTGGCCAATCCACAGCTGAACTACGCAGATAGCCAGCAGGCATTCTTGAATGGTGAAGCCGGAATTTTGGTCAATGGCACATGGGTCGTGGATTTCTACACGGCAGAAGCCGCAAAAGAAGAGGTTGGCCTCAACACCTACTATGTTGCTGACTTCCCGACTTTGTTTGCAAAAGGTGCGACGTGGGCAGATAGCCACATGTGGGCAATTCCTGCATCCCTCAAGGGAGAGCAGCGTGCCGCCGCGTTAAAAGTTATGGCGTTCATTAACGATCACAACATCGATTGGGCCCGTACAGGCCATATGTCCGTGCGCACCTCAGTTGTCGAAAGCGCCGCGTACCAAGGATTGCCACATCGCGATGAATACACCGGCACGGCAGCCATCGCACGCGACACGCCACCGTCCGAGCGTTACGGCGCAATCCAAGACGTGCTTAACCGCGAACTTCAGGCAATCTGGCTCACAGACAAGCCCGTAAGCGATGCATTGGCAGACGCCGAGATCGAAGTTCAGGACCTATTGGACCGCTAAGAAACATACCGCTCCGTTGCACCCAACGGAGCGGCATACTTTACTGAAAAAGGTGCGCAAATGACCCGATGGACAAGCAAACAAGCCAAAGACTGGTGGCAAGGACGCCCTTGGGTCTGTGGCTTTAACTTTCTCCCCTCGACCGCCGTCAATTTCATCGAAATGTGGCATCCTGATACATTTGACATGCCAACAATCAAACGGGAACTGAGCTGGGCGGCCGATATTGGTTTCAACGCAATCCGCATCAATTTGCCTTACCTTGGCTGGGTTTATGATGCCGATGGACTTTTGGACCGTCTCGATCGCGTCATGCACGTCGCCAAGGATCTTGGCATCGACACAATCCCATGCCTGTTTGATGATTGTGGATTTGGCGGGGACGAACCCGTTTGGGGAATACAGGCCGAACCAGTGCCCGGCGTTCACAACAGCCGCGCCGTCGCGTCGCCCGGTCGCGCAATTGTTATGGACCCCAATCAGCGTGACCAGTTGCAAGCTTATGTTCAGGCAGTCATTGGCAAATTCCGCGACGACCCCCGCATCCTATTTTGGGATTTGTACAATGAACCGGGCAACCGGATGAATTTTTCAGATGGTGATTTTGACCAATATGCCTCGGCACTTGAACAAAGTGCATTATCGTTAATGGAAAGTTGCTTTGAATGGGCAAGATCACAACATCCGATCCAACCGCTGACGGTTGCGGCATGGAGCACTCCATTACCGGGCGACGACGCGCACCCTTATCAAACCGAAATTGATCGCAGCGCCCTATTGCATTCGGACATTGTGACATTCCACGCCTATTGGAACCGCGCACGGGTCTCGGAATTTATTGACATTCTCACCGTGCTAGACCGTCCTATAGTGTGCACTGAATGGATGGCGCGCGCGGTAGATAGCCAGATCAGCGACCAGCTAGAGCTGTTCCATGATCGCTTTGTCGGGTGTTTTCAGTGGGGATTGGTCACGGGTCGGACCCAAACATTCCTGCCGTGGCCGGACGCATTAGTAAAGGCCCATGGCGGCGACCCGACGCGCGACATTTGGTTTCATGACCTGCTGCGCAAAGACGGCAGCCCCTATGACGACCGCGAAATTGAAACAATCCGGCGGCTTACCAACACCCAAGCCCAGCCGACTGAAAGGACAGCAATCTGATGTCAGGCGTCACAATGAAGAACGTCATCAAAAAATACGGGGACGTACAGGTGATCCATGGGATCGACCTTGAAATTGAAAACGGTGAATTTTGCGTCTTTGTTGGCCCCTCTGGATGTGGCAAATCAACATTGCTGCGCATGGTCGCTGGGTTAGAAGAGACCACAAACGGAACGATGACCATCGGCGCAAGGGACGTGACACATCTGGACCCATCCGACCGCGGTGTCGCGATGGTGTTTCAAACCTACGCGCTCTATCCTCATATGACCGTAAAGGAAAACATGAGCTTTGGGCTGCGTATGAACGGTCACCCAAAACCTGAGATTGAAAAAAAGGTCGCTGAAGCCAGCCGTATCCTGAAACTTGACGCCTATCTGGACAGAAAGCCTGCGGCCTTGTCTGGTGGTCAACGACAGCGTGTTTCCATTGGACGGGCGATCGTGCGCGGACCAGAGGTGTTTCTGTTCGATGAACCGCTTTCTAATCTTGATGCCGAATTGCGGGTCGAAATGCGGGTGGAAATCGCGCGTCTTCATAAAAAAATTGGCGCGACGATGATTTATGTAACCCATGATCA
>JAHEJA010000056.1 GCA_024639125.1 Paracoccaceae bacterium
GTATCTCTCTGCGATGCTAATAAAACATCCTGTCGCGGGATGGAGCAGCCCGGTAGCTCGTCAGGCTCATAACCTGAAGGTCGTAGGTTCAAATCCTACTCCCGCAACCAATCTCCGAAATGTATACAAATAGCACGGTTATATTCCTGTTGGTTTTGCGCATTTCTTGCTTAATTTAACTAAAATCCAAATTTGACTAACAGCTACAAACGTGTTTTTTGCCCAATCGATTAACAGATTTATAACTGTGCGTTGATTATTGACTGAGTGACGCGTATTGAATGAACGAAATTCGGCTTGTCTCGGCTTGCCTCCGTGACCTTACGCAATTTGTCAATCTGGTGCGTTTTTGCTGCAGAGTATATCGTGATATAAACAAGATTTAGGATGTTAGGTATGACGGTTCTGACAAAATTACCTCAAAATGCACATGTCTTGCGGCGGTTTATTCAGCATCCTTCTTTGCGTTTCATTGTTCCGCTATTGATTATGGCTCTGGCCTTTCTGGTGTTGAACCAAATGTCACGCGACATAAACTTGGCTGATGTCAAAGCCGACGCACGTGCTTATCCGTTTTCTGTTTTGGCTGTATCGTTTGGTGCGATGTGTATCAGTTATCTTGCTTTGTCATTGTATGACGTGATCATTTTACGCGATGTAAGCAACGTCCACGTTCCATTGGCTGTGAAAATGATGACGGGCATCGCCGGTATGGCTGTATCCAATATGTTGGGGTTTTCATGGTTAACTGGTGGCGCAATTCGCTATCGGGTTTATGCGGCATTCGGGGTTGATATTTCTGCAGTGGCTCGTTTGATAGCAACGTCTTGGGTTGCTTTCTTCTTTGGTCTTTTGATTTTGATGGGGGGCTTAATGGCCCTTTATCCGAACGGCTTGGGCGATATTCTACCGCTGTCTGGCCCTTTGGAAATCTTGATTGGTTTTTCGATTTTAATCGCTGCAACAGCGTATTTTATATGGACAGCAAAAGTGCGGCGCGTGGTTGGCGTCGGGGCATTTTCGCTGAATTTGCCGCTTGCCCGTGATGGCCTGCAAATGACGATGATTTCAATCGTTGATATGGCAGCGAGCGCAATCACCCTTTATGTACTTATGCCGCCTGATTTAGCGCAAAACTTTGTCGTCTTTTTTGTGGTGTTTGTCGCTGCCGTCGGTTTGGGTATATTAAGCCATTCTCCGGGGGGGCTTGGCGTGTTCGAAGCCACGGTTGTCGTTGCTATGGGGGCAACTGGACGGTCTGATGTTTTAACGGCCTTGATGATGTACCGTGTTATTTACACCGTTTTGCCGTTTTTGTTGGTGGTTATCGGGCTTGTTCTGGCATGGCTCATTGCAAATAAAAAGATCGCAACCGAGGCCTCTAAAACCGTTTTTCGCGCGATAACGCCGGTCGTTCCGTTATTAGCTGCGGCTATGGCAACGCTGTCTGGTTCAGTTCTGTTAATTTCTGGCAACCTTCCTTCGGATCCCGGTCGGTTGAGTTTCCTAAGTGATATTTTACCGCTGACGTTGGTCGAAACCTCGCACTTGTTGGCAAGTATCAGCGGGGTGATGTTGTTGATCGTAGCCCGGGGCCTATATCGCCGCATGTTTCGTGCTTGGCTTCTCGCAATAACGCTTTTGGCAACGGGGATTGCACTGTCGTTATTAAAAGGGTTCGATTGGGAAGAAGCGCTGACAATGGCAGTGTCATTTGTGGTTCTTTGGGTGTTTCGCAAGGCGTTTTATCGTGCCGAAGTGGCAGGTGGCCTTCGGTTGAATTTGCGATGGATTTTAAGCGTTACATTGTTGGTCGGTGTCATAAGCTGGATCGGGTTCTTTGCGTATCGAAATGTTGAATATACAGATGCGCTTTGGTGGGAATTTGCATGGAAAGGGGACGCGTCGCGGTTCCTTCGGGCGACTTTAGCCGTTGCGGTTATCCTTGCTGCGATGATATTGAACGCACTTTTGTCAAAACAATCTACACGGTTGAAGCATGAACCTATTCCGGATGTTGTACGGCGTTTGACGGCAACTGCAACTACGGCCCAGGCAGGTATTTCTCTGAGCGGCGATAAACGGTTTATCGTGACCCAGGATCAGCGTGCCTATATTGCGTATGCAGATACGGGTCACACGTTGGTTAGCAAAGGTGATCCCGTTGGTGACAAGGACGCCTGCGCTACTGCGATTTGGCAGCTGCGTGAATTGGCGGATAAAATGGGTCGTCGCTGTGCCTTTTATTCTATATCAGAACGGTTTCTGCCCAATTATCTTGATCTTGGCCTACAGGTTTTGAAAATCGGCGAAGTGGCGCGGGTGAACCTTGGTTCGTTTTCGCTTGATGGCCCGCGCCGCAAAGATTGGCGCTACGCAAGGGCGCGTCTTGTGCGCGATGGATACGAATTTGTGGTGCTTAAATCAAAGGATCACACGCCCGAGATACTTGCCGAATTGAATGTGGTTTCGGATGCTTGGCTGTTGCACAAAAACAGCGAAGAAAAAGGCTTTTCTCTTGGGTGGTTTCATCCGGACTATGTTTCGAATTTTGATATTGCGGCATTGCGCAATGTGGAAACGGGAAACATCATAGCCTTTGCAAACCTGTTACAAGCCGGTGATAAATCCGAAATATCGCTTGATCTGATGCGCTATGATCCCACGGGTCCAAATTTGGCAATGGACGCGCTGTTCGCGGAAATGATGATTTGGGGTCAAGACCAAGGGTTTGAATGGTTTTCGCTTGGCGCCGCACCTTTGTCTGGTTTTGAAAATCACCGTTTGGCCCCAACATGGCATCGATTGGGTAGCTTTCTTTATGAACATGGCGAATTGTTTTATCATTTCGAAGGGTTGCGTAGTTTCAAAGAAAAATTTGATCCCGAATGGTCACCGGAATATTTGGCAAGCTCTGGCAGTTTCGATGCCGCGCGTGTGCTTTACGAAGTGAGCTTGCTTGTTTCTCGCGGGGTCAAAGGCATGAAGAAACATTAACTGTATCTACGCGATTGGGCAGTTTGATCATATATAACCAAAGCATGCGCGTTTGATGCATTAGGTGGCTCTGTAATCAATGTTTGGTTGACAATATTGATATGAATGCGACTAAATTTGGTTAGCCGCATTTCAAAGGGTGAATCCTATGCCGACTGATCCTCTGTTGACCCCATTTCAACTTCGGCATTTAACGTTACGCAATCGCATAATGAGCACGGCGCATGCGCCATCATTTCAAGAACAAGGTCACCCAAGAGACCGCTACAGATTGTATCACGAAGAAAAAGCAAAAGGTGGAATCGGCCTTACAATTATTGGTGGGTCTACCAATATAGCGCCTGACAGCCCATCGGTGTTTGGACAATTATATGCGGGCGATGACAGTATCATTCCATGGTTCCAAGCGCTCACCTCTGGGGTACGTTCGTACGGAGCAGCCGTAATGTGTCAGATCACCCATATGGGGCGGCGAACGGCGTGGGATGATGGGTATTGGTTACCGGTCATGGGACCATCGGGGACGCGCGAACGCGCCCATCGTTCGTTGCCCAAAACTATGGAAGCCGAAGATATAACGCGTATTATTTCCCAATTTGCAGATGCGGCGCGCCGCTGTCAGCAGGGTGGATTTGACGGTATCGAATTGCTGTCTCATTCGCATTTGTTGGGTCAATTCCTGTCGCCTCTTGTGAACAAGCGTAGCGATGATTACGGGGGATCGCTTGAAAACCGCTTGCGGCTTACTCTTCAGGTCATCGAAGCAGTTCGAAACGCTGTTGGCCCGGACATGATATTGGGTATGCGTGTGACAGGTGATGAATTGGTTCAGGGTGGGTTAGACGCCCAAGAATGCATCTTGGCGGCCCAAAAAATCGCGGCAACGGGAGCAGTTGATTTTCTGAATATCCTAGCGGGCGCACCTTATGACGATCTGGGACTGGCGGGATGGGTGCCGCCAATGGGAATGCCGTCGGCTGCGCATCTAACGATTGCAGGTCAACTGCGTGCAACCGTTGATGTGCCAATTTTTCATGCTGGAGGTGTGGCAGATATCGCCACGGCCCGTCATGCGATTTCACAGGGGCATGCTGATGTGATTGGTATGACGCGCGCGCATATGGCGGATCCATACTTGGTTGCAAAACTGACACGAGGTGATGAAAGCCGAATACGCCCTTGTGTTGGTCTTGGATATTGCGTGGACCGCGTAAACCAAGGAAAAGCGGCAGTCTGTGGTCACAACGCAGCCACAGGGCGCGAAGAGCTTTTCCTGCACCAATTTCAGCCAACATCCCCCAGTAAAAAGGTGGTGGTCGTAGGCGGTGGCGTTGCCGGACTTGAGGCCGCGCGTATCTGTGCGTTACGTGGTCATGAAGTCGTTCTTTTCGAAGCAAGTGATCGGCTTGGGGGGCAAGTGTCCCTTGCTTCTGTGGGCCGGACACGTCGACAAATTTGGGGCATAGCGGATTGGTTGATCCAAGAAGTAAACGCACACAATGTTGATATACGGCTTAACACCTATGCGGAAAAGGATGATGTCGATGCTCAAGCCCCAGATATCGTCATTATAGCAACTGGGGGTTGGCCGGCAGCCCCTGACTTTGATGGTGCAGAGTTCGTGACATCGAGTTGGGATGTTCTGTCAGGTGCCGTCCGCGTCAGTGGGGATGTGTTGCTGTTTGATGAACTTGGGGATCATCCGGCTTTGGTGTGTGCGGACGTGATGGCACGATCGGGGTGTGCAGTTGTGCATGTCACGCCTGATCGCGCAACGGCGCTTGATCTTGGGCCTACAAATTCTGCCGTTGGATTGCGGGATTTGGCAAAAGCGGGTGTCACGTTTCAGTGTTCTCAGGATCTAGTCCAAGTTCATCAAAACGGAAACAAGAAAGAGGTTGTTCTAAAGCATATATTAACGGGCGAGGCGCAAACAATTCGAGTTGATTTTGTGATCATTGAACATGGGTCAACGCCTATGGATGATTTATATTTTGCGCTAAAGCCGACATCCAAAAATTTTGGTCAATTGGATCATGATGCGATGATAAAAGGGGCGTCTCCGTTCCATGTGATCAACCCAAATGGTGCGTTTTTATTGGCCCGCATCGGGGATGCGGTGAGTGGTCGCAATATTCATGCGGCGTTGTTTGATGCCATGCGCGTTTGCAAGGACATTTGATGTCTTGCTTTGGATCATCTTCCCGTGCAGGTCGGCTTATTGGTTATCTATGTCGGCTTGGGTGACAACGTAATCCGCTGTACATGTCGCAACATCCTTGGCCCCCAGAAGTGCAATTTCGGAGCTTACGAAGCCAACGTCACTGGTGACAGTCGTGCCATTTGCCGTTGTTTCAGTTATGGAACAGCTTTGAAACACCAGGTCACCCGTTCCCAAATGGGTGTCTACAATGGCGATGTTGTCAATTTCGTAATTGCCTGTGTTGGTGATTATGTACGTATATGTCACCGTTTGACCAACGGTGACGCCATCGGTTGGGATGGGGTCTCCGTTTTTAAGCGTAGGTGTTTTTTCGACGGTCACATCCCCGATGACGGTTAGGGTCGTCGTTGCGGTGACCTCTGTGGTTTGCAGCTGGGTAGCGGTTGTTGCGATAGTAGACGTAACATTTGCATAAACCGAATTTACAATGTCATTGCCGTCTTGAAAATTATCTTCTGTGGTTTGATATGTCGCGGTATATTGCCATGTCTCGGCATCTGAAAGTATGCCATCGTTACTGTTCGGTGTTGCAACTAATGTTGGCCCACCACTTAGGGAAAGGTCAGCAGCCCCTTGCGCTATGCTATCAGTAAGGGTGATATTGCTTAGGGGGGAACCACTTTCGTTTTTGATTTCAATTGTATAGGTCAAGACGTCGAAATCATCCACG
>JAHEJA010000066.1 GCA_024639125.1 Paracoccaceae bacterium
GGATGATCAAATGCAAGGCAGCGCGGAAAATGATCACCTCGAAGGAGACGCGGGGAATGATACGATGTCGGGCGCTGACGGAGATGATTTTATTGCTGGTGGCCTCGGTGATGATCTGGTCGAAGGCAACAATGGCAGCGACATTCTAAACGGCAGCGATGGTAATGACACGCTTGCGGGTGGCGGTGGATTGGATGACCTGATTGGGGGCGCAGGTGATGACTTGATTGCTTCGGACCGTGCCGATAATCAGGCCGATTTTTCAACTGGTGTCGGCGATACTCTAAACGGCGGAGCCGGTGACGACCGTTTGTTCTTTACCACAGGTGACACCGTCATAGGCGGCGAAGGCGCAGATGTTTTCCATATGGTTGACCAAACCGTAGACGGAGCGGATACCGCCATTATTAATGATTTTGAAAGCGGCGTTGATAAAATCAAAATCTATTATCAACCGCAGTTAGACGAACTTGGGGACCCTATCGCCCCCAAAATTGGATCCCAAATAGATTCCGACGCCAACCAGACCACCGTTTTTGTAGACGATCGACCGGTTTTGGTTGTTGGTCAGGCAAACGGATTAACGGGTCAAGACATCGAATTCGTGCTGATCGACACGCTCGACATTACGTAGTCAAAGCGGCTCAATATCACCTTGGGCGCGTGTGCTGTGGAAATCGCTTTCCCATGCATCGAACGTTCCTGTTGCGATAGCATCCCGCATCCCTTGCATGATATCTTGGAAATATTGCAAATTATGCCATGTCAGCAGCATCCCCGAAATCATTTCTTGGGATTTGAACACATGATGTAAGTAGGCGCGCGAATATTTAGTACAGGCTGGGCAAGAACATTTTTCATCAATCGGACGTGGATCATCCTGATGGCGGGCATTTTTAATGTTTAATACCCCATTGCGCGTGAATAGCTGACCCGTGCGACCAGAGCGGCTCGGCAGAACGCAATCCATCATATCCACACCGCGCTTGACCGCTCCGACGATGTCGTCTGGCTTGCCAACGCCCATTAAATAGCGCGGCCTATCCACAGGCAACATATCGGGCGCATAGTCTAGACAGCCAAACATCGCGTCTTGGCCTTCTCCTACAGCGAGCCCGCCAATTGCATACCCGTCAAATTCGATGTCGCGCAAGGCTTTGGCGCTTTCTTCCCGCATGTCTTGTTCCAGGCCGCCTTGTTGGATGCCAAACAAGGCATGCCCGGGACGATCACCAAAGGCATCACGCGACCGCTGCGCCCACCGCATCGACATGCGCATGCTTTCGGCAATGCGCTTGCGATCCGCAGGCAAGGCCGGACATTCATCGAAACACATAACGATATCGCTGCCTAATAGCTTTTGAATTTCCATTGACCGCTCAGGTGTCAGTTCATGACGCGATCCGTCGATATGGGATTTGAACGTCACCCCATGCTCTGTAAGTTTGCGTAAATCCGACAGGGACATGACTTGAAACCCACCGCTATCGGTCAAAATCGGACGATCCCAATTCATAAACTGATGCAGACCACCCAATCTATTGATGCGCTCTGCTGTTGGACGCAGCATCAAATGATAGGTATTCCCAAGCAAAATGTCGGCCCCTGTCGAACGGACGCTTTCCGGCATCATTGCTTTTACCGTAGCCGCTGTCCCCACCGGCATAAACGCCGGCGTGCGGATGTCGCCACGAGGAGTTGAAATCACGCCAGTCCGCGCTTTGCCATCGGTGGCGTTCAATTTAAAAGAGATACGTTGTGTCATAGTCATGATCTGACGCAGATCATCAAAAAAGAAAAGCCCAAAGTGATGAATTTCTTGTTATACCTATCCACTTAGACTAAGCGGCGCTAACCAATGATTGGAAACCTCAATGACAGATTCTATGACATTCGGTTGGGAAGAATGGGTCTCCCTACCGACACTCGGCGTTCCCGCCATCAAAGCCAAAGTTGACACAGGCGCACGCACGTCCGCGCTTCATGCGGCGCATATTGAACCCTTTGGCAGCAAAGACAATCCAAAAGTTCGATTTATGGTGCAGCCAATCCCGGGTCGCGATGACCTATTGATCCCCTGCTCTGCAGATGTGATCGATCGCCGCGAAGTCACGTCGTCAAACGGCGAAAGCGAAATGCGCTATGTGATCGAAACAGAAATGTCCGTCGGTGGACATAACTGGAAAATAGAGATGACGTTGACCAATCGTCAAGGCATGGCGCTTCATATGTTATTGGGGCGACAGGCATTGCATGATGGCATTACCGTGGCCCCGACTGAACGCTTTTGTCAGCCCGAAATGAACTATGACATTTATCATAGCTCACGCCGCATGAAAGAAGCCGCACCAAAACGATCCTTGCGTGTTGCAGTTCTCAGCCGCGAAGATAACTATTCAACCAAACGTCTAAAAGAAGAAGGCGAACGCCGTGGACATACGGTTGAAATCATTGACACAACCCGCTGTTATATGGCGATCAATGGCGTCAATCCGGATATATATTACGATGGGAAACGGTTGCCGCGCTATGATGCGGTTATTCCCCGTATTGGATCTTCGATCACGACTTATGGCACTGCTGTCATCCGGCAATTTGAAACCATTGGCACCTATTGTGTAAACGGGTCCCAAGGCATCACAGCCAGCCGTGACAAACTGCATGCACATCAATTGATGGCACAGCACAAAATTGGCATCCCCAACACCGCTTTTGCGGCTTCGCCCAAAGATACCGATAGCTTGATCGGGTTGGTTGGCGCGGCACCTTTGATTGTCAAACTCATGGAAAGCACCCAAGGCAAAGGCGTCGTTATGGCCGAAACCAAAAAAGCCGCTCAATCCGTTATTTCCGCATTTCGCGGTTTGAAAGCGAACTTTTTGGTGCAAGACTTTGTCAAAGAAGCCAATGGCGAAGACATCCGCTGTTTGGTCATTGCAAACAAGGTTGTAGCGTCGATGAAACGCACAGCCGCTGCTGGTGATTTTCGCTCGAACCTGCACCAAGGGGGCAGTGCAAAATCTGTCCGCATCACCAAAGAAGAGCGCGAGACTGCTTTGCGCGCAGCCAAAGTCTTTGGATTGAATATGGCAGGTGTTGATTTGCTAAGATCTAAAGAAGGGCCAAAAGTGCTTGAGGTCAATTCGTCACCGGGCCTTGAGGGAATCGAACTCTGCACGGGCAAAGATCTTGCTGCGATGATCTATCAACACATAGAAGACCACGCCCAAGCCAAGCCAGTCCGCCGTAGAAAATAAATAAAAGCCGCTGGCACTGTCAGCGGCTTATTTAATTTACGACAACATCAATTCTTAAACCCAAGTAGACGTCTATTAAACGGACGAATATCTTTGATATTCGACATTTTTAAAAAACTAAAGCGCACTCAGGGAGTGCGCTTTAGCAAGGTGTTAAGACGGTGAAGTCGCTTATTCGGCTTCTAGCGCGTCAATTGCTTTTTGAAGGTCGTCTTTGGACACTTCTTTTTCGCTCACTTTTGCCGCCTCGATCACGTGGTCAACGACTTTGTCTTCAAAAATTGGCGCACGCAATTGTTGTTGCATTTGTGCGTTTTGCTGAATGAATTCAAAGAATTGACGTTCTTGACCTGGGTACTGGCGTGCTTGCTGCATGATCGCTTGTGTCATTTCCGCATCTGTCACTTGAACTGCTGCTTTTTGACCGATTTCAGCCAACAACAATCCCAAACGTACGCGACGTTCTGCTAGTTTGTTGTGCTCGTCAGTTGGTTCGATTGTGTCGTGGTTGTGATCATGAACCTCGGGGTTTTCTTCGTGCCATAGCTGGTGCGCAATTTGACCTGCTTCAGCTTCGACCAATGACGGAGGAAGATCGAAAGACACCACACCATCAAGCGCATCCAGCAAAGCCCGCTTCATTACGGCGCGAGAGGCACCTGCGTATTCTGCTTCTAAACGCTCAGAAATTTGGGTTTTCAAACCGGCTAGGTCTTCTGCGCCGAATTTCGTTGCCAATTCATCATCAATCTCGGCAGCCACTGGCTCTTTGATTTCTTTGATTGTGCATTCAAAAACGGCGTCTTTACCAGCAAGATGCTCTGCGCCATATTCCGCTGGGAATTGGACTTCTACGCTTTTGACATCTTCGACTTTGACACCAACAAGCTGCTCTTCGAAACCAGGAATGAATGAACCTGAGCCAAGCACCAAAGGATAATCCTCGGCTGAGCCGCCTTCGAAGTTTTCACCGTCGACTGAGCCAACAAAGTCAAACGTAACTTGATCGCCGTCTTTGGCTTTAGAGCCTTTGCGACGTGCTTTAAAGTTTTGCGCAGTAGACGCCAAGTTTTCCAATGCTTCTGTCACAGATGCTTCGTCAGCTTTGACAACTAGTTTTTCAAGCGCGATGCCAGAAAAATCAACGTCTGGGATTTCTGGAAGCGCTTCGTAAGACATATCAACCTGTACGTCGTCGCCTTCTTTCCAGTCTTGGTTTGTCATTTCGACTTTGGGCTGCATCGCTGGGCGATCACCTGTTTTTTCGAAATGCTCGTTCATGGCACCATCGACGGCTTCTTGCATTGCTTCGCCCAAAACACGTGGACCAAACTGTTTCTTTAGCATCGCCATCGGCACTTTGCCCTTGCGGAAACCCTTGATTTCGATGTCTGGCTGCGCTTCAACCAATTTTTCGTTTACTTTCGCGTCCAACTCAGCGGCTGTGACAACGATTGAATAGGCGCGCTTTAGGCCTTCGTTCAGGGTCTCTGTGACCTGCATTAGAATACTCCGTTAGTTAAGCGCGCAAAAAGGCACGCATAGACAAAATTTGCCACCTTCTATTTTGCAAAAGGCCGCTACGCAAGGGCTTTGAGCGAGGAAACTTTGTCAAGCTCCTTGGGAAGGTGAAAAAACCCGAATTTATCGATAGCTTTTGGTATTATTCATCCAACGGCAGCTTACCGTTTAGGACATAGCGCATTATTTGTGCAACTTGCGCTGGTGTCTCAACAACAGCCAAGGCCGCGGCATCGACTTCTTTCAAGGCATGTTGATGGTCCGCCCCATGCATCACAATCAACGATTTACCCAAAGCTGCAGCATAGCCTGCATCAAAAGCCGCGTTCCATTGTTTGTATTTGTCACCAAAGCGCACCACAACAATATCAGCGTCTGTGATAGCTTTACGGGTGCGAATGGCATTTAGCTTGGCACCTTTGGTATCGTGCCAGAATTTGTTGTCCTCTGCACCCAGTATCGCAACACCACAGTCATCGCTATTTTCGTGATGTGTTACCGGTTCGCTAAAGGTTACATCCAAATCCCGACATCCAGATTTAATATCGTCCCGCCAATCGGTATGAACTTCACCTGAGAGATATACTTTGTACATATGTTGCTTCTTTCATTTTATTTGCGGATATAGGGGATCAAGAACACCATGCAGGCGATTAGGAAAAAGACACTTCCCAACATTGCCCAAAAATCACCAATGCTCGCAATTATAAAGCCAATTGCGGATATGATGAACAATATCCACCCGATTAATGTAATGTGATGATTGCTCATACCAGCCTCAATGTTTGGTCAAAGCCGTATTTTAGGCATCAACGCAGAAGAAGCAAGAACATCATAGATCAGCATAAAAACCAAGACATGTCTGTGTCGTGCATTTGTAATTCAAGGGAAAATGGTGCGGGTGGAGGGACTTGAACCCCCACGCCTTGCGGCGCTAGAACCTAAATCTAGTGCGTCTACCAATTTCGCCACACCCGCACGTTCTGTGGCGGTCTATAACTAAGATTCTTTTTG
>JAHEJA010000047.1 GCA_024639125.1 Paracoccaceae bacterium
TCAGGTGCGGACTTCAGAACCGCAGACCTCAGCAGCTCAAAACTCTCAGGTGCAAACCTCTCACGCGCAAACCTCAGCAACACAACCCTACTACTACGCGCAAACCTAACACACGCAAATGTTCAAACTGAATACTCGACAGCGGACACAAACAATATCCTTAGCGTCAAATATACAGACCTTAGCAAAACACGTCTAAATCAAGTCCAACTTGACAGCATGATTGGTGACAGCGGCACGATCATTCCCGATCACCTAACCCGCCCCGAACATTGGCCCGAATTTGTGGTGCCTGATGAGGAGGATAGTGAAACGGATAAATCACCGAACACACAACAGGACAAAATCGAAAGCAAGGCCGAAACACCGGATCAGGTTGCGTATTATAAACAGCTTGCTTTGAAATTAGTCGCATCACCGATCAAATCATCAAGTGTTTTAACCGCCTACGGTTCCCAGTTGATCGAAGCCTGTCGCATGTACCGCGAATTTTCATCCGAAAATGACCCGCCCAATGACTTGATACTGACCGAAAATATTGGCGAGCAGTTTTTGAACCTTGCGAAAGTAATTGATCAAAGTACCGACACCGAAAAATCTGACGACAAAAAATATATCGAAATCTTAGAGCAAAGGATCAAAGAACTTGAAAAAATGGTTCACACGCTCATTGCGGACAAGCAATCAGCACAACCTTCTGCGATGCAGACCATTAAAACAGCCTATTTGAAATCCGTAGGAGTGGCATTGGGCACAGGAACAGTTGCGGTCTTATTGGGTGGGGTGACCTATATATTTGATCCATCATGGAAAGGTGCAGCGAACCTAATTGAGTCCCTTTCTAAATTATTTCGGCAACCGCCCCCACCCCCGCCACCGTCAATGTCTGTTTAACACCCCAAACCCATGCCAATTGTGCATAGCTGATATGTATCAAAAATTTAGGCTATTAATTTTGCGATCCTTCGTGTAAATAATAGTTTAATGCTAAACTATTTATTTAGGGGACGTTTCCATGGCGGCAAAAAAATCCGCTTCTCAGCCGAATGTATCGGCAGAAGAATTGAAAACATATTACCGTGAAATGCTTTTGATCCGCAGGTTCGAAGAAAAAGCAGGTCAGCTTTATGGTATGGGTTTGATTGGTGGATTTTGCCACCTGTATATTGGGCAAGAAGCCGTTGTTGTCGGACTTGAGGCTGCATCAGAAGAGGGCGACAAGCGGATAACATCCTATCGGGATCACGGTCATATGTTGGCGTGTGGCATGGACCCGAACGGCGTTATGGCCGAACTAACCGGACGCGAGGGTGGCTATTCCAAAGGAAAAGGCGGCTCTATGCATATGTTCAGCAAAGAAAAGCATTTCTATGGTGGTCACGGTATCGTTGCTGCACAGGTGCCTTTGGGGGCCGGTTTGGCCTTTGCTGACAAATATTTGGAAAACGGGCGTGTGACCTTTACCTATTTCGGCGATGGCGCGGCAAACCAAGGTCAGGTTTACGAAACATTCAACATGGCCGCACTTTGGAAATTGCCCGTGATATTTGTGATTGAAAATAACCAATACGCAATGGGCACGTCTCAGGTGCGGTCCACATCGTCGCCTGACATTTATACACGTGGCGCGGCATTTGGCATCCCTGGCGAAGCGGTCGATGGCATGAGCGTGCTCGCGGTCAAAGAAGCCGGTGAAAAAGCCGTTGCGCATTGTCGGTCTGGCAAGGGTCCATATATCCTAGAGGTCAAGACATATCGCTATCGCGGACATTCCATGTCTGACCCTGCAAAATATCGCACCCGCGAAGAAGTGCAAAAAATGCGCGAAGAGCGTGATCCGATCGAAAACATTCGATCCATGTTGTTGACAGGTGGTCACGCCACAGAGGACGATTTGAAAGCGATCGACAAAGAGATCAAAGAAGTCGTGAATGCCTCTGCAGAATTCGCAAAAGTTAGCCCCGAGCCCGCTCTTGAAGAGTTGTGGACAGATATTTACGCATAAGGAGTTTATGAATTATGGCTATTGAAATTCTTATGCCGGCCCTTTCTCCAACCATGGAAGAAGGCAAATTGGCCAAATGGCTTGTCAAAGAAGGCGACACAGTTGCCTCTGGCGATGTCATTGCTGAAATTGAAACTGACAAAGCAACGATGGAATTCGAAGCGGTTGACGAAGGTGTCGTTGGCAAGATCCTGATTGCGGAAGGCACTGAAAACGTCAAAGTGAACACAGCAATCGCGATCATGGTCGAAGACGGCGAAAGCGCCGATGCGATGCCAGCCGCCGCCGCCCCAACAGAAAGCGCCCCTGTGACGGCTGCGCCTGCTGTTGTTGCAGCCGCCGCGCCCGTCGCCCCCAAAGTTGACACCACCCCCGATTGGCCTGAAGGCACCGAAATCAAACAACAAACAGTCCGCGAAGCATTGCGCGATGCCATGGCCGAAGAAATGCGCCGTGACAGTACCGTTTATCTTATGGGCGAAGAAGTTGCCGAATACCAAGGGGCTTATAAAATCTCCCAAGGTTTGCTAGACGAATTCGGGGCCAAGCGCATCATTGATACGCCGATCACCGAACACGGATTTGCAGGTATCGCCACCGGATCAGCTTTTGCCGGTTTGCGCCCAATTGTTGAATTCATGACATTCAACTTTGCGATGCAGGCGATTGATCACATCATCAACTCTGCTGCAAAAACATTGTACATGTCTGGTGGCCAAATGGGGGCACCTATGGTGTTCCGTGGTCCAAATGGTGCAGCAGCCCGCGTTGGCGCGCAGCACAGCCAAGATTACGCCGCATGGTATGCGCAAATTCCCGGTCTCAAGGTGGTGATGCCCTACTCTGCATCCGACGCCAAAGGTTTGCTGAAAACCGCCATTCGTGACAACAATCCAGTGATCTTTTTGGAAAATGAAATCCTTTATGGTCGCTCTTTTGATGTACCGGTTATGGATGACTTCACCGTTCCATTCGGCAAAGCGCGTATTTGGCGCGAAGGCAGCGATGTTACGATCGTTTCATTTGGGATCGGCATGACATATGCCCTAGAAGCCGCGGACAAACTTGCCGCTGATGGCATTAGCGCCGAAGTCATCGATCTGCGGACTTTGCGCCCGATTGATTATGACACTGTCATCGCGTCTGTGATGAAAACAAACCGCTGTGTCACAGTCGAAGAAGGCTTCCCTGTGGCGTCAATTGGCAACCATTTGTCCGCCGTCATCATGGAGCGCGCCTTTGATTATCTGGATGCGCCCGTGTTGAACTGCACAGGCAAAGACGTTCCGATGCCTTATGCTGCGAATTTGGAAAAACACGCCTTGATCACAACCGACGAAGTCGTCGCGACTGTGAAAAAAGTAACCTACCGCTAAGGAGAAAAGATATGCCTACAGAAATTCTGATGCCTGCTTTGTCTCCGACAATGGAAGAAGGCAAATTAGCCAAATGGCTCGTCAAAGAGGGCGATACAGTCCAATCCGGTGATCTTTTGGCTGAGATTGAAACCGATAAGGCTACGATGGAATTCGAAGCCGTTGACGAAGGCGTGATTGGTAAAATCCTTGTTGCCGAAGGGGCCGAAAACGTCAAAGTCAACACGGCAATTGCTGTTTTACTCTCAGATGGCGAAAGCGCGGCCGATATTGGCGCGCCTGCTGTGGCTCCGGCGGCGGCGCCTATTGCGACACCCCTGGCGGTAACCGCACCCGCCGCGCCTGCTCCGGCAGCTCCGGTCGCAGCAAGTGGGACGCGTATATTTGCATCTCCCCTTGCACGTCGTATTGCGGCTGACAAAGGGATTGACCTTGCCACTGTGAATGGCTCCGGCCCACATGGACGCATTGTCAAAGCAGACGTCGAAGCTGCAAAACCAACGGCTCAGGTTCCTACACCTGCTCCGACAGCTCCAAAAGCCGCGACAACACTCGCAGCTGGACCATCAGCCGATGCCATTGCTAAAATCTATGCGGATCGTGACTATCAAGAAATTCCACTTGATGGCATGCGTAAAACCATTGCTGCGCGCCTGACAGAAGCAAAACAAACCATTCCGCACTTCTACTTGCGGCGTGATATCAAACTAGATGCGCTGCTGTCATTCCGTTCACAGCTTAACAAACAGCTAGAAGCACGCGGCGTGAAACTCAGTGTGAATGATTTCATCATCAAAGCCTGTGCTTTGGCATTGCAAACTGTGCCAACTGCGAACGCAGTTTGGGCGGGTGATCGCGTCCTACAATTGAAACCATCCGATGTCGCCGTTGCTGTAGCCATCGAAGGTGGTTTGTTCACGCCCGTGTTACGCGACTCTGAAAACAAATCATTGTCTGCTTTGTCTAGTGAAATGAAAGACTTGGCAAAACGCGCACGCGACAAAAAGCTCGCGCCCCATGAATACCAAGGTGGCAGCTTTGCGATTTCAAACTTGGGCATGTTTGGCATTGATAACTTTGACGCGGTGATCAATCCCCCACACGGCGCGATCCTAGCCGTCGGTGCAGGCGTCAAAAAACCTGTTGTAAATGCGAATGGTGATCTGGCTGTGGCAACAGTTATGTCCGTTACGCTATCTGTTGATCACCGGGTGATTGATGGCGCATTAGGGGCCGAATTGCTGAATGCAATTGTGGACAACCTTGAAAATCCAATGGGCATGCTCGCATAGTCTTTCTCTTGCGAAAAAATACTCATAGACCGTAGGTCATAAAAAACGCCGCGTCGATCGCGGCGTTTTTTATTCATCGCTCTGAAACCTGATTACGACCCTAACAGATGATCCATAGTCACCGATGGCGTAGAACAACCAGCCTCACCAACCACACGTGCCGGAACACCTGCCACGGTTTTCTTGGGCGGTACTTCTTGCAGAACCACGGAACCAGCCGCAATGCGACTGCAATGGCCGACCTTGATATTCCCCAAAACTTTGGCACCAGCCCCAATCAAAACACCGTCGCCAATTTTCGGGTGGCGATCTTCTTCTTCTTTTCCGGTCCCACCAAGTGTCACAGAATGAAGCATAGACACATTATCCCCGACAACAGCCGTTCCACCAATAACAATGGAATGTGCGTGATCGATCATAATGCCTTTGCCAATCTTTGCAGCTGGGTGAATATCGACACCAAACATTTCTGAAATGCGCATTTGAAAGAAATATGCCAATTCTTTACGACCTTGGCGCCACAACCAATTCGAAATCCGATAGGCTTGGACCGCTTGAAACCCTTTAAAGAACATCAAAGGCTGCAGTAGGCTATGGCAAGCAGGATCACGATCATACACAGCCGCAAGATCAGCACGGGCCGCTTCTTTTAGCCCTGGATCCGACTGATAGGCCGTATCGCAAATTTCCCGCAATATCTGTTCTGGCATTTCATTGGATGCAAGCTTTAATGCAGACCGATAGGCCAGTGATTTCTCCAGAGAATCATGATGCAAAACAGAGGCATGCAATACCCCCCCTAGGTAGGGTTCATCACGAACAGCTTGTTCGGCTTCGGTCAAAATTTGTCCCCAAACGGGATCAAGCTTTGCCAAGTTCAGTTTTGCCTCTGACATTTT
>JAHEJA010000052.1 GCA_024639125.1 Paracoccaceae bacterium
TGGTGCGGGTGGAGGGACTTGAACCCCCACGCCTTGCGGCGCTAGAACCTAAATCTAGTGCGTCTACCAATTTCGCCACACCCGCACGTTCTGTGGCGGTCTATAACTAAGATTCTTTTTGGATGCGAGAGGTAAAATGCACTTTTTTTCAAAAAATTTGATTTTTTTCACATTGCCGCAAAAGGTCACATTAACAAGCACATACTCATAACGCGATTCTGCCGAAACATAGCTGAAATCACGCTTTCTAATTTGATTTTTGGCACACTTGATTTGGACGCCTCGCTTGGTCGATTCAAAAGTGATTAAAAATTGTGCGCTTTGATTATTTTTTAGAACCCGCTGCATTTGTTACCCGACTGATGACTAAGAAGCCGCCCAAAGCGTTGCGAGCAAAGTCCGGCTGTGATCAAAGAGCACAACAGTCACGTGACGTTTAGGAGGCCAAGATGAAAAAGATCGAAGCAATTATTAAACCATTCAAATTGGATGAAGTGAAAGAAGCGTTGCAAGACGTGGGTGTTCAAGGGCTCTCTGTTATCGAGGTCAAAGGCTTTGGTCGCCAAAAGGGTCACACTGAACTATATCGTGGCGCGGAATACGTCGTTGATTTTCTACCCAAAGTGAAAATCGATGTGGTTTTGGATGATGATCAAGTTGACGCAGCTATCGAAGCTATCATAGATGCAGCCAAAACAGATAAAATTGGGGACGGCAAAATTTTTGTGAGCCCAGTAGAACAAGCAATTCGTATTCGGACCGGCGAAAGCGGTTCGGACGCACTTTAATTACGATCAAGAGAGGAAAGATCATGAGCACAGAAAAAATGCTAAAGCTCATTGCTGACGAAGGCGTAGATTACGTTGACGTTCGCTTTACTGACACACGCGGCAAGTTGCAGCACGTAACGATCTGTGCTGACCTAGTTGACGAAGACTTCATTGAAGAAGGCTTTATGTTCGACGGTTCATCCATCGCAGGTTGGAAATCAATCGAGTCATCAGACATGAAATTGATGCTCGACACAGATAGCTGCTATGTTGACCCCTTCTATGCTGAAAAAACGCTTTGCGTTCATTGTTCCGTTGTTGAGCCAGATACAGGCGAAGCATATGATCGTGACCCACGCGGCGTTGCACAAAAAGCAGAAGCCTATCTAAAATCATCTGGTATCGGCGATGTTGCTTACATGGGTCCAGAAGCGGAATTCTTTATCTTTGATAACGTCCGTTATTCCAACACAATGCAAAAAGTGTCTTTCGAAGTGGATGCAATTGATGCCGCTTGGAACACAGACACCGAATACGAAATGGGCAACTCTGGTCACCGTCCTGGCGTAAAAGGTGGTTATTTCCCAGTTAACCCAATTGACGATGCACAAGACCTTCGTGCCGAAATGCTTTCTACAATGAAACGCATGGGCATGAAAGTTGACAAGCACCACCACGAAGTGGCGTCTAGCCAACACGAGCTAGGCTTGATTTTCGGCACATTGACTGAACAAGCAGATAACATCCAAAAGTACAAATATGTGATCCACAACGTGGCGCATGCTTATGGTAAATCAGCGACATTCATGCCAAAGCCAATCAAAGGCGACAACGGCACAGGTATGCACGTGAACATGTCCATCTGGAAAGATGGCAAGCCATTGTTTGCAGGCGACAAATACGCAGATTTGTCACAAGAAGCGCTATACTTCATTGGCGGCATCTTGAAGCATGCAAAATCATTGAACGCGTTCACAAACCCGTCAACAAACTCTTACAAGCGTTTGATCCCTGGGTTCGAAGCACCCGTCTTGCGCGCGTATTCTGCACGTAACCGCTCTGGTTGTGTTCGTATCCCATGGACAGAATCTCCAAAGGCAAAACGCGTAGAAGCACGTTTCCCTGATCCATCTGCAAACCCATACCTATGTTTCGCAGCATTGTTGATGGCTGGCCTTGACGGTATCAAGAACAAGATTGATCCGGGCGAAGCTATGGACAAAAACTTGTATGACCTTCCAGCAGAAGAACTGGCAGAAATCCCAACAGTATGCGGATCTTTGCGCGAAGCATTGGAAGAGTTGAAAGCAGATCACGAATACCTAATCGCAGGTGACGTGTTCACAAAAGACCAAATTGGAGCCTATATCGGCCTTAAGATGGAAGAAATCGAAATGTACGAGCATACACCACACCCAGTGGAATATGGCATGTACTACAGCTGCTAATACCAAGCAGCGATGAGATTGATATCAATCAGGAAAGCGGCGGTCATTTGATCGCCGTTTTTTCGTTTCAAACGTAAGGAAGCGGATCAATTACAGATCCTATTCGGTCGGCCATAGAGTACAACAATGACCGTTGCGCCATTTCGACAATCTTCCCAATAGCTCATGTACCCGACACTTGTGCTCATTAGCTTTAACATTGGGTCTTTGAATGTCATGGCGGCAAGCGTCGCCAGCGCAACAACGGCTGCTGTTAAAACAACCCAATCAACCGTGACCGCACCAGATTGATTTTTCCAAAAATTACGCAAGCACACTCAGATAACTCCTTACCACTCGTAATGGGGTAAAAAATGTCCTAAAAATATGGCTGGAGTGCGGCAAAAACTGTTCGTTTCTCTGGATATAGCGGGGATTATTGCCCGATTACGCGCGTATTACAAAGGTGTGGATCCCAAAAACAATCGCGTCGGTTTCTGGCAATCGCCAAAGTGTTTGGCGTTCTGACCTGATATAATCCTTGCTGCTCTGCTCTTGGTGACTGCGTCTGTTGGCATATGTGCGCGGATGATGAAGCGTGCTGACCGCATAGTTCAACACATTAAACCGCCACAAAGGGCGCCCGACTTGGATCCCATCAAAGAGCCGTTGAACACGTTTTGCGATATTGTCGTCATAGCTATCAACCGGGTCGTGAATAGTCGTCAATGGCCGCATGAATTTTTCAGACAGGGACCAGCTTGCAGGAAAACACAAGGCGGCAGCGGTTAAAACGTGCTGATCTGAATGTTTCTGCAAAATACAAAAATCGTTCTGCACCAAACGTGTCAAAGACCCAAGCGGATCGTCTTGGTCAAGTGTGACGTTTATTCCATCAGGTCGCACAGCACGATTACCGATGAAACGATACTCTTCTCGGTCACGCAAATGGTCTATAACAGTGAAAAAAAGTTCACGACAAGCGGCATCAGCGGAAACATCCTGTTGGATAACCACGTCACGATGATCTTTCAATAATCGCACTCGTTCGCTCATTTGCCCAGCGAACGCATCATCCACGATCAACCACTCCCTTGGATCCAAGGGCGATATGCCCGGCAAAGGACGCGGATTTTGATAATCAAACGGAATATGTGATTGCAGGATGTCAGTCATAGCGGAACCATTTGACAATTTGCGGCATAAAACAAGTCGGAAACAAGCAGGACATACCCTTTTCCAGCGATAATTCTGATCCAAAAGAGGGAGACCGCAATGAACACCCATTTTCGCGATACACGCAAGATTGATCCAAACCGAGGCGCGCTGTTGGGGGACAATACACCTAATGATCAAGACCGCGTTGAAATCGGCCCAACCCAGTTGGCGTTTCGCGAATGGCAAGCCGCAGGACTTATCCTCCCGAATCTGCCCAGAATGCGGGAATATCGCTGGAACCGCTTGGTTCAACATGTAACCGAACGCGGCTATGGCGGTATATTAATGTTCGATCCGTTGAACATCAGATATGCGACCGACAGCACGAATATGCAGCTTTGGAACACCCATAACCCCTTTCGTGCGCTGTTGATTTGTGCCGATGGCTATATGGTGATGTGGGATTACAAGAATTCGCCTTTTCTCAGCCAATTCAACCCTCTGGTTCGTGAACAGCGCTCTGGTGCTGATTTGTTTTATTTTGATCGCGGGGACAAGGTAGATGTGGCTGCGGACAAATTTTCCAACGAAGTCAGGCAATTAATCCAAGAACACAGTGGTGGCAATAAACGGCTAGGTGTTGACAAAATCATGCTCCATGGGCTGCGTGCGCTCGAAGCACAGGGGTTCGACATCATGGAAGGTGAAGAGCTGACGGAAAAGGCGCGCAGTATCAAAGGGCCAGATGAAATTTTAGCCATGCGCTGTGCCTCACATGCGTGTGAAACCGCAGTTGCCGAAATGGAACGTGTTGCGCGCAGGGATGTGCCGCACAACAACCTGAGCGAAGACGACATTTGGGCCGTGCTTCATGCAGAAAACATCAGACGTGGCGGAGAATGGATTGAAACACGGCTGCTGACATCGGGGCCGCGTACCAACCCATGGTTCCAGGAATGCGGTGGACGCATTGTGCAAAATAACGAAATTGTCGCCTTTGATACAGACCTCGTGGGGTCTTATGGGATTTGTGTCGACATCAGTCGAACGTGGTGGATTGGTGATGAACCACCCCGCGCCGATATGGTCTATGCCATGCAGCATGCCCATGAACATATCATGACAAACATGGAAATGCTGAAACCCGGTGTTCATATGCGCGATCTTAGCCTGAACACGCACACATTAGATCCCGCCTTTCAAAAGGGTAAATACGGGTGTTTGATGCATGGGGTTGGGCTATGTGATGAATGGCCTTTGATTGCATATCCAGACCAGCTTGTTGATGGTGCATATGATTATCATCTTGAGCCGGGGATGGTGCTCTGTGTCGAAGCTTTGGTCAGCCCAGAAGGTGGGGATTTTTCAATCAAGCTCGAAGACCAAGTCTTGATCACAGAAGACGGGTTTGAAAATCTGACGAAATATCCGTTTGATCCTGCATTAATGGGGCAAGCCTAACTTTTCCTAATTGAACAAAGGCCTGATAGGGCCTTTGTGCTTTATTCTTAGGAAATGGGGATCGACTTATCAAAAAGCCATTTTTGCACTGGTTCCCGTCGCGTTCGGGCAACTGAAATTTCCGTCCCATCCTGCATAATCAAAACAAGTTTTTCTTCTTTGCGCCGCGCTTCGCTAATGGAATAGCGTGGCACCCAATATGACCGATGCGGCTGAATGCCATCTTCTGTGTTCAGGACATTAACCAAGTCTTTCATACGTGTGCGTTCAACAAAGGAGCCCGATTTTGTATAGATGCAAACCCGATGTTCATTTGCGCGAACATAAAGCAAGTCACGAATTGAAAATTCTCGATCGCCGATCGTCAACACATCTGTATCTTTGCGATCCAACGGAAAGAAAAAGATATGATGAAAAAAGAGCCATTCAAATGGGATCATTCGGATAACGGCAACCGTATACATCGTCCAGAATTCGTTAATAAGGTTGATGTCAGGCAAAAGTACCGATCGCCCCAAATGCAACATAACCCCCGTCGCCATGCCGGTTGCCAAAAGCACACCATAAATTTGGTTGTAAACCGGAATTTTATCGCGCGGCCACACTGCAAGTGTCAGCAGGATCAATACCATATGTGTGGTCAGATATGTAATGCAGCCAA
>JAHEJA010000003.1:0-64794 GCA_024639125.1 Paracoccaceae bacterium
TTAAAACTTCTTTTGTGCTTTACTGCGATATGTTCTTGTTCCTCCGCGGCCACCTGTCGAGCGGCCTTTGGATTTTACGGCGGCTTCGCTGGCGGCTGCGACTGCGGATTGGCGGGCGAGGGGGTCGTCTGAGACCACAAGGTCCACGGCTTCGAGCCGTTTGACTTCGTCGCGTAGGCGGGCGGCTTCTTCGAATTCTAGGTTCTCTGCGGCTTTGCGCATATCTGTGCGTAGCCCTTGCAAGACAGCCTGAAGGTTTGCGCCGGCCAGAGGTTTGTCAATTTTCGCGGTGACGCGGGACATGTCTGTGTCGCCTTGGAACAACCCTGCCAAAACATCGTCCACGTTCTTTTTGACGGTGGCTGGGGTGATGCCGTGTTTTTCGTTATAGGCCATTTGCTTTAGGCGGCGGCGATCCGTTTCAGCCAAAGCGCGTTCCATGGATCCAGTGATGCGATCGGCATACATGATCACGCGACCTTCGGCGTTTCGTGCGGCGCGCCCGATGGTTTGCACAAGTGAGGTTTCAGACCGCAAGAAGCCTTCTTTGTCGGCATCAAGGATCGCGACCAATCCACATTCGGGAATATCTAGACCCTCTCTTAAGAGGTTGATACCGATCAATACATCAAAGGCTCCAAGCCGCAGATCACGCAGGATTTCGATGCGTTCCAGCGTATCAATATCCGAATGCATGTAGCGCACTTTGATACCCTGTTCGTGCATATATTCGGTCAAATCCTCGGCCATGCGTTTGGTCAAAGTTGTGACTAAGGTCCGCATGCCTTGGGCGGTGACTTTGCGGACCTCGTCTAATAGGTCGTCTACTTGCATGTCCACAGGGCGGATTTCGACCATCGGATCCAAAAGCCCAGTCGGGCGGATAACCTGTTCGGTAAAGACGCCCCCAGTTTGTTCAAGTTCCCAACGGCTGGGTGTCGCGCTTACAAAAACCGATTGCGGGCGCATTGCGTCCCATTCTTCGAATTTAAGCGGGCGGTTGTCCATACAGCTGGGCAATCGGAACCCATGTTCGGCAAGTGTGAATTTGCGCCGGTAATCGCCCTTGTACATGCCGCCAATTTGGGGAACGGACACGTGGCTTTCGTCTGCAAAGACAATCGCATTGTCAGGAATAAATTCGAACAACGTGGGTGGCGGTTCCCCGGGCGCGCGCCCCGTCAGATAACGCGAATAGTTTTCAATGCCGTTGCACACGCCTGTTGCTTCGAGCATTTCCAGATCAAAGTTTGTGCGTTGCTCAAGCCGCTGCGCTTCGAGCAATTTACCTTCGCTGACCAGTTGATCCAACCGCTGGCGCAGTTCTTTTTTGATACTGATCAAGGCCTGCTGCATTGTGGGTTTTGGCGTCACATAGTGCGAATTCGCATAGATCCTGATTTGATCAAAGGTACCGGTTTTTTCGCCCGTCAATGGATCAAATTCAGTTATGTTTTCCAATTCGTCCCCAAAGAAAGACAGCCGCCATGCGCGATCTTCTAGGTGAGCGGGAAAGATTTCCAAAACGTCGCCGCGCACGCGGAATGACCCCCGTTGAAAGGATTGGTCATTGCGGCGGTATTGCTGTGCCACGAGGTCGGCCATGATTTGACGTTGATCAAAGTTTGACCCAACTTTGAGGTCTTGAGTCATGGCGCCATAGGTTTCAACCGAGCCTATCCCGTAAATACAGCTGACCGACGCGATAATGATAACGTCATCCCGTTCGAGCAAGGCCCGCGTCGCCGAGTGGCGCATACGGTCGATTTGTTCGTTAATCTGGCTTTCTTTTTCTATGTATGTGTCAGAGCGCGCAACATAGGCTTCGGGTTGGTAATAGTCATAGAAGCTTACGAAATATTCAACGGCATTGTCAGGAAAGAAGCCTTTGAATTCGCCATAAAGCTGGGCTGCTAGGGTTTTGTTCGGGGCCAGAATAATGGCGGGCCTTTGGGTTGCTTCGATGATTTTCGCCATCGTATAGGTTTTACCCGTTCCTGTTGCCCCCAAGAGCACTTGATCACGATCCCCGTCAAAAATACCTTGGGAAAGTTCTTTGATCGCGGTGGGTTGGTCACCTGCGGGGCTGAAATCTGAGGCCATGACCAGTTGTTTGCCACCCTCTAATTTTGGACGCGCACGTACATCGCCAGTGGCATGACCGAGTTCTTGTTTCATTGCAGGCTCCTTTGGCGGTAATCTAGGGGGCAAAGCGTGAACTTCCAAGGTGAAAGCGCGGATTTTTATATTAAGGGCTTTGTTGGGGTGTCAGAGTTGTATTATTACGCTGGCTCCTGTTGATCGCGGGCTTGAGTATTTTGGGCAAAAAGAAAACCTTATGTATAATTTGACCTATGGGGGACTTGTTTTAGGACGTGAAATTCAGCATAAGTTGGACAAATTAGGAGTCATGGATATGCGTGCACGTATTTACAAACCAGCAAAGACTGCGATGTCATCTGGAACCGCAAAAACACGGGAATGGGTCTTGGAGTTTGCACAGTCGAGCGCCAGAGAAGTTGACCCTTTGATGGGGTGGACATCCTCTGATGATACCCAGACACAAGTGAAATTGCGGTTTGAGAGCAAAGAGGCAGCTGTGTCCTATGCGGCGGAAAAGGGCATCGAAGTTGATGTTGTTGAGCCGAAATCACGCAAGTTAAACATTCGCGCTGGCGGGTATGGCGAAAATTTCGCAACCAACCGTCGTGGTGTTTGGACGCACTGAATTATTAGAGCGATTTTTACGATCCAAGGGGCGTCGCAATGCGGCGCCTTTTTTGTTGGCTTGGACAAAACGGACTTTAACAAGGAGAATGCACACAGGCGGTTGAGTTTTTGTTTATTTGGCTCATAGGCTAGGTCATTTTAAGAGCAACCGCGATGATGGAGGTCAGGGTGTGAGTGACACATATCAAAAAGGCATGGAGGTGCGCCGCTCCGTTTTAGGAGATGCGCATGTGGATCGGGCCGAGGCGAACAAGACACCTTTGGATGAGGCGTTTCAAACCCTGATCACTGAGGGGGCTTGGGGATCCGTTTGGGCGCGCGATCAGTTTAGCAAGCGTGAGCGTAGCATTGTGACCTTGGCGCTTTTGGCGGGGCAAGGCAATTGGGAAGAAATCGCAATGCATGTGCGCGCAACCAAAAATACGGGCGCAACCCCCGAAGACATGATTGAAGCCATGTTGCATGTTGCGATTTATTGCGGCGTTCCCAAGGCGAACCATGCGATCAAAATCATCAAACAAACCTTAGAAGAAGAGGGTCGCTAATATGGCGCATCACAAGGGACCGTTGGGCGAATTTTATATGCGGGATCGCCAGAGGCATCCGCCGGCACTTGCTCAGGATTATAAAACATCCGTATCAAGATCGCCCCGTTTTGCAGCATTGTCGCTGGATCAAACGGTGTCTGAAATCACAGGGCCGACCTTTGGGCATGGTGATATTGCAGCGATTGACAATGATTTGATCAAGAACTTTGCGCAGGATGGGGATCCGATTGGGGAACGTATTGTTCTGCATGGTCGGGTTTTGGATGAAAATGCCCGTCCTGTGCCGAATACTTTGGTCGAAATCTGGCAGGCCAATGCCGGAGGGCGTTATCGTCATAAGAAAGATATGTATCTCGCACCGATTGATCCGAACTTTGGGGGATGTGGGCGCACGATGACGGATGAAAACGGATATTACTTTTTCCGTACGATCAAGCCGGGGGCCTATCCTTGGCGCAATTGGGTGAACAATTGGCGGCCTGCGCATATTCACATGTCGGTTTTTGGCACCAGTTTTACCCAACGCTTGATCACCCAGCTATATTTCGAGGGCGATCCGTTGATCCCAAAATGTCCAATCGTTCAAAGCTTGCCTGATCAGGATGCTGTTGATCAATTGATTGCAGCGCTTGATTTGAATGCAAGTCTTCCGCTGGATAGCTTGGCATATAAGTTTGATGTGGTGTTGCGTGGGCGACGCTCGACCCTGTTTGAAAATCGATTGGAGGGTAATTGAGATGACACAATCGCTATCTTATTTGCGTGAAACACCATCACAAACTGCGGGTCCTTATGTGCATATCGGGCTTGCGCCCGGGGCCGCCGGATTTCAGATATATGACCAAGAGTTGGGAACGGATATTGCCGGCCCAACTGCCAAAGGCGAACGTATTCGCGTCACGGGGCGCGTGTTGGATGGCACAGGAACGCCAGTGCGGGATGTGTTGCTGGAAACATGGCAAGCGAATGCGGATGGTATTTATGCGCATCCAGAGGATCCCCGTTTTGATGCTGTCGAAGACGGGTTTCGTGGATGGGGTCGGATCATTAGTGATTTTGATACCGGTGAATGGGCATTCGAGACGATCAAGCCCGGCGCCTGTGCCGGACGGAATGGGGCGATGCAAGCCCCGCATATTTCGTTTTGGATTGTGGCGCGTGGGATTAACCTTGGGCTCACGACGCGGATGTATTTTTCGGACGTGGACAATTCCAAGGACCCTGTGATTAACATGGTCGAGCATGACGTGCGTCGCGATACATTGATCGCTAAACGCAGCATAGAAAATGGGACAGTCGTTTACCACTTTGACATTGTGTTGCAGGGTGAAAACGAAACTGTCTTTTTTGATATATAGGAAAAGAAAATGGGAAAACCTTGTATTATTTGTGTCGCGATTACGGGATCGGTTCCGACGCAGGCTGACAATCCTGCGGTTCCAGTGACGATTGCTGAACAAATCGAAAGCACCCATGCGGCGTTTGAAGCAGGGGCAACAATCGCGCATTGCCACGTGCGCGACGAGAATGGCAAACCGACGTCTGATCCGGATCGTTTTGCGCGCCTGATGGAGGGTCTGCGCGACCATTGCCCCGGTATGATTATTCAGCTGTCCACAGGGGGCCGTTCAGGGGCAGGGCGGGAACGTGGCGGCATGTTGTCCCTTCGTCCGGATATGGCGTCGCTTACGGTTGGGTCTAACAATTTTCCAACACGGGTTTATGAAAATGCGCCGGATTTGGTGGATTGGTTGGCATCAGAAATGCGCACCTATGACATCAAACCGGAAATCGAGGCGTTCGATTTGTCCCATATTCATCAAGCCGCCGCCATGAACCGAGATGGGCGCTTGGCCGGCAAGCTCTATGTGCAGTTTGTTATGGGCGTCAAAAACGCGATGCCGGCGGATAAGGACACATTTGATTTCTATGTCAAAACGGTCAAACGTCTAGCACCAGAGGCCGAATGGTGCGGGGCTGGAATTGGGTCAAACCAAATCGTACTGAATGAATGGTGTGTTGCGAATGGCGGTCACGCACGCACGGGGCTTGAAGATAACATACGTTTGGACAAATCAACCTTGGCCCCGTCTAATGCCGCTTTGGTGGCGCGTGTGAGCGCGCTGTGTGAACAATACGAACGCCCCGTCGCCACATGGCAGCAAGCGCGTGACATTTTGGATTTGCGACCAGCAACCTAAGGGATTGCCCTAGTAGGGCAAGCCAACATAGTTTTCCGCCAAGGATGTTTGGGCAACCAGCGATGATTCCAGATAGTCAATTTCGGCTTCCTGGATGCGTTGCCCAAAGTCGCCTTGGTCGGGAAATTTATGCAACAAGGACGTCATCCACCAAGAAAAGCGCGATGCCTTCCACACCCGTGCAAGCGCCTTTTGGGAATATCTTTCTATGCCTTCGTCCCCGTCCCCGTGGTAAAGCGCAATCAAACCTTCGCTTAGGTAATGCACATCTGATGCAGCTAGGTTCAAACCTTTGGCGCCTGTGGGGGGGACGATATGCGCAGCGTCACCGACAAGAAATAGGCGTCCCCAACGCATGGGTTCTGAAATAAAGCTACGAAGCGGGGCAATTGATTTTTCGATGCTATCCCCTGTGACAAGCGTGTCTGCGGCGTCTTGTGGAATGCGGCGGCGCAGTTCATCCCAGAACATCTGATCGGTCCAGTTTTCGACTTTGTCGCTAAGGGGGACCTGAACATAATAGCGGCTAAGTGCCTGGTTTCGCATCGAACACAAGGCAAAGCCGCGCGCGTGGTTGGCATAGATCAATTCATGATTGACTGGTGGTGTTTCGGATAACACACCGAGCCAGCCAAAGGGATAGACCTTTTCGAATTCTTTGCGCACTGAGCTGGGAATTGTGGGGCGACTTGCGCCATGAAAGCCATCGCAACCCGCGATATAATCGCAAGTTACGCGATGCTCTGTTCCGTCCTTGATATAGGTGACATAGGGCGCATCCGTTGTGACATCATGCAGGGTCACGCCATCCGCGTCATAGATAATCGGCGCACCTGCGGTTTCACGTGCTGTGTATAGATCGCGGGTGACTTCGGTTTGACCATAAACCATCACTGTTTGATTGACGCGTTCTTTGAAATCAACGCGGAACATGCGATCCGCAGCCGCAATCAACGTGCCGTCATGAACAAAACCTTCTGCGTCCATCCGTGTACCAAGCCCGACTTTGCGCAACAGATTGCACATTCCGGTTTCTAGGACACCTGCCCGAATGCGACCCAGCACATAGTCCTTGGTTTTACGCTCGATGATGATCGTCTCAATCCCTGCCAAATGCAGCAGTTGACCCAGCAAAAGCCCGGATGGCCCCGCCCCGATAATACAGACTTGCGTACGCATGATGTGCCTTTCAGGTTGATTTAATGGTAAGTATCATGCATCGTGCCCACCTAATAAGGCCGAAATTCTGCAAAAAATTGGTACTTTTCGAACATGGATACACCTTCGATCCCGTCTTTTACTCTTTACGGAGAGGTGCAAGATTTCCCCGATCTTTTGCATCTTGAGAATATCTCTGAACGTGCGGCTGGATTGGATTGGACCATTGATATTCATCGCCATGCCAACCTTGCGCAATTGCTATGGGTGGCCAGTGGCGAAGGGGAAATGTTGCTGGATGGGGATCGGCGCGATTTTGGCGGCAACACCTTGGTTTTTATGCCGCCCAATATTCCACATGGGTATTTCTTTCGGGGCGGCACCGAAGGGTCGGTCGTCACGATTCCTGTGCAATTTTTGGGTCAGGCCATTTTCGAAGAATCCGCGCTTAATCGGATTTTATATGCGCCTCGGGTTTTGAAAACAGATACGCGCATTGAATTGCTTATGACGGATATCCGGCGCGAATATCATAACGATTACGCGTTTCGCTCAGATGCGCTTATGCTGTCTGTCGCACAGATTTTGCTATGGATCTTGCGGCACCCCGATTTGGCCAGAGACGAACGACCACTCAGCGGTTATCAAATGTTGTATGCACGGTTCCAAACCTTGCTTGAGGACCAGTTTAAAACCAATAAATCCGTGTCAGACTTCGCAAGCGAATTGGGCGTGACCCCGACGCATTTAAACCGCGCGTGTAAATCCGTAACGGGGGCGTCTGTGTCGTCGTTAATTCGGGACCGGTCTATTCACGAAGCAAAACGGTTGTTGGCCTATACCGCGTTGACTGTTGCCGAAGTTGGCTACGAATTGGGCTATCTTGATCCGGCCTATTTCACCCGCGTATTTCGCATGGCCACGGGGCAAACGCCCAAAGCGTTCCGCGCCCGCGTGCAATCCTGACTGGCTTTAGAAATTGGGTGTGACACCGTCAAGCTGCAAGGCTTTGATCAAATCACGCAGCTCTTGACGTGCGGCGACGTTTGAAATGTTCAGTTGCTTGACGCCCACTTCTTTTAGATCCAAGAGCGTTAATCCACGGGGGAAAAGTTCGCGGAAAATGACCCGTTCATTAAAGCCCGGCGCAATACGGAACCCAATGCGATCCGCCAACATATCTAGCGCGCGCTCCATCTTTTGTTTGTTGACCATTTGTTGCGCGCCAACGCGGTTGCGCATCACGATCCAATCAATCGGCTTTAGCCCCGCTTGCGCCCGCAGCTGACGAGCGTGCCAAACCATTTCGGAATACACAGACGGACCGACGATTTTTTCACCATCCGGGCTGACATGCGCCAAGAGATCAAAATCAACAAAGCTGTCGTTCAAAGGCGTGATTAATGTGTCTGCAAGGGAATGCGCCACTTGGCTTAGGCGGGTGTGTGATCCGGGGCAATCAATCATGATGTAATCGGATTGCGGTTCCATTTCTGTGATCGCCGCTGACAAGCGATGATCATAAATGTTTTCCCCAGACGGAATATTGGCTTGATCAATCTTGGGCAGGTCAAAAAATGCCGGACTAGGAAGGTTCACACCTTCGGCAGCCATGAATTCGTGCCGATTTAAGCAATAGCGCCCAAAGGTTTGCTGACGCAGATCCAGATCAAGCGCGCTGACACGAAACCCCATCCGTGACAAGGCGGTGGCAACATGCATCGTTACCGTGGATTTGCCTGCCCCACCTTTTTCATTTCCGACCACAATAATATGTGCCATTTTCTAAATTCCAGACTAATTGCATCCCAGTTTGACTTGTATAGTGCCTGTCTTGCCCAAGGTGAAGCAGACATTGACCTGTGCTTACGGTTTTCCCGCTATTGGTACAACTGTTTCGCTTGGCTCAGGGGCCAATTCTTCGAAATCGAAATTGTCCAAACGGCGCGCGCGACGGCCCGCTTTGTCAGCACTGATTTTTATTTCGGATATATCTTTTGCGGCTTGCCCAAAATGACGGTCAAGGTTTTCAACCCGTGTGCCCAACCGTTCCACATCTTGGAACAAAAGCCCCAATTCACGGCGAATGGCTCCGGCTTGTTCACGCATGCGGGCATCCTTTAGGATCGCGCGCATGGTGTTCAGGGTCGCCATACAGGTGGTCGGGGACACTATCCAAACGCGGGCAGCAAATCCATCACGGACGACTTCGGGGAAATTGGCGTGAAGCTCTGCGTACACCGCTTCTGAGGGCAAAAACATCAATGCTCCGTCGGCGGTTTCCCCCTCGAGGATATATTTTTCGGAAATGTCTTTGATGTGTTTTCGCACAGACGAGCGTAGCAATTTGGCGGCTTCGTTTAATTCCCAATCGGTGGTGGCATTTCGGATGGCTTCATAGGCTTCTAGCGGAAATTTGCTATCAATCACAATTGGCCCCGGGGGGTTCGGCAAATGAATTAGACAATCTGCGCGCCGCCCGTTTGATAACGTTGCCTGAAGCGTGTAGCTGTCGCTTGGCAATGCTTTTGTCACGATGTCATTCAGCTGAATTTCCCCAAAGGCACCACGTGTTTGTTTGTTCGACAGAATATCCTGAAGACTTAGCACATCACCCGATAGTTTGGTGATATTTGCCTGTGCCTTGTCGATCGCTTCGAGCCGTTGCTGCAATTCACCAAGCGATTGGGATGTGCGCCGCGCCGAGCCATGCAGGTTTTCATTCATCTGTTGCTGTACTTGGCCCAAACGCTTTTCCAGCAGTTGCAACATGTTCGATTGCTGCGCGGCTTGGGCTTCGGAAACATGGTGCAAGCCACCTGCAAGCCGTTCCTGACCATCGCCCAAGGCTTGGACCCGCTGGCCCAATGAGTGCATTTGATGTGCCAATGGCACTGCTAGATTGGCCGAACGTGACGCCGAGCGCAGGGTCAAAAACAGCATGATAAACACCAAGGCGCCTATCCCAATAAGCACCAAGGTCAGCGGATCATTTAGGTCTAGCGTCGTCATTATGTGCGTCCAAACAGTCGTTCAATATCAGAAAGCCTAAGTTCGACATAGGTCGGGCGGCCATGGTTGCATTGACCAGAATGCGGCGTTGCTTCCATTTCGCGCAGCAATGCATTCATTTCCTCGGCCCGCATTCGGCGGCCGGACCGGATGGATCCATGGCAGGCGACACGCGAAAGGATGGCTTCGATCTTTTCTTGAACGCTCTGGCTGCTGCCTTGGTCGGCAAGCTCGTCCAGAATATCCAGGATCATCGCCTTGGCGTTGATTTCCCCCAAAATCGCGGGGGTTTCATGGATGGCAATCGCATTACCGCCAAAGGCTTCGATCCCCAAGCCAAGCGTTTTCAAATCTTCCGCGATGCTCAGAATGCTATCACAGTCATTGGACGACAGCTCAACAATATCAGGGATCAACAAGGCCTGAGCCGCCACGCCGTTGTCGAGCATCTGCTTTTTCAGCTTTTCATAGACCAACCGTTCATGCGCTGCGTGTTGATCGACAATGACCATACCCGTTGCTGTCTGGGCTATTATATAGTTTTCGTGAACTTGCCCTCGTGCGGCACCCAATGGAAAATCGGCTTCGACGTTTGCCGTATTCGCCTCGGGCATTGGATCAACCACATCGACCGTTCGTGCAAACACGGGGGCGGTTTCCGCGAATTGGGGTGCTGAACGAGACCCTTCATGTGTCAAAGGTGCCTGCGATTGATAGCTTACACTGCGGGCTTGGGCGGATGGGCGGTCCATCTGATAGATTGGCCGTTGACCAAGCGGCTCGGGGCGCATGGCCCCTAATGTTGCTGCCGCCACAGTCGATGACGCCCGATGACCTGCATTTGCCAAAGCATGACGCAAGCCTGATACGATCAACCCACGTGCAAGACCCGGATCGCGGAACCGCACTTCGGATTTGGCGGGATGCACGTTTACGTCCACGAGATGCGGATCACAATCCACAAACAAAGCGACGGCGGGATGCCGGTCACGCGACAGGAAATCGGAATAGGCGCCTCTGAGCGCCCCAATCAACAATTTGTCCCGCACGGGCCGACCATTCACAAAGAAATACTGCATCACTGCGGATCCACGCGAATAGGTGGGCAAAGCCGCATAGCCGGTTAAATGCAAGCCGTCTCGTTCTGCATCAATCTTAAGCGCGTTTTCTGCAAATTCGGCCCCCAGCACGCGGGAAAGACGACCATGCAAGGCATCAAACATATCACCGTTTTCAGCATCCGCTTGAAAGAGTGTGCGATCTTTGTCCCCCGAAGTATCGCGCAGCGTAAACCCTATGAACGGCTCTGCCATTGCAAGCCGTTTGATCACATCGGTAATGGCTTGGGTTTCGGCCCGATCCGTGCGCATGAATTTCAATCGCGCAGGGGTGGCATAAAATAGATCGCGCAATTCAACGACAGTGCCTTGAGTCAAGGCTGCGGGTTTCACCGGGGACATCACGCTTGCCGCCACTGTGATCTGGGCTGCGTCAAAGCCTTGGGCGCGACTGGTGATCGTCAAACGGGCCACGGACCCCAGCGAAGGCAGCGCTTCGCCGCGAAAGCCAAAGCTATGAATATCAAGCAAGTCAGAGCCATCAATTTTTGATGTCGCATGTCGGGATAAAGCCAAAGGCAAATCATCCGGTGACATCCCACATCCATCATCCGTCACGCGGATCAGGGTTTTCCCCCCGTCGGCAATGTCCACGTGGATACGGCTGGCGCCTGCGTCCACAGCATTTTCAACCAGCTCTTTGACCGCCGATGCCGGGCGCTCTACGACTTCGCCTGCTGCAATGCGGTTGACAGCGGCTTCGTCCAATTGGCGAATTTGCGGGCGATTTTCGCTTATGTTGGGGCGGATGTTTTGCATACCCCAATACCTAGCATACGTTTAGACGATTCTGCCATGTCAAACTTTGTTAGAATTTGCACTGATTTTGCCTCTGTGGACTATTTCCTTCTGGTGTTTTGCGATGAATTGCTCTTTGCTAGACCCAGTTAAAAACAGGGGAATCCTATGTACAAAGTCATTGGTCAACACGCCAGTCGTGCGTTTCGTGTCATGTGGATGTTAGAAGAATTGGGTCAGCCCTATGAACACATCGACGTCAAGCCGGGCACGCAAGAGGTTTTGAAATATCATCCAACTGGCAAAATTCCGGTTTTGTTAGATGGCGCGGCCGCTTTGACGGACTCTGCGGCGATTATGACGTATTTGGCGGACAAGCATAACGGGCTTACCTATGCGGCCGGAACGGTCGAGCGCGCGAAACAAGACGCGTGGCTTCACAGGATCAACGACGAAATCGATGCGATCTTGTGGACCGCTGCGCGCCATAGTTTTATCCTTCCCGAAGAGCAGCGCGTGCCCGAGGTCAAAGAAAGCCTCAAGTGGGAATATTCACGCAATTTGCAACGGATCATGGACGAAATGGAAGGCCCCTTTCTGATGGGCGACAAGGTCACTGTGCCTGATTTGATTTTTGCCCATTGCGGCGGTTGGGCCATGAGCGCCAAGTTCCCCACCGATAATGAGGCCTTCAAGGACTATACCAAAACACTTCGGTCTCGGGACGCGTTTAAACGGGCATTAGCATCATGAAACTATATTATTCTCCAACATCGCCCTATGCGCGGATTGTACGTGTGATTGCGCGTGAAACTGGGTTGATTTCACAGATTGAAGAAGAAATTGCAAAAACCCGTGTACATGGAACGGATTATTTCCAAATTACGCCTGTTGCGCGCATTCCTGCGTTGGTCGTTGAGGGCCGTTTGATCGCTGATACGCGCGATATTGCGCAGTATTTCGAGGACATGAGCCAAACAGTTTGGATCGGGGATGAAACACCTTTGGCACAGACCTATCGCCAAGTTGCAATTGGGTTATTGGATGGACTGGCCGTCTGGAGCCGCGAAGCGCATCGCGATCAAGCCTTGCGATCAGACAAGATCAAAGCCTATGAAAAAGAGCGCGCTGAAACGGCCTTGCCTTGGTTGAACGCCAATAGCTTTGCCTGTCGAGAGTGGAACTTTTCTGGTGTGGCATTGACCTGTGCTTTTGAATATTCTCAGCGCAATGCGTTGGACGTGGATTGGGCAGGGCTTGCCCCCGATTTGATGGCTTGGATGACAACCCAAATGGCGCGTCCGTCAATGCAAGATACGCGCGCGCCGTAGGTTAGGTTTGATCTGCAAAGCGAGCCGCCTGTTGGCCCGCCCAAGCCCCCGTCGCAAAGCAAGCCGTCAACAGGTATCCGCCTGTTGGCGCTTCCCAATCGATCATTTCCCCAACACAGAAATGGCCGGGCTGTTTGATCAGCATCAGGTTCGCATCTAGCTCTGACCACGCCACGCCACCCGCTGTGGAAATCGCTTCATCCATCGGGGCAGGTCCATGAATAGGTAGCTTTAGGGACTTGATACGCTGTGCCAATTCTTTGGGGTGAGATGGAAGCGGACGCGCGCATTCCTGAAGCAAGGCAATCTTGATAGGATCCAACCGCGCAGCTGTGCGCAGGATATTAGACAGCGTTTTTTTCCCTTGGGCTTTTGTGAGTACGGTTTCCAAATCTTCATGACTTCGGTCTGGAGCTAAATCAACAAAGACATCAGCCCCAGTTCTAGCCCATTTGCTTATGCTGTAGATCCCGCCGCCTTCGAGCCCCTTTTGTGACAGGATGGCTTCGCCACGGGTTATGTGACCTTGGCAGCGTAAACTGATCGCTTTCAGGGGGGTGCCGAAAAAGGGCAACATGTGATGCGACCATGACACCCCAAGCGCGCTGTTGGCGGGGGCAAAGGGTGCAAGCGCAATGCCGCGTTTGGCAAAGTCTGCGGCCCATGTGCCATCGGACCCAAGCTTGCGCCAACTCGCGCCGCCCATTGCGTAGATCGTGATGTCTGGGGTGATTTGACGCGGCCCGTCTGGTGTATCAAACTGATGTGTGCCGTCCATAAACCCAAGCCATCGCCACCGCGTCAAGAGCGTGACATTCGCCTCTGCCAACCGCCGCAACCATGCGCGTAACAAGGGTGATGCTTTCATGACTTTGGGGAAAACGCGCCCTGTGCTGCCTGTGAAAACGTCGGCACCCAGGTCATTGGCCCAAGCGATCACCGCCTGTGGTGGCACATGATCGAGGATTGGACCAAGCCGTTTTTGTGCCTCGGTATAAGCGGTCAGAAAAGCGGTCGTATCCTCGACTTTGGTAAGGTTCAGACCGGATTTTCCAGCCATGAGGAATTTGCGCCCAAGGCTGGGTTTGGCCTCTGTTATAGTGACGTCAAGTCCAGCTGCGGCCAGCTGTTCAGCTGCCATCAATCCAGCAGGGCCGCCCCCGATTATGAGCGCAGTTTTTGTCATACTTCTGGCACGGGCGGTAGATTTTTGAATTCTACCACGCGATGTGGGTAAGGGATTTGGATACCATTTTCCTTGAGTGCGTTCCAAATGATGAACAGCACCTCAGAGGTGTATTTGTTTTTCCCGTCGTCAATGCCATTCACCCAGAATTCAAGCGCAAAATTGATCCCACTGTCGCCAAAACCACGTAGCTCACAATCCGGTGGATAGGGCTTGCTGAGAATATTTGCATTTTGCGCCACCGCTTTTTCAACAATGTCGGGAACCAGATTTATATCCGTATCATAAGACACCGAGAATTCGGCTTCATAGCGGTTCGCACTGCCTTGGTCGGAATAGTTGACAACGCGCGTTGTAATGAAATCTTCGTTCGGCACCACGATCCAGCGCCCGTCGTAGGTTTCCAAAATCATCGCGCGGGCGGTGGTTTTTACGATTGTGCCCGCTTCACCGCCGTCTAGCTCGACATAGTCACCAACGGTGGCTTGCCCTTCGAGCAATAGAATAACGCCCGAGATAAAGTTAGATGCGATTTTCTGTAGGCCAAAGCCCAAACCAACGCCAACGGCACCGCCAAGTACGGCAAGCGACGTAAGCGAAATCCCCATGATGTTCATCAATACCAAGAAAGCGACACCGAAAATTGTAATTTCAGCTGCTTTTGTGGCCAATTGTCGTGTGGCAGGTTCCATGTCCTGTTGCTGATGGATAAGCCCGCTGGATTGATCGTTTGACCAACGCCCCAACCAGAAAATTATACTGCCGATGACAATGAATTGGATCAGCCACAATAAATCAAACGACAGATTGCCCAATGGCACAATGGTTGATCTTAGGAACTCGGCTACTAAGGAATGAAGGCCAATTGCATAAAGCGCCCCGACGGGGATCAAGACGAATTTGCCGATAAGCTTCAGCAAGGGATCCTTGAGCATGTCTTTGGCAAAGCTGCGAATGGCCAAAAACAAAAAGACACGTTTCCCAAAAGCGATCACGCCGCCGCTGTCAAACATGCTTCGAACGATGGCTTCGCCCGCTGCGGTGAACGCATAGGCCAACAAAGGCAGGATAAGGGGCAAAAACAATAGGATAAATCGGCGTGCCGAGGCAAAGATCGACTCTGACGCGCTTGTGGGGGTCAAAAGACGTGTCAAAAGCGGTGACAGGCGTTTGTTAATCAAAACCGCAAGCACATAGGCTGCGATCAATAACAAGAACTGCGTCCAGGCCGCCGGGCTAATAAGCCAAGAAATCGCCACGTCGCGTGCTTGTTCCAAATAGCCTAGCGCCGTTTGAACGATTCCTGATTGATTTAACGATTCCATTGTTACCCCTTGATTCTATGACACCGCGCAGCATTTTCATGCAATGTGCCGCTTTTTAACACAAGGGTTGATTGCATGACAGACCACGACCTGCCCCCGATTTGCCCGTTGTGCGACCGCCCAATTCCCAAAGGTGTCCCCCAAAGTGCGCATCATTTGATCCCCAAATTAAAAGGTGGAAAAGGGGGCGCGACGGTGCTTTTGCATCATGTCTGTCACAAAGAAATTCATGCCAGCCTAAGGGAAGCCGATCTTGCGCGGCAATATTGCACGATTGAGGCCCTAAGAACGCATCCTAGATTAGCAAAATTCATTGCTTGGATTGCAAAACGCCCCCCCGAATTCATATCCAAATCCAAAGGAGGGCGTCGCAAACGTTAGTCGATCATGCCTTTTATGTTTGCAACATGTCCGGGATCTGCTTGGGCGCTGTCTGCTAGAAGGGCATGCGCGCAGGGCAAGAGATCATCCTGATCAACGATGCGGTCAATCAACCCATAAGTCAGTGCCGTCGCAGCGTCGATTTTCTGCCCCGCCATGAGGATCATTTTGGTGCGGGCTGGACCAATAAGCGTGCTCATACGAATGGGATCGCTTGGCTGCGGAAGGTAGCCAAGTTTCATAACCGGATAAAAGAATTTGGCGTTTTCAACGGCGATCCGTAGATCACAGGCCAAGACCATGCCTGTCGCGCCCCCGGCTAATGTGCCGTTCAACGCAGCAATTGTTAAACATGGCATTAACGCAATCGCGGTGGACAAACGTTCCCACACATCCGACGTGGCTAGCCCAGCTTTGGCAGCCTCAAGATCAGCACCTGCGCTAAAAACCTTGCCGGTGCCGGTCAAAATAAAGCCCCGCGCATCTGTCGCGCTATGGGCGATATCAACCAGGTTTTCCAACATGTCATGAGTAAGCGCGTTGGCTTTGTCTGGACGATTAAGCGTGACTGTCCAGATGTCATCGGTTTTGTCTAGTTCAATCATTTTAGCCCAACGCGTTGAAGAATGTCAGGATCACGGAGTGTGATTTCTTGGCCTAAATGATCGTCGCTGTCTGGGCTACACATCCATTCCAAGGTACGCGCTGGCCATTCCGGGGGGATGTGATCGCTCCATTCAAGCTGGCTTATTGGGTTTATGCCGCTTGCTTTGATTTCCTTTTGCATCTGTGTGGCAACGGTGCCGGGCGAAAGACCCATGGCGCGAATGCCCGCCGCGCGGTTTTCCAAATCGACCATACGTGTCATCATGGCGGCGCCGGCTTTGGCGGCGCAATAATGGCTCCAGGCTTCGATTGGGTTATGGGCTGCGCCCGAGCTGATTGTTAGGATTGTTCCGCTTTGGCGTGCGCGCATGGAGGGTAAAACCGCACGCATGCCGTAAAAGACGCCCTTGAGGTTCGTATCGACCGTTTGGCCCCATGTGTCAGGGTCGGCGGTGGCGATATGTGAAATGGGTTCAATCGTCCCAGCGTTATTGATCAAGATATCGACCTCTCCAAAGGTGGATTGGCACGCATCAACCGCCGCCTGGACCGCATGAAATGATCCGACATCACATGCCAGCGCCAGAGCAGACGGGCCGATGTCAGCTGCGATACGTGATGTCTGATCAAGCCCGCGCGCCAACAAGCATACTTTGGCGCCTTGTGCTGCAAAAAGCCGTGCGGTCGCTTCGCCGATCCCGCGACTTGCGCCAGTGATCATGACCGTTTTTCCCGAAAGTATCGACATAGTTCCCCCGCTGAATGATAACTTGGTTTTCAGGTGTACCTTGCGAAACCTTGCTCGTCTAGCAGCGGCTTCTTGAAAGTTGCCGTCAAAAGGCACAGATATTGTCATAAACGACAAAGGAATATCGATGCGACGTACTTACGCCAATTTTTCGACAAGTGCCCTTGCTCTTGGTTTTATGTCCACAGCTGTTTGGGCAGATGTCACGGCACAAGATGTTTGGAATAACTTTGAAACCTTGGCGGGTGCCAATGGGTATCATTTTTCCACGGCCCCAAAACGGGTCGGACAGGATGTTGTATTTGGCGACGTTTCAATCACATTCAAAGACCCCACCCAAGGGAACGCGCTACAGTTAGATTTCAGCAGCCTAAGGTTCCAAGGCAATCCGGATGGCACAGTGTCCATCGTGGTCCCGTCGCAAATCCCATTTTCCCAAGTTGTTCCGGTCTATGAAGCAGGCAAAGTGCGCAAATTGATTGGTGTCCATAGTTTGAAGGGGGCAGAGATTGTTGCCAGTGGCACACCCGATGCTATTTCCTTTGGCTATCGCGCGGAAAACATGTCGATGACAACAATTGATCAGGATCCTGCCGTGACGCCGGATATGGATTTGCGGCTGGATATGGGGGATCTCCGGGGGCGTATGGATACCGCACCCAATGGTGGGCAAACCGTCAATGCAGAGGCCAAGTCAATCGAATATGTGCTGACATTGAAGGAACCTGATAACATCGTGAACATGTTTACGGGCGGCTATGGGGATGTGGTCATAGCAAGCACCACAACCGTGCCTATGGGACAGGTGGCGACACGCACAAGCTTTGAGCAAGGGCAGGCTGGGAGCGTGATGTATTCCTTTGGGTCCGGCCGCTCTGAAATAGCGCTGGGTGGTGCCGATAAGCGAACCAAGGTTGAAAGTACGTCTCGGTCCGGCGAATTGCGTATGACGTCAAACAAAAATGAAACATCTTTTGATCTTTCGTCTGAGGGTTTGGATATCCGTGTCGAGGCGGCGGGGCTGGGTTTTCCAGTGACATTTTCGGGTGATAAATTAAAACTTGCAGGGGCCATGCCGACGCTTGCATCACGCGAACCACAGGCGTTCAATTTGGAAATTGCCCTGGAAGACGTGGCTTTGGGCGACCAGCTGTGGTCGATGTTTGATCCCACCAATGCTTTGTCGCATGCGCCCATGCGGCTTATGCTGAATGTGGATGGTACAGGCGTGCAGGGCTTTGATCTGACGCCAAGTCAGGAAGAATTACCCAAATCGACAGACGCGGGATGGCTGGAAACGTTGAATATCAATGCTCTTGGAGTTTCGCTTTTGGGGGCAGAGCTAACGGGAAACGGTCGATTTGTGTTTGATAGCACAGATACCAAAACCTATGATGGGTTTCCCAAGCCCGAAGGCAAAGCGGATTTGCGGTTAACAGGGTTGAATGCAGCACTTGATAGTTTGATCAAGGCGGGATTGGTGCAAGCCGATCAAATGATGATGCCTCGTTTGATGCTGGGAATGTTTACGCGCCCTGTGGGGGATGATGCTTTTGAAACGGATCTACAGTTTGGCAAAAACGGCGATATTCGTATGAATGGTCAGCGATTGCGCTAAGGGTTTTACCGCGATGACGCCCCTTTGGGGCGGCTCTATGAGCACAGCCCCCAATCCTTGGGGCTGTGCGGTTGGGGCTAGTAGCCGGCGTTTCGATCTACGAGGTGCAGTAAATCCAATCCGTGTTCCCCGCGATAAATATTTTCAGCAATGATTTCTGAGGCTGTTTTTGGACGTGTTTCAGAGGCAATATGCGGCGTAACCGTAACATTTGGATGTGCCCAATACGGGTGATCGTTTGGAAGGGGTTCTATGCGAAACACATCAAGTGTGGCATGACCAACTTGCCCTGCATCGAGCGATTGGAGCAGGGCCGCGTCATCAATTAAGGGACCACGCCCCGGATTGATGATTGAAGCGCCTTTGGCCAGAAGGGCCAGTGTCGTCGCATTAAGCAAATTTTCGGTATCGGGTGTATCGGGCAACAAAAGAATGACGATTTCTGCACCAGACAAGGCTGCGTTTAGACCGTCTTGGCCAGAATAACAGGTGATCCCCTCTATGTGCTTTTGACGTCTGCTCCAGCCGCGTACGTCAAAGCCCAGATAGCTAAGTTTGTCCCCACAGGCCGCACCTAACGCGCCAAGCCCAAGGATGCAGACTGTGCGATCCTGGGCGAGCGGAGGGACGATGCCTTCGCGCCAAAGGCCGTCTTGTCCGTGAATGTGGCGATCCATGCCAAGGTGATGGCGCAAGGTGTGACCACAGACCCAATCAATCATGCCTTGGGTCAATCCGTGATCCACCATGCGCGCCAAGGGTTGTGTCAGGGTGGTATTATGCACCACGGCTTCGACGCCAGCCCAAAGGTTCAACACGGCTTTGCATTTTGTGTAAGGTGCAAAGTCTTGGACGTCGCTATTGGGCGCATAGACTATGTAATCTACGTCAGGCGGGGCAATGTCCGTACCGATCGAATAGCTAAGCCCTTTGGCATCAAGCGCAGTACGCAAATGTGGCTCATATGTTGTCCAGCGTTCGTATTTTGCGGCAAAAAGAATGTTAATGGTCATTTAACCCCTCTTGGTCGGTGGACATGGGCTGACTGTACCAGTCCGAATGCTAAGAGCAAGACCAACATCGCCGATCCGCCATAGCTTACCAAGGGAAGCGGAACGCCAACCACAGGTGCGAGTCCCATAACCATCGACATGTTAACAGAAAAGAATAGGAAAAATGTCATTGCAATGCCCATGATCAACAGAGACGAAAATCGATCTTTGTTTTTCATTGCTGACGAGACGCAAAAGAGAATGATCAAAACGTAAATCATCAGCAGCGAAATGCCCCCGATAAATCCGAATTCTTCTGCCAATGTCGTAAAGATAAAGTCAGTGTGTTTTTCAGGTAAAAAGTTCAACCGCGATTGCGTGCCTTGCATGTAGCCGCGTCCTGTCCAGCCGCCCGATCCCAGAGCGATCTTGGATTGTGTGATGTGATAACCAGCCCCTAAGGGGTCGCTGGCAGGATCAAGAAATGTATCGATCCGGCGGAATTGATAGTCTTTGATCAACTGCCATTCCGTACCCCGGCTTTTAAAGATGGCTGTCACTGTAGCGACACCCAAAGCAATCACACTGGCGAAATAGGCAAAGTGTACTCCGGCGAGGAACATAACGGTCCCGCCCGCCAGCATGATCAATATCGCCGTTCCAAGATCGGGTTGCTTGAGCACCATAATCGTGGGGATAAGAATGATAATGACAGGAACCAAAATCCATTGCGGTTTGGATGTCTTTTGGATTGGCAGCCAATCGTAAAAGGCAGCAAGCAACATGACGACTGAAATCTTGGCCAACTCGGAGGGTTGAAGTCGCATAAATCCAAGATCAATCCAACGCTGCGCGCCCATGCCCGTCGCGCCGAAAAATTCAACGATCGCAAGCAATACCAAGCTAACCAGATAGGCCAAAGCAGAAAGGTTGCGCCAGAACCAAATGGGGACCATTGCCACGCACAACATGACACCGACCCCCAAGGCAAAGCGTTTTATTTGTGGCTCTGCCCATGGGTTAAATGATCCGCCTGATACAGAATAGAGCATCAAAAACCCTGTGCAACTTGCGGCTGTCAGCAATAGAACAAGAGCCCAGTTGAGGTGCAATATTTTGCGTAAACCTGTTGGAACCGTTTTGACGTTATACTCAAGATAACTCATGCGCGATCCTTTCGAGAAGCCGAAATATCGGGCATCATGTCTTGGATCTGTTTTTGCAGCTGCGCAATCGCGTCGCGATCTTTGGCAGGATAGGCATCAAGTGGCGGTGTATCGCCGTATAGCGCTTGGAGTGTGATATCCCGCGCAATAGGCGCCGCTGCCGCGGACCCGCCCCCCCCGTGTTCGACAACAACCGCGACCGCAATCTTGGGATTGTCATAGGGGGCGAAATTCACAAACAACGCGTGATCGCGACGTTTCCAAGGCAGGTCTTCGTTGGCAGTGACCCCTGCGCGGCGTTCGGCTTCGGAAATATTGCGCACTTGGGACGTGCCGGTTTTTCCGGCCATGCGAAACCCCTCTGCTATGATGCGGGAACGATATGCGGTCCCTTGGCGGTCATTGCTGACGGCGTACATCGCTTTGCGCAGTTCATCTAAGTTCTTGGTGGAAACATTTAAATCAGGTGTTGGCCCAATCAAAAGATCCGTGCCATCGATTGATTTGATCAACCGCGGAGCCACGGCTGTGCCTGTGGCTAAGCGGGCTGTCATCACGGCAAGCTGCAAGGGTGAGCTAAGGACAAAGCCCTGACCAATCGAAGCATTCACCGTATCGCCGATAACCCAATCTTTGTCGCGTACACGGCGTTTCCAATCCTTGGTTGGGGCCAAGCCAGAGGTTTCTGCCGACATAGGAATATCATGCGACACACCAACCCCAAGCCGTTCTGCCATCGCAGATATTTTCTCGATGCCGATTTTCAATGCGAGATCATAGTAATAAACATCGCAGCTTTCGCTCAGAGAGCGTTCCAAATTCACCTTGCCATGACCGCCGCGTTTCCAGCAATGGAACTTGCGGCCCGATACTTCTAGGTGGCCGGGGCAATTCACGGTGTCATTTGGGCCAATCACCCCTTCTTCTAGGGCGGCTAGGGCTGTCACCATTTTAAAGGTCGATCCCGGCGGATAGGCATCCTGAACCGTTTTTGAGGCAAGCGGTCGTCTATCGTTATCGCGTAAAATAGCATAGTCGTTAAACGAAATACCGCGCACAAATTTGTTAGGGTCATAGGTTGGCGAGGACGCAATCGCCAACAGATCCCCGCTTTGGCAATCCATCACGACAACAGATGCGCTTTCTTCGCCCAAGCGGGCTTGAACATAGGCCTGAAGGTTGGAATCCACCGTGATTTGTATATTTGATCCCGGAATGCCTTCTCTTCGGTCTAGCTCGCGCATCACCCGACCAATTGAATTGACTTCGACGCGCTTGGCCCCTGCGCGGCCTCTTAGGACGTCTTCGTATTTTTGCTCGATCCCGACTTTGCCGACTTGAAACCGTGGGATGCGAAGCAGGGGATCGGGGTCTTCGAAGCGGTCTAGATCGCGCTGGCTTACGGGGCCGACATAGCCAACCACATGCGCGTAATAAGGCCCGATTGGATATTTTCGTGATAGGCCAACTTCGGGTGTTACGCCTGGCAACGCAGGGGTGTTGATTGCGACCTTGGACACGTCATCCCATGTGACCCGATCCAGAATGGTGACGGGTAGAAACGGCGCGCTGCGCTTTATTTCGGATTTCGCGCGCGCAATGTCTTCTTCGGACATGGGGACAAGCGCCGATAGTTTGGCTAATACATCATCGACATCACCTGCATCTTCGGGGACGAGCGTAATGCGATAGCTTGGTTCGTTTTCTGCCAAGACCACGCCATTGCGATCAAAAATATCACCGCGCGATGGGGGGATCAGGCGCATGTTGATACGATTTTCTTCGGCCAAAAGACGGAATTGATCCGCTTGATCCACCTGCAAATGGCGCATCCGCAATGCCAAAAGCCCTGCAAACCCAACTTGCGCACCGCCAATCAACAACGCCCGGCGATTGATCGTGCGCCAGCTACTGTTGGTTTCATGGGGTGTGCGCTTCATAGGCGGCCCTCTTGTCTTGCGATTTCAATTTCACTTAGGCTTAGGGGGGTGATCCCCAAAATGCGCTGGCTGATGACGGCCACAATCGGGTACGCAGCGATGCTAAATATTACACTACTTAGATGGACACTGAAACGTGGCAAATCAAGAAAGGCAATGTTTAGAATAAGCCGAGTTGCAATTGCGATTGCGATCAATGCGATTGCGGCATTTGCCCATTCTTCCATAAAGGTGGTGTCCGAGGGGCGATAGGCGCGTTTTTGCAACCGCATCAAAGGGATCATGATCAAGGCTGCATGAAGCCCGGGGGGGCGTTGCAGCATTAAGTCTTGGAAGAATACAATCAGTCCGACCATGAACACCGGTGCATAATAAGGTCTGCGAACGGCCCAAACCAAGGCCAGTACAACAACCAAATCCGGTCTGCCCCAACCGTTAAAGTCAATCTCGGTTGGGAGCAGGCTCATGAAAACGCTTAGCATGCCAAAGCAAACAAAACCTAATCTATAGAGCCATAATTTACCTGAAAACCCGTCATTCATTTTTCACCTCAGGCTGAGAAATGATGCTGCCATGGGTGTCAATTTTGGGTGTTCCATAGTCCCGCAAAACGCGCAAATATTCCAGCCGCTCATAATCGGCGGCTAAACGAACTCTGAGGCGTCCGCCGGGATCCAAAGCAAGCTGCCCGATAAGCAAACCCGGTGGTAAAACACCACCTTCGCCCGATGTGACAATCCGGTCACCGGGGCGGACAAGATCAGGGTTTTCAATAAACTCAACTGGTGGGGCGGCGGTGTTATCACCTGAGACCAAGGCCCGCTGTCCCGAGGGTTGTATCACCGCGGGGATGCGGCTTGAGCTATCCGTTAACAGGATAACGCGGCTTGTTTTGTCGCCAAATCCTGACACGCGCCCAACGAGCCCAAGGCCATCCATCGTGGCCCAACCATCTTGGATGCCATCGCGTGCGCCAACATTCAACAAAACGGATTGGCGAAACGGTGACCCGCTATCAGCAATCACAATACCGGACACAAAGGTCAGGCTTGGATCAAGCCGCAGTTTGTTCAAATCCAACAACCGCGCATTTTCTTGCTCTAATTGTAGCGCGGCTTCTTTCCAGCTTTTCATTTGCTGAAGTTCACGACGCAGTTCTTGGTTTTGTTGGTAAATGGCTTGGTAGCTCCGAAAATCCCGCAAGATTTTCACAGTTCCCGTCATAGGCGCCATGGCCCAGTCAAAATTTGGAAGGACGGTATCAATGACCGATGATCGGAAACGTTCAACCCTTGGGCTATCAATGCGCCAGATCAAAAACACAGCGATGAAAGCCAAAATCAAAAGGCCGGAAAGCAGCCTTTTGATTGGTCCTGTAAAGTCATCATTCTGTGAACGATCTTTTGCCAAGTGATCCCCCGATTTGCGCGGTTGTCAGATTAGCTGTCGTAATCGATCGCGTGGCGCAGTTGCTTTTCGAATTCCAACGCTTTGCCCGTTCCCAAGGCAACGCAGTTTAGGCTTTCGTCCGCGATAGAGACGGCCAAGCCAGTTTGTTCGCGCAAGGCTAGATCCAGATCGCCGAGCAACGCGCCGCCACCTGTTAGCATGACGCCACGATCCACAATATCAGCCGCCAAATCAGGGGGTGTTGCTTCTAGGGCGGTCATCACGGCTTCGACGATGGCCTGAACTGGTTCGCTTAGGGCTTCGGCGACTTGGGCTTGGGTGATTTCGGTTTCTTTTGGAACACCATTCAGCAAATCACGTCCACGGATCATCATGGAGGCGCCACGACCGTCATCGGGCATGCGGGCGGTTCCAATGGATGTTTTGATGCGCTCAGCGGTGCTTTCGCCAACCAAAAGGTTTTGTTGCCGGCGCAGATAGCTGATGATTGCTTCGTCCATACGGTCGCCGCCAACGCGTACAGAGCGTGCGTAAACGATATCACCAAGCGATAGAACCGCAACTTCGGTTGTGCCGCCACCGATATCAACAACCATGTTGCCGGTCGGATCCGTGATAGGCATGCCTGCACCAATTGCCGCCGCGATAGGTTCGGCAATCAAACCAGCTTTGCGCGCGCCTGCTGACAGAACAGATTGGCGGATCGCGCGTTTTTCAACAGGGGTCGCACCATGGGGGACGCAAACAATAATTTTGGGTTTTGAAAATGTGGACCGTTTGTGAACTTTGCGGATGAAATGTTTGATCATTTCTTCTGCAACGTCAAAATCAGCGATAACGCCTTCGCGCATGGGGCGGATTGCTTCGATGCTGCCTGGTGTACGCCCAAGCATGAGCTTGGCATCTTCGCCAACTGCTAACACTTTTTTGACGCCATCCTTGACATGATAGGCAACAACAGAAGGCTCGGATAAAATAATGCCACGGCCCTTGACGTAAACAAGCGTGTTCGCTGTGCCTAAATCGATCGCCATATCTTGTGAAAACATACCAGTAAGAAAGCCCAGCCCCATTAAAAGTCCCATCCGCGTTTGATGTTGATTCGCTGTAGATAGCGTTTTCAATCTTATAGAGACGCAGGCCCAAGGATTAAAGTGTAACATTTGGAATAAGCGACATTCAGTCGGGTGCATCCCTATGCCCAAGGTCTTTTGTTCTATGGATTTGCGAAACACGGCGATAGGTCGCATTTTTACCTCTTTAGGTCGGATGGGTTCCGCGTTTTTTGTATGAAGTGATAAGAAGTTCGGAAAATGTCCTGTGAGGAGTCGACGTGATGAAAACTGAAGTAAAAGCCTTGGTTGTTGGTGGCGGTGCCATTGGGACCTCGATCGCCTATCATTTGGCGCGCGCGGGATGGCAAGATGTGATGTTGCTGGAACGTGACGAACTGACCTCTGGGTCGACTTGGCATGCGGCGGGTCTTTTGCCTTTGTTTAACATGTCGTTTGCGACAACGCATATTCACCAATATTCGGTTGAGTTCTATAAAAAGCTTGAAGAAGAAACCGGATTGAATGCCGGTTTTTCAATCGTTGGCAACTTGCGTATGGCGCAAACCCAAGAGCGCATGGACGAATATATGTTGTATGCGTCCACCGCGGAAACATGCGGTGTGCCTTACGAATGGATGACACCGGCACAAATCAAAGAGCGGTGGCCTTTGGTCCGTACCGAGGATCTGAAGGGGGCGATTTATCACCCGACTGACGGGTATATCAACCCCGCGGACGTAACAATGGCGATGGCCAAAGGCGCGCGTCAACGCGGCGTGATGATCGAACGCAAATGGCAAGTTGATGGCTATGAATGGACTGGCTCTGCATGGAACGTGACATGCACGAAAATGGTCGAAAAAGGTGGCAACCTTGTGCCATCCGATGAGCAAATCGTCATCACAGCTGAGCATGTTGTAACCGCCACAGGCAACCACGCACAGCGTACGGCAAAATTGCTTGGTATCAAAATTCCAGCGATCCCGGTCGAGCACCAATTCATCGTGACAGAACCTGATCCGATGCTACAGGAATATCGCGCGAACGGCGGGCTAGAGCATCCAGTTTTGCGCGATGCGGATGCAAAATGGTATGTCCGAGAAGAACGCGGTGGCTGGATCCTTGGCCCATACGAGCGCAATGCGCCGGCACGGTTTGAATATGGCGTGCCTGATAGCTTCCGTGCGGATTTGTTCCCGCTTGATCTGGATCGTATCGAAGAAGAATACATGTCGATGATCCACCGCATTCCGTCTTCGGAAACTGTGGGCCTTAAGGATGATTTCAACGGCCCAATTTGTTACACGCCTGATGGAAACCCATTGGTTGGTCCTGCCCCTGGATTGCGGAATATGTGGCTTGCAGAAGGCTTTTCATTCGGGATCACAGCGGCAGGTGGGACCGGCTATTACCTTGCGCAGATGATGGTTGAAGGCGAAGCCGAAATCGACATGGCGTCGCTTGATCCAAAACGCTATGGCTCTTGGATGACCACCGAATATGGTGCGCGCAAAAACGAAGAAGCCTATGAGCATGTTTATATCCTTCACCACCCAGATGAAGAACGCGAAGCTTGCCGTCCATTGCGCACCGGGCCAGCGTTTGAACGTCAAAAAGCACGTGGCGCACAGTTTGGTTGCGTAAACGGGTTTGAACGTCCAAACTATTTCGGACCTCTGGATGCCGCTGACAATTTTGATCATGAAGCACGCAGTTTCCGCCGTGGTGGATGGTGGCAACATGCGGTGGACGAAGCCAAAGCGATCCGCGAAGGTGTGGGTGTTGTTGATGCAACGGCGTTTACAAAACACATGGTCAAAGGTCCGGGTGCGACGCAATTCTTGGATTGGTTCACATGTAACAAATTGCCAAAAGTGGGCCGCATCAACCTAACTTACGCGCTCACAGCTTCGGGAACGACGCGGACAGAATACACGATCGTGCGTTTGGCCGAGGATGAATATTACCTTGTTTCCGCCGGTGCCTGGACAGATTACGACGGGGATTATTTGCGCAAATGTGCCGCCGATAAAGCCGCTGATTTCGGGTATATTGAAATCCAAAACGTCACCACACAATGGGGTGTGTTTGCGGTAGCTGGCCCAAAATCACGTGATTTGTTGAAAGAGGTCATCAAGGATGCAGATCCGGAAACCGCATTGTCCAACAAACGCTTTCCTTGGTTGTCTGCACGTCAAATCGAATTGGGCATGTGTCCGGTAAATGCGATCCGTGTGGCCTATACTGGTGAGTTGGGCTATGAGCTTCATCACCCGATTGAAATGCAAAACTATCTGTTTGATTTGCTTGAAAAAGCCGGTGAAAAGCACGGCATGAAATGGGTTGGCGCACGCGCGCAAAACTGGTTGCGTCAGGAAAAATCCTATCGCGCATTCGGCAATGAATTGGGTCGTGATGCGACACCATTAGAAGCAGATTTGCCACGGTTTGTTGATCTTGGAAAAGATTTCCAAGGTAAAGCCGAAATGGAAGCCAAGGGCATCCGCAGCAAATGTGTCACCCTGTTGATCGATGGCCCGGCGGATGCAGACCCTTGGGGTCGCGAAGCATTATACACCGAAGATGGCACACGCGTTGGTCGTTTGACCTCAGGTGGATATTCGGTCGCGTTCGAAAAATCCATCGGCATGGGATATGTCAAACCAGAGCATGCTGTTGTTGGCACCAAGCTAAAAGTCAAAATGTTTGATCAACTATGGGATGCGGAAATCACTATCGATAGCCCATACGACCCCAAAAACGAAGTTATTCGTATCGACGGATAGTATTGTTTTACAAAACAAAAATGGCCGCGCCCCCTAGGTGCGGCTTTTTTATTCATTTTTTTGAATATTTAGAGACGGAAAGTTAGGTGGGGTTCGTAAAACATATATCGAAACGAATATATGTTAGGACGAAACTATGAAACTTGTGCCACTTACTGCTGCTGCTTTTTTTGCCGCCACCTCTGTTTTTGCTGCGGGTGTTCCCGGCGGTCATTTCGTTGAAAATTGGGATTTGGATGGGAACGGTTCGGTTTCTCTGGCTGAGGTCACAGAACGCAGGAGCGATATTTTCGCAACGTTTGATGCGAATGAAAACGGATCTTTGGATGCAGAAGAATATGCAGATTTTGATGAAGCGCGGCGGTTGGATATGGAAAGCAATGGTGCCGGAGAAGGCCATGGCAAAGGCGGCATGAAAATGGTCCAACAGGGCATGAAATTGAATTTCAATGATGCCGATGGAGACGGTGTTGTGACGCAAGACGAATTCATGGCGGCTGTTCCAAAATGGTTTGCAATGATGGATCGCACTGGTGATGATGTTGTTGACACACAGGATTTTGCCAAGCGCTAATGTTGGACATTCCGCTGGCGGTTGCACCTGCCTGCGGCGCGAGTATTTAGCGCAAAAAGAAGGCCTTAACGCCCCAGGAAACGGACTTGGGGCGTTTTATTTTGTAGAACACGTTTATGTTTTCGGTTAGCGGTATATGAGATGATTAATCTTGTCTTTGCAGAAAGCTGTAACGAAATGACGAGTGAATTAACCACGAAGCGCTACGTGTTTTTATTGTTGGATGGGTTTTCCCCTATGGGATTTAATTGCGCGCTTGAAACGCTGGCGCATGCAAACCGACATAAATCCGGTCAAATATATTATTCCTGGCGTATCATTAGCGAAGGTGGGACGCATGCTGTTGGATGGAATGGTGTGACAATTTCGTGCGATGGTGGATTAGGCCCTATGAGCCGCGATGAAACCTTGGTTGTGGTTGGTGGTGAAGGAATTGTTGCGGCAACGACGCCCAATGTTTTGAATTTTTTGCGTCGCGAGGCGCGAAAAGGGATCGAGGTCGGTGCCGTATCCTCTGCGGTTTATCCTTTGGCTAAGGCAGGTTTGCTGCATGAAAAACATGCGACCACGCATTGGGAATATCATTCGTCGTTGTCTGAAATGCTTTTGGAAGTGAAAATATTGGATAATATTTTTAACGAAGATGGCAAGGTGTTCACCTGTGCAGGTGGCGCGTCGTCTATGGATTTGATGCTGCACCGGATCGCCAATGATTTCGGTGAAGAGCTTGCGTTTTGGGTCGCAGATCAAATGGTTTATTCGGCTCCGCGTTCTGCTGAGCATGCGCAACGTATGTCGGTATTGAACAAAACGGGCGTTCGGCATTTCAAATTGGCACAGGCCGTTGATCTTATGCAGGCGAATTTGGACGAGCCTATTCCGCCGTCAGAGGTTGCCGAGCTTGTTGGTATTTCAACACGTCAATTGGAGCGACTGTTCAAGCGATATCTAGGGGCGTCGCCGAAAAAATATTATCTTGGATTGCGGTTGGAGAAAGCGCGCAATCTTTTGCGGCAAACGGATATGAGTATGATTGATATTTGTATTGCTTGCGGATTTCAGTCGCCGTCGCATTTTTCAAAATGCTATCGGAGCGAATACGGAGTGCCGCCAAGCCGAGAAGCATCGGGCATCAAGCTATCTGTGCGATAAACGCGCCCACATTGATCGCGGGCGCGTTTGTGTTCTTTATTCGGCTGTCCAACCAGAGACGGATTTGACTTCGAGGAAGTCTTCTATCCCCCAAACGCCGCCTTCGCGACCATTGCCAGATTGCTTCATCCCGCCAAATGGTGAGCCCATTGATCGGGATTTACCATTCATTTCCACCATGCCAGAGCGTAATGACCGAGCCATGCGGTTTGCGCGGTCGCTGTCTTGGGTTTGGACATAGTTGGTAAGGCCATAGGGAGTATCATTGGCGATTTCGACAGCTTCTTCTTCGGTGTCGAAAGGAATGATTGCCATGACAGGGCCAAAGATTTCTTCGCGGGCAATTGTCATTTGGTTGTTCGCATCTGCAAAGACAGTTGGGCGAACATAAAATCCGCGATTTAATCCTTCGGGGCGACCAGTCCCGCCAGCAATAAGCCGTGCGCCTTCGTCTATGCCTTTTTGAATGAGCGCCTGGATTTTGTTGAACTGAACCTCGTTCACAACCGGACCGATGTGGCGGCCTTCTGCATCAGAGGGACCAACGGTGATTTTGTTCGCTGTTTCAGCTGCGATTTCTAACGCTTGGTCATAAATGCTACGCTGAACCAACATACGTGTCGGCGCGTTACATGATTGGCCAGAGTTGTTCATGACACGCAATACGCCACGGGCGACTGCTTTTTCGTCAGCATCCGCAAAGACCAAATTCGCGCCTTTGCCACCCAGTTCTAGGTGAACGCGTTTCAAAGAGTCAGCTGCGTTTTTCGAAATTGCGATACCGGCACGGGTTGAACCGGTAAAGGACACCATATCCACATCAGGGTGACCTGTCAGCGTATTGCCAACACTCATGCCATCACCGTTCACAAGGTTGAATACACCGGCAGGGAAGCCTGCTTCGTGCATCATTTCGGCAAAGATCACGCCGTTGAGGGGGGATTCTTCGGAAGGTTTCAAAACCATTGTGCAACCAGACATGATTGCCGCACCGACCTTGAGGACGATTTGGTTCATTGGCCAGTTCCAAGGCGTGATTAACGCGCAAACGCCGATCGGTTCATAAATGATACGATCGTCTGGTGCGTGATCCCCAAGTGGGCGGTCAAATTGGAAACCTTCGATAGCTTTCAAAAAGCCATTCATGTGGAAGGTGCCGGTTGTGACTTGTTGTTGGCGCGACATGTCAATGGGCGCGCCCATTTCCAAGCTAATTGCTTGGGCCATGTCTTCGCTGCGTGACGTGTAGACTTCTAACAGTTTTTTGAACAAAGCGATGCGATCTGCAATCGGTGTTTTCATCCAAGCAGGGAATGCAGCTTTGGCTGCGGCTACTGCGGCGTCTGCATCTTTGGCGCCCCCTAACGAGATGACGGCACATTGTTCTTCGGTCGAGGGGTTTATAACTGGATGGTCGCGACCATCAATTGTGTCAACCCATTGTCCATTAATATAAAACTGGCGTTTTTCGATCATAAGAGCGACTCCTTTTTTGGTTAAGATAATTTGATCAAATCACCTTTTGGGGCATCTTGTCACTCGCGCCATATAAAGACAAGTAGCCACTTGTATTAACGTCTGGTCAGTATATATATTCATTATAATGAATATAAAAAACGGAGAACCTTCTATGGCATTGCGTATTAATGACACTGTCCCAAATTTCACGGCTGACACCGATCAGGGGCCATTAAAATTTCACGATTGGATCGGCGATAGCTGGGCCATTCTGTTTTCACATCCAAAAGATTTCACACCCGTATGCACGACTGAATTCGGTGCTGTTGCGCAATTAGCGGATGAATGGGCGAAGCGAAACACCAAGGTCATTGGGCTTTCGGTGGATGGTGCAGCAGAGCACAAAGAATGGAAAAAAGACATCGAAGGATATTCTGGCGCACCTGCAGGTTTCCCGATCATTGCAGACCAAGATTTGGCCGTTTCCAAAGAATTCGATATGTTGCCAGCCGATGCATATTTGCCAGATGGTCGCACCGCCGCTGATAGTGCATCTGTACGGTCGGTTTTTATCATTAGTCCCGATAAGAAGCTTCAGTTATCAATGACATATCCTATGTCCGTTGGGCGTAACTTTGCCGAAGTCTTGCGGGCACTGGATGGGCTTCAAGCCACGTTTGGAACGCCAATTGCGACGCCTGCAAATTGGACAGTTGGTCAAGATGTGATTGTCGCCTTATCGTTGAGCGATGATCAAGCGCGTGAAAAATTCGGGGAAATTGATATCAAGCTGCCTTACCTTCGTACGACAAAAGCCCCTAAGTAAAAATAAAAGCCCCGTTCCAAAGAGCGGGGCTTTTATCATGTTCGGTTGGTTTAGAACCGCCAAGTTCCCATAAGGCCAATAAAGGGATATAGATTGGCAGCATTCCCGATATCGTCATTGGCTTTTTTAATCTCTTTCTCAATTTCCGCATCGATCGCGGCTTGATCAAAGCCTGCATTGATGGCGTCTGCATCAGGTGTTGCCTTCATTTGGATGTCTAGCCCACCAATTGCAATCGCACCAATTTCCGCATTTAGGCTAAAGCGTTCGGTAATTTGCCAGTCGTAGCCTACTGTTAGGATCGGGGCAATTTTACGTTGGAATTTCGCAGAGGCATCAACATCAACGCTACCTGCTGTAATGTCCAAATCACCAAATTCAAAGCTTGCGCCGTTTGGTTTCAAGTTCGCGCTAAGATCAATTCCTGTTGTGGATAAAAGCACACCACCGGACACTTTGAACCCAGTACCGCCAACGTAGTAATCCATTAATACAGCGCCACCACCAAGGTTGGCAGACCCCGTATATGTTGAAATAACGTCTGAATCCGTTTCAGTTCCAGATTCTTTTGCAGACAGACCGCCGGCAAATAAACCACGGACTGCTAGGTTTTCGTTGATCTTATATTGACCTTCGAGTGTGCCGCCCAAAGTCGTAACTCCAAGCCCTAGCCGCATATTGTTTTCTTGTGCCACGGCAGGTGCCGCAATCAGTGCAAGCACCGCAGCGCCGTAAGTCATCAGTTTCATAAATCTAACCTTTCAAAAATTAATTGGGAATAAAAAAACCCCAGGGGCATTCCCTGGGGTTAATGTTTCAAAAAATGGGGATTAAATCAATCCTCAGATTTTTCTTCTTTTTTCTCTTCGACGATTTCAGCGCCAGTTTCTTGGTCGACAACTTTCATCGACAAGCGAACTTTGCCACGGTCATCAAAGCCAAGCAATTTGACCTTGACCTCTTGACCTTCTTTTAGAACGTCAGAAGGGTGGTTCAAGCGACGGTTTTCGATCTGAGAAACGTGTACCAAACCATCGCGCTTGCCAAAGAAGTTCACAAAGGCACCGAAATCAACGATCTTGACGATTTTGCCGTCATAGACTTGGCCGATTTCTGGTTCTGCAACGATGGACCAGATCATGTCATAGGCTTTCTTGATCGATTCACCGTTTGGTGATGCGATCTTGATTTGTCCGTCGTCATTGATGTCCACTTTTGCACCAGAAACTTCGACGATTTCGCGGATCACTTTACCACCAGATCCGATAACTTCACGGATTTTGTCTGTTGGAACCTGCATTGTTTCAATGCGTGGCGCGTGAACGCTGAAATCTGACGCTTCTGTCAAGGCTTTGGACATTTCGCCCAAGATATGCATGCGCCCGTCTTTGGCTTGCGCCAAAGCTTGCTTCATGATGTCAGGGGTGATGCCGGCCACTTTGATGTCCATTTGCAAAGATGTGATACCGTTTTCAGTACCTGCAACTTTAAAGTCCATGTCACCCAAGTGATCTTCGTCACCAAGGATGTCAGTCAGAACCGCATAGGATCCATCTTCTTCTAGGATCAGACCCATCGCAACACCAGCAACGGGTGCTTTCAAGGGGACACCTGCGTCCATCATAGACAAGGAGCCACCGCAAACAGATGCCATAGATGACGAGCCGTTTGATTCCGTGATTTCTGAGACAACGCGGATTGTGTACGGGAAATCAGTTGCCGCAGGCAGAACCGCCTGAAGCGCGCGCCATGCCAATTTACCATGACCGATTTCACGACGACCCGGGGATCCAACACGACCAACTTCGCCCACAGAGTAAGGAGGGAAGTTATAGTGCAACATAAAGTTGGAACGGTGATTGCCGTGAAGCGCGTCGATGATTTGTTCGTCATCGCCAGTGCCCAAAGTCGTTACAACCAAGCCCTGAGTTTCGCCGCGTGTAAACAAGGCAGAACCGTGTGTACGTGGCAAAATGCCAGTTTCGGAAACAATCGCGCGCACGTCTGTTGTATTACGGCCATCGATACGTTTGCCCGTTTTAACAACATCACCACGAAGGATGCTTGCTTCTAGCTTTTTCATGGCTGAACCAAGGTTTGCATCCGCAAGCTGTTCTTCGCTTAGGGCTGCTTTGATCGCATCGCGTGCTGTTGAGACGGCTGCTACGCGCTCTTGTTTGTCAGACAATGCAAAAGCTGCGCGCATTTGATCTTCGCCAGCGGCTTTGATTGCAGCATAAAGATCGTCATAGTTCGGAGCTACGAAATTAAACGGCTCTTTTGCAGCGTCTTCTGCCAAATCAATGATCAAATCGATAACAGGTTGGATTTGCTCGTGTGCGAACACAACCGCACCCAACATTTCTTCTTCTGTTAATTCGTATGCTTCGGATTCGACCATCATCACGGCGTCTTTTGTGCCTGCAACAACAAGGTCAAGACGCTGATCAGGCTTTGTGCGCAATTGATCCATATCTTCAACTTCTGGGTTGAGGATATATTCGCCATCAACGAAACCAACACGCGCTGCCGCGATTGGGCCCATGAATGGAACGCCGGACAATGTAAGCGCCGCAGATGCAGCGATCATTGCAACAACGTCTGGGTCATTCACAAGGTCATGGCTGAGAACAGTACACATAACCAGAACTTCGTGTTTGAACCCGTCAACGAACAAAGGACGGATTGGGCGGTCGATCAAACGTGCCGTTAGCGTTTCTTTTTCGCTTGGACGTGCTTCACGTTTGAAAAAGCCGCCAGGAATTTTACCAGCGGCGTAATATTTCTCTTGGTAGTGAACGGTCAGTGGGAAAAAATCCTGACCTGGTTTTGCTTCTTTAGCAAAGGTCACGTTTGCCATGACCGAGGTTTCGCCCAAAGTGGCGATGACAGTGCCGTCCGCTTGACGGGCAACTTTGCCAGTTTCTAGTGTAAGCGTTTCTTCGCCCCACTGGATTGATTTTTTAGTTACGTTAAACATCTACGTTTCCTAGTTCGGCCCTTAGGCCATTTTCGTAGGGGGCGGATTCCCCCTGACCCCATTATCTTATATTTCGGGCGCTAGGGTCCACTGCGCCTGATCTCAGATGGGCTGCGTATATAGGAGAAATGTGATTATGAAAAGCCTTGGTTTTAAGCGTCAAAGTCGATCTTATGCCTATGTCAATCTAGATGACGATCTGGCTTGGTGTTTCTATATTGGCTAACTTGGAAACCCGCCTTGGGGCGGTTTGCACGCATTGCCGGCCCTTTGCAAACGATCAACATGGCAAAGATCGAATTGGCGGTTGATGCAAAGCCGCATCTGAATACGTCGTTTAATGCGCCGTGTGTCAGCGCAGCAATTACCAATTATTGGGGTGCCGTGAATGCGGGGGCCTTTGCGAAAACGAAAAACGCCCGCGACAGGGCGGGCGTTCTAAAAAATCAAAGTTATCAGTCGACTTAGCGACGGATACCCAAGCGTTCGATCAAAGATTGGTACCGTGCAACGTCTTTGGATTTTGTGTAATCCAAAAGTTTACGGCGCAATGCGACCATTTTCAAAAGACCACGACGACCGTGGTTGTCTTTTTTGTGGGTTTTGAAGTGCTCGGTAAGCGTTGTGATGCGTGATGTAAGGATCGCAACTTGAACTTCTGGTGAACCAGTGTCGCCTTCTTTCGTGGCGAATTCTTTCATCAAACGTGCTTTTTCTTCTACTGTGATCGACATCGGGGTCTCCTTTAAGGTTAAGGGTTAATGGCGCAAGCCGGGATGTCGTCCAGCAGGGCCCATGGAGGTATCCAAGCCTTGGCTCGGATCACGCGCTGATAACGGATTTTTCTAGAATTGCAAAGGGATTCGTTTAAACGCGTGCTGTAATGTCGTCTGCCGTAATGTTTTGCTCGGATAAGACAGTCACGACATGCGCATCGTTAAGATAAATATCATAATGTCCCGGCGTCTGAACCATAAGGGAAACCTTGGGTTCGGTGTCAAACTGATCGCCATATTCTATGATAACGCGGTCATATCCGGTTTGAAAATCGGTGATTTCTGAATGGGTCCCTTGCGCGTAGATGAATGCGTCTTGGCCGTCACCTCCGGATAAGATGTCATTTGCGCGCGCGATAATATCGTCATCCCCATTCCCCCCGTTCACATAGTCGGTTTTTGCATCATCACCGCCATCCAAGGTGTCATTCCCATCGCCGCCAAACATCACATCTTTGCCATGTCCTGCGGTGATCAAATCATCCCCGTCGTTCCCATGAAGGCTATCATTTCCCGCGCCACCGTCTAGTGTGTCATCGCCTTGCCCGCCTGTTAGGCTATCATTGCCATGGTCACCTTTGACAAGGTCATTGCCCATGTTTCCAATTAATTGGTCATTATCTGCGCCACCTAGGATGGTATCATTGTCCGCACCACCATTCAGTGTGTCATCGCCCGAACCGCCAGACAGGTGATCATCACCGCTTTCGCCAAATAATTGATCATTGCCATCGCCCCCAGACATCATATCGTCGCCAGCATAGCCATTGATTTGATCGTCGCCCCCTAATCCGCTGAGCATGTCATCTAGATGCGAACCCCAGTTGATATCACCGATATTCGACGAGGGCGGAAGCGACATTGTTTCCGTTGGTAAGGACCATTCATCAAGATCCTCATCTTCGGGCGGATCTGCCGCATCGAGGGTGGTATCAACACCATCATCGGCCAAAAGGGAAAACCCCCCAAGGATCATCATACCCATTAAACCGGCTAAGAAAAACATAACACCACCCTTTTACACCCACCGTAAAAATCGGGCATTTTGGTGTGTCAATCAATGCAAATTTGGACTTTTGGTTAACGTCTGGTTTCTATTTGATCGATAACTTGAATGGCCCAGTCCCCAAATATTGGGATAAATTCGATTTGGGCTAAAACTTGGATAAGGATATAAACCAAGAGCGTGGCACCGATCACGGATCCAAGTCCAAAGGATAATCCCCTAAGGAAATTTAGCCACATAACGCGCCATGTCGATGCATAGTCGCGCATCAATTTATGGTCGTTTAACAGTTCAACAGCTTGGGCCAGACGGGTGATTTCCGTTTCGGGGGCGTCCTTCATGACCATATCCATTCGTGAGGTTGCTGTGTATAGGCGATGTATAGCGGATGCTTGGGGTGGCCTTCTTTGGTTAGGCCAAGATGAAAAACAGGCAGCGCCATATTTTGCAACATTTGTTTGACCTCTTGGCCGCGATTCATATGTGCGCCATGACTTCCCCAGGCCGCGATGATTTGATCGGCCCAAGCGCAACCCTGGGCAATTGCTGCGTCATTCTGTGTGCCGATTGGGTCGGATGCTGCGCGCATCTTTTTGGGATCGGTGTCGCGCCATGCAAAAATATTGGTGACGCGAAATGCGCCAAACCCCAAAGTGCGCGCACGACGTTCGCAGCGTTCCACAGTTGGATCATTTTGCATTTCTGTCGCGGTCGACGGGTTCAGCATGATGAAATGCGCCTTGCGTCCTTTTGGATCCCAAGTTCGGGTCAGGCTGTAACGATAGTTTTCGCACCCTGAATACATGGCAACCGAGGCAGCATCGCCTTTTTGAAAGTGTCTTTCGATCATAGGGGATATGTGCTGGCTTTCGCCATATTTTGCAAGATCGATTTGCATATGCGCAAAGAGCTTGTCAGGAATTCCGCAGTACCAAAACGATCCGAATAGGGGCACTGTGACGTATAGTTTAATTCCAAAAGGAATTCTTTTAATGAATACGATTGTTTTATTTTCGCTTGTTTTATGCCTGTTGACGATTGCGCTAGGTTGGGGTCCAATCAGAGAAATCGATCACACCTAGGCTGTCACAAAAACCCGCGATGGGTGCAATTCCCCGGATTTAAAGATACCGACTGCGACGGCCTTGCCATCTAACGACGCCCAGCATTCGTCGCCATATTCCACGTTTGATGCAATGACCATTGCAGCATTGCCGTTGCGCATTTTTGCGGCGGCTTCAGGGGTGCAAGGAAGCTCTGGCAAATCCGATAGCCCGAGTTCAAGAGGCAATAAATATGCATCTAGTTCGGGTTGTTTGGCTAAGGCTTCGATTTGTTCTATCGAAATCCCTTGGTCTGCATCAAATGGTCCTGACCAAACGCGGCGCAGCCATTCCACATGCCCATAACATCCAAGTAGGGCGCCCAAATCACGGGCAATAGAGCGCACATATCCGCCTTTGCCACAGGTCATTTCCAAAATTACATGATCTGGGTCGGGGCGGTCTGTTAGAACAAGTTCTTCGACCCAAAGCGGGCGGGCCGCGATGTCGACGTCTTCTCCGTCGCGGGCCAATTTATATGCGCGTTGACCATCAATTTTAACGGCTGAAAACTTGGGGGGCACTTGCATGATATCGCCAACAAAGGTTCCAAGCGCGGCTTTTATGTCATCGTCACTTGGGCGTGCATCGCTGGTATGGATGACTTCGCCTTCGGTATCATCCGTGTTGGTGGCTTGCCCCAATGTCACAGAGAATTCATATGCTTTCAAAGCATCCGTGATATAGGGAACCGTCTTTGTGGCTTCTCCTAATGCGACAGCCAAGACACCCGTTGCTTCGGGGTCCAATGTGCCTGCGTGTCCGGCTTTTTTAGCACCCAATGCCCATTTGACTTTGTTGACGACTGCCGTCGATGTGATGCCTGCGGGTTTGTCTACGATCAACCACCCTGATACGTCCCGACCTTTGCGCATGCGTCCCATGTGTCACCTGTTTCTGAATTCCAAGACTTGCGCCTACAAAACCTAGGCGCAATCGTCAACGCCTGATAATGCGCCCATCAATGACCAACAAGCCTAATCCGATCAATCCCATCCCAATGAGTTGCGGTACTGTTAGATGTTCCCCCAAAAAGAGAATGCCCAAAATGATCGCTGATACTGGGACCAAAAATGTCACCATAGACAGGTTGGTTGCCCCAGAGGACTGCAACAGCTTGAAATATAGCACATAGGCAAGCGACGTTGACACAAGCGCTAATCCGATCAAGGCCCACCATACAGACATGCTAGGCATGGGTAATGACAAGGGCGCATCGATCCAGAATGCAATGGGCCACAAGATCAGCGAAGACCAAGTGACTTGACCCGTTGCAACAAGGATTGGATGGACCCCCATCCGTGCAAACCGACGGCCAAACGTGGCGGCAAACCCATAGGATACGGCCGCCACAAGGCTAGCGCATTGAGCAATGATCGTGTCGCTTTGACCATGAAATGCCGATGTGCCCATCATCACAAACACGCCCCCAAAGCCGATCACAACGCCAATGATTTTGCGAAGCGAAAACCGTTCATCAGACAACAAGGTGCCTGCCACCAAAATTGTAAACAAGGGTGTGGTTGCATTCAGGATTGATGCCAAACCCGAACTGATTGATGTCTGTGCATAGACGATAAACGTAAATGGGATTGCGTTATTGATAACCCCCATGAGGGCTAACGCGGCCCAAACACCAAGCGATGTTGGAATGCGCAGTCCAATTGCGATCACGTAAATCCAAAGAAACACAGCTGCCAATGTCACACGCAATGCGACAATTGTAAGTGTCGGCAGCTCTTGGACAGCGATGCCATTAAAGAAAAAGGACCCACCCCAGATAAACGCCAAAAACATCAATGTGCCCCAGTTCGAGGCGGACATTTGTAGCGGGACAGCGCTATTTTGCATGGGGGAAGGCTCGATATAAAAAGACACTGCCCCGCATCAAGAGGCGGAGCAGTGTTTGGATGCGTTAGATTGAAAGACAGACGTATTTCATTTCCAGATAATCTTCGATCCCGTGGTGGCTGCCTTCGCGACCCAGGCCGGATTGCTTGACGCCGCCAAATGGCGCAACCTCTGTCGAGATGATGCCAGTGTTTACGCCCACGATTCCGTATTCTAGGGCTTCGGCGACTTTGTACACGCGGCTTAGGTCTTTGGCATAGAAGTACGACGCCAAGCCAAAGATCGTGTCGTTTGCCAAGGCAATCACTTCGTCTTCGTCTTCGAATTTGAACAAAGGTGCAAACGGACCAAAGGTTTCTTCGGTGGCCACCGCCATGTCACGGGTCGCGCCCGTCACGATGGTTGGGTTGATAAAGTTACCTGGACCCTGAGTCATGTCACCACCCAATATGACCTTAGCGCCTTTGGATGTTGCATCTGCGATATGTTCTTGGACTTTGGTAATCGCATCTGCGTTGATCAAGGGACCAAGGGCGGTTCCGTCTTCTAAGCCATCCCCGACCTTCATTTTAGCAACCGCAGTCGCAAGGCGGTTTGCAAAATCGTCATAAACGCCGGCTTGAACATAGATGCGGTTCGCACAAACACAGGTTTGACCGTTATTGCGGAATTTGCACATGATTGCGCCTTCGACAGCCGCATCAAGATCGGCATCATCAAACACGATGAAAGGTGCGTTGCCACCAAGCTCCATTGAACATTTCATGACGCTGTCGGCGGCTTGACGCAAGAGAATCCGGCCTACTTCGGTAGAGCCAGTAAAGGTCAGCTTGCGAACCACAGGGTTTTCACAGAATTCTTTGCCGATTTCGGACGAGCGCGATGACGGGATGATAGACAGCACGCCTTTGGGAATGCCAGCGCGATCGGCGAGAACACCCAGTACCAGCGCAGACAAAGGCGTTTCCGCAGCGGGACGCGCGACAAAGGCGCAGCCAGCGGCCAGCGCGGGGCCAGCTTTGCGGGTGATCATCGCATTCGGAAAGTTCCACGGCGTGATCGAGGCGGCAACACCGATAGGTTGTTTCATGACCATGATGCGTTTATCGCGCTGATGGCCGGGAATTGTTTCGCCGTAGATGCGCTTGGCTTCTTCTGCGAAGAATTCGATAAAAGACGCGCCATAGACGATTTCGCCTTTGGCTTCTGCCAATGGTTTGCCTTGTTCAGCTGTCAAAATAGTCGCCAGGTCATCAGCGTTCGCCATCATCAGATCAAACCAGCGGCGCAAAATGATGCTGCGTTCTTTGCCTGTCATCGCGGCCCATTCTTTTTGGGCTTTTTCTGCGGCGGCAATGGCTTGTGCAGCTTGTGCGCGGCTTAGATCGGCTACTTGGCAAATGACATCGCCACGCGCAGGGTTGGTAACATCAAAAGTCGCGGCGCCTTCGCCGTCCACCCAGTCACCAGCTAGGTAACCTTTGGTTGCCAAAAGCGATGGATCCTTCAAAAGGCCCGCAAGATTTGTCGCTTGATCCAGCATTTCTCTTCCTCCCGAATAAAAAACTGTTAAAATAGCCAAAGCAAGTCTGACCAAGTTTGTCTAGAGACAATGACGCGAAGTAAGGGAAATCCAATGAATTATGACGATGCCTATGCAAATGCAGCCTATATTCCGGATGCTGACGGGTTCATCAGCCGTTGGACAAAAGAAGCAGCTGACTTTCGAAGCGCGCTCAGTGCGCAAGGCCGGTGTGATCTGGATGTATCCTATGGGCCTACGGAACGTCAGGTCTTTGATGTGTTTACTCCCGAAGTTCCCTGTAAAGGTACATTCGTTTTTGTGCACGGTGGATATTGGTTGCGGTTTGATAAATCCTTTTGGTCACATTTTGCCCAAGGTGCATTGGACATGGGCTGGCGTGTCGTGATGCCAAGCTATGATCTTTGTCCAGATGTCAGCATATCCGATATTACCAAGCAGATTGCGTCAGCTATTGAAAAAGTTGGCAAAATGTTTGACGGCACGATTGTTTTGGCGGGGCATTCAGCTGGCGGGCATCTGGTCGCGCGTATGGGATGCCACGGCATTTTAAACGAGCCGACATTGGACCGCGTCGCACATATTGCCCCGATTTCACCGGTGTCAGATTTGCGTCCGTTATTGCACACGACCATGAACGAAAGCTTTAAGTTAACCGAGCTTACAGCCTGTGCCGAAAGTCCGGCTTTATTGGCGGTGAGGCTGAAATCGGTCACAATTTGGGTCGGGGCAGATGAGCGCCCCGTCTTTTTAGATCAAGCGCATTGGCTAGGTGACGCGTGGCGCTGTGACGTTCAAGTGCTTGGGGGGTATCACCATTTTGATGTGATTGATCCACTGAAATCTATGGGGTCTGAAATGTTGGTGAACATCCTCGGGACATGATGTGAAATTTCGCTTGCGTCAGCACGTGAAATAGCGTTCATGACGGATAGGCAAGGGCGATGGCGTCGCCCCGTATGAAAGACATACGCAAGCCTTTCAAAAAATTCAGTCCTGTACGCCGGGACCTTCTTTTGTTGGATCAATGGAGGGTCAAAAAATGACTACACGTCCAGAAATGTACCGCTTTCACAATGGTGAGAAAGCAAAACTTCAATTTACTGATGGTGAATATGCAGAGCGTATCGCCAAACTGCGGTCGATACTTGTTGACACTGGCGTTCATGCCGCTGTTTTCACATCGATGCATTCGATCGCTTACTATTCCGGCTTTTTATATTGTTCCTTTGGCCGCCCCTATGGGTTGGTTGTGACTGACACCGAATGCGTAACAATTTCCGCAGGTATCGATGCAGGGCAGCCATGGCGCCGCTGTTACGGAGACAACATTACCTATACCGATTGGCAGCGCGACAATTTTTGGCGTGCGATAAAATCCGTGTCCGGCGAAGGTCAGGTGATTGGATACGAAGGCGATCATCTTACTCTTGTTCAACGCGACAAATTAGAAGATTTCTTGCGTCCGTCAATTTCCGTCGATATTGCGCCTGCCGCGATGCGCCAACGTATGCACAAATCCCCAGCTGAAATTGCATTAATCCGAGAAGGCGCGCGCGTCGCTGATGTTGGTGGTTATGCCATTCGGGATGCAGTGAAAGAAGGCGCACGGGAGATTGATATCGCTATGGCAGGGCGCGATGCTATGGAGTTGGAAATCGCAAAATCATTTCCTGATGCCGAATATCGCGATACTTGGGTATGGTTCCAATCAGGGATAAACACCGATGGGGCGCATAACCCTGTGACAGCGCGGCAATTGGCGCGTGGTGATATCTTGTCTTTGAATACGTTTCCTATGATTTCTGCTTATTATACGGCTCTTGAGCGGACTATGTTCGTCAAAGAGGTTGATGCGGCATCGCTAGAAATTTGGAACGCCAACGTAGCGGCGCATGAATATGGTATGAGCCTGTTGCAGCCAGGGGCCAGCTGTGCCGAGATCACGCATAAGATTAACAGCTTCTTTGAAGAGCGTGATTTGTTAAAGCACCGGACCTTTGGCTACGGTCATTCCTTTGGGGTGCTGTCGCATTACTATGGGCGTGAAGCAGGGTTGGAACTTCGGGAGGATATCGACACAGTGCTTGAGCCGGGCATGGTGATTTCCATGGAGCCAATGCTGACAATTGCCGATGGTGAAGCCGGAGCCGGCGGATATCGGGAGCATGATATTTTGGTGATTACCGACGCAGGCAACGAAAATATCACCGGCTATCCATATGGTCCCGACTTTAACGTCGTGGGATAAGGGGCGGTGTCCTCATTGTCGCGCCCTATGCGGGCGCGGCAGGTTTGTTTGATTGGTGCAACGCATTTGCTGTAATTTTTAAATTTGCCGTGTTGCTAGTGAATCCCGTTCAATTAGCTCTTATATGACAGAAAAGGTCTAGGAGCGGCAGATGCGATATTTAAAGTGGATTTTACGTATAATTTTGGTAACGGCGGTGTTTGGTTTTTTACACTACACCTTGCCGCAACGCGATATTGTGCGGATTACAGATACATATGAAAAGCGGATCGATTTTGGCACGAACTCTATGTTCTGGGCCAAAGGGGATTCCGGAAATGCATCAAGCACAACCAACCGCGATGTATTTTTCATCCAAGCCTTCCGTCAAAACGACAAGCCTATGATCTATCGCAACGAGGATACGGGGTTTGGTTGGCCTTTGTATTTCAAATTTGACACTGCGAACCTTCAGGCTGAAGCGTCAGACATGATCAGCAAAAAGAATGATGCCGCTCCGCAGTGGGTTGTTGTGCGTCATTACGGATGGCGGAATGAATATTTATCGATTTATCCAAACGCTTTGTCGATCCGTGCCATTGATGATCCGAACATACGGTTGATCCCTTGGGGGAACATTATTCGGCTAACGCTTTTGGCGGCGTTCTTTTGGGCGATTTGGGTGCGCTGGGCACGGTTCCGTCGCGCGCGCATCGATCCCAAAGTTGAGCGTATTGATGATTGGATTGACGAGAAGTTGGGCCGTTAATTTTTATGGGCACGGCATTGGACAACGGCGCCGTGTCCTGTGTGGTCATTGCCTTTGGTGATGTTGCGGTTCGTGTCTGACATGTGGTCATTCGAAAAGAATTCGAGGTCTTAAAGTTTTTGACCGTCGGTCATTAATGGGCCAAAGTTAAAATCGGCTAAGTCCGCCAAAGCCGTTGCGATTGAAACGCATTTATGATCCCAAAGCGTTATGGCTTATCGGGTTTGTTCGTGTTGAAACCGACGTTGCGCAATAGCTTCGTTTTTTTCGGATTTGCGTTGATCCTTGAGCGATTGTTCAACGTATTTCAGGTGGTCTTCGACTGCGGCGCGGGATGCTTTGGGATCGCGGGATTGCAGTGCGTCATTAATGCGTCGGTGTTGTTCGAACAATTCTTTGCGGCCAACATGACGGGTGAATGCCGCTTGACGGTTGTAAAAAACGCCCTTTTTCAAGAGTTCATACATGGACCGCATCATATGCAACATAATCACATTATGGCTGGCTTCGATGATGGAATAATGAAATTCAGCGTCTAAATTTGCCTCTTGCACGTCATCTTTTTTGTCGTGTGCGGCTTTCATTTTATCAAACACAGTTTGGATGATTTTCAAGTCAGTGTCAGAGGCATATAAAGCGGCACGTTCGGCGGCCAAACCTTCCATGTCACGTCGGAACGAGACATAGTCGAACACGGCTTCGTCATGCGTGCTAAACAGGCGGACAAGTGCAGGTGAAAACGCATTTCCCAAGACATCTGCTACGAAAATTCCCGATCCTGCTTTTGACAGGATAAGACCGCTATCTTGCAAGTCTGAGATCGCTTCGCGCAAGGATGGACGAGACACGCCAAGGCGTTCGGCCAGCTCGCGTTCAGCGGGCAACCGTTCACCGGGGCGCAGAATGCCGCGCAAAATCAACTGTTCAATTTGATGTGTCACAGCTTGCGATAATTTTTCGGACGTTACCTTTTCAAACGGCATCGTACACCTTTTGGTTCGTTATTCTTACCACATATAGCTTACTTCCTGCTGGTGACAAACTGTTAACCGTTTTGGGGTTAAATGACGTATGAGGAAACTATGGATCTTTATTTTATTGACGCTCTGCGCGGCGTGTGACCGTGGAACCCCGATGTTCTGGGATGCACAGCCGACGCGTGTGGTGGTCAACGCTATTGCGTTTGACGTCCGCGTGGTTGGCCCCTTTGCCCAAGCTGAACGCGTGACATTCATGGCCTTTCCCAAACGCACGACTGTTTTGGGTCCAGCACGACGCGCGGTTGCTCAGGTCACTGGATGTTCCCAGCATCGTGTCGATACGGATTATGATCCGTCGATCATTACGATGCGGCTGATGTGTTAAACGGTTCGGCGCATAAAAACCGATGCAGCGCTGGCTTTGTAATCGCCAAATGGCCCGCAAATTTCAAATCCGTTCTTTGCATAGAGCGCATGTGCAGCATCTAATCCGACGCCAGTTTCCAGCTTTATTTCACTTAGACCTAGGTGCTTTGACGTGTCGATCAACTTGGATAAAATTGCCTGAGCCGCGCCAAAACCGCGCTGTTTAGGGTCGGTAAACATGGATTTCACTTCTGCATAGTCAGGCGTGATTTTTATAGCACCCGTCCCGATTGCAGTGTCATTGAAATAGGCTGCAAAAAATTTGATATCATCGCGGCAAAGGGTATCTATATCCAGAAAATGGCAGTCATCAGTCGAAAAAAGGCTAAGCATCAAGGCATGGCTTTGGCGCAAAAGATCGGTAATGTGTGCGTCTCTTGGATCGGCCGGTTTGATTATAACCATGATAAATTGGCCCCCTTTGTTCCTTGGTCTATGCGCGAAATAGGCCAATATCTTGTGGAAAAGTTACCTCTTGCACCAAGATAATGGGCTGTTTCATTGACTCCTACGCTATCCCTCACCCAAAATAACAGCAAGAGAATCATAAACGAGTGTGTCGTTGCATTTTAGTAAACTCAAGCTGAGTGGCTTCAAAAGCTTTGTGGATCCGACTGAATTGATCATTCAGGACGGGCTAACAGGCGTGGTTGGACCAAATGGCTGTGGGAAATCTAATCTATTAGAAGCATTGCGTTGGGTCATGGGGGAAAATCGCCCGACCGCCATGCGCGGCGGCGGTATGGAGGATGTGATTTTCGCAGGCGCTGCAACCCGTCCTGCACGCAATTTCGCCGAAGTCAGCCTTTTGATCGACAACGCGGATCGTTTGGCGCCAGCTGGTTTTAACGAAGAAGATATTATTGAAATTGTCCGTCGCATCACGCGCGATGTGGGCAGTGCTTACAAAGCCAGCGGAAAAGAAGTCCGCGCGCGCGACGTGCAGATGCTATTTGCCGATGCGTCAACGGGCGCGCATTCCCCCGCTTTGGTGCGTCAGGGACAAATCGCCGAGCTTATTAATTCCAAACCTAAAAATCGGCGTCGCATTCTAGAAGAAGCCGCTGGTATTTCGGGTCTGTATCAACGTCGTCACGAAGCGGAACTTAAACTAAAAGGTGCGGAAACGAATTTGGCGCGCGTGGATGATGTGATTGACCAATTGTCCAATCAATTGGCCCAATTGGCGCGACAGGCGCGGCAAGCGGCGCGATATCGTGCGATTGGCGATGAACTGCGCCACGCCGAAGGATTGCTTTTGTTCCGTCGTTGGCGCGATGCAGACACTGCGCGCATGGCGGCACACCAAGAATTACTAGAGCGCACCAAAACAGCTGCGCAAGCGGAAACTGCGGCGCGTCAAGCAAGCAAAGCGCGCGCAACAGCAGAAGACGCCTTGCCCCCCATCCGCGAAGAAGAAGCCGTGTCCGCCGCGATTTTGCAGCGGCTGCAGGTTCAGCGCGACACCCTAAGTGATCAAGAACAGCAAGCCTTGGCGCGGATCGAAACGTTGCAAAACCGGATCGATCAACTGGCCAAAGACATGGATCGTGAAGCCGGTCTAAACCGTGATGCTGGCGAGACCATTCAACGACTTGAATGGGAAGCCAAAGAGCTAAGTAAAGCGGCGGTTGGTCATGATCCGCGACTGGAAGCCGTTGCAAAGGATGCGCAAGACGCAGCTCATATTTTACAAGAACGTGAAAGTGATCTTACGCAATTGACCGAAGATGTCGCTAGATTGGCGGCACGTCATCAATCGGCGCATAGGTTTCTGGCCGACAGCAAAAAGACGTTAGAGAAATCCGAACAAGAAGCCCAAAAAGCCCGTGATGCCGTCGCGCAAAGCCAACTTGCCCTGGATAAAGCCAAACACGATTTCATTCTTGCCGAAGAAAAAGAAGCAGCGGCTGTGATCCATGCTCAGGCAGCGGAAGATGCATTGACGCAAGCGGAAACATCACGCGCGACGACGCAATCACGTGAAGCAGACGCACGCGCAGAACGCTCAGAGGCCGAAGGCGAAGCCAATGCGTTGCGGGCCGAAGTCACTGCGCTTGCGAAATTAGTACAGCGCGATACGGCTGAAGGTGGGCAAATCTTGGATCGGCTTCAGGTCGAAAAGGGATTTGAAAAAGCTTTGGGCGCTGCATTGGCAGATGATCTGCGTGCGCCCGAAGTCGACGAAGATGGCCCGTCCGGTTGGGCAATGCTTGATCCCTATGACAGGCCCCAAGATTTACCAGCGGGGATTACCGCGCTGACCAATCATGTTTCTGTACCTGATGTTTTGATGCGCCGCATGAGCCAAATTGGGTTGGTCGATGGGGACGATGGAACCCGTTTGCAACCAATGCTGAAACCCGGGCAACGCTTGGTTAGCCCCGAAGGTGATTTGTGGCGTTGGGATGGGTATCGGGCATGGTCCGAAGATGCGCCCTCTGCGGCGGCTTTGCGACTGCAGCAACTTAATCGATTAGAAGAGTTGAAGCAGCAAATGGAACGCGCAACTGTGCGTGTTGATGCCGCGCGTGGCGCGCATGAAATGCTAAGCGCAGAATTGTTGGAGCTAAGCAAAAAGGACAAAGAAGCCCGCGACGCGCGTCGCCATTCGGATCAATTGGTTGCAGAGGCGAACCGCGCCTTGAGCCGTGCAGAAGCGGATCGTAATTTAGCCGAGGGCCGTTTGGAAAGCCTTGGATTGGCTGTGACCCGCCACGAAGAAGACGCTTTGTCCGCGCGGCGTCAAGTGACAGAGGCCGATGTTGCCCTTAGTGAATTAGGGGATTTAGACGAGGCTCGTGGTCAAGTTGATGCGGTCAAGATGACAGTCGAAGCTGCACGGATCACCATGATGTCAAAGCGTTCCGCGTTTGATGAATTGCGTCGAGAAGGCGAAACCCGAACGCGCCGGAGCCAAGAAGTCAAAAAAGAACTTAGTGGATGGACGCATCGGTTGGACACAGCTGAAAAGCGAAGCGCTGAATTGGCCGAACGTAAGTTGGAAACCGAAGCTGAATTGAGCGTAGCCGCTGCGCAACCGCAGGAAATTTCAGCCAAGCGAGACGAATTAAGCGGTGCAATCGAAACGGCAGAGGCCCGCCGAAAAACCGCATCTGACGCTTTGGCGCAAGCGGAAACCGTGCTGCGCGATGCGATGGCGGCAGAGCGTGACGCGGAACGCGATGCCTCTGAAGCGCGGGAAACGCGAGCCCGTTCAGAAGCGCGCGCAGAAGCGGCGCGAGATACGGTGCTTTTGGCTGCGTCGCGTATTGAAGATGACTTAGAGACTACGCCAGAGACATTATTAGAGCAATTGGATGCAGATCCAGATCGAATGCCGGCGTCTGAGGCGATTGAGGCAGAAGTAAACCGCTTGAAGCGGCAACGCGAAGCGCTTGGTGCCGTTAACCTTCGGGCGGAGGAGGATGCCAAAGAGGTTGAAGTGGAGCATGCTGAATTGGTCAAAGAAAAGGCTGATTTGGAAGAGGCGATCAAAACGCTGCGCGGTGGTATCGCCAGTTTGAACCGCGAAGGTCGCGAACGTTTATTAACGGCGTTTGAACAGGTAAATAGCAACTTTGGCTTGTTGTTTTCCCATTTATTTGGCGGTGGTGAAGCCACGTTGGAATTGGTTGAAAGCGATGATCCTTTGGAAGCCGGGCTTGAGATTATGTGCCAGCCACCCGGGAAAAAGCTAAGCACGCTGTCGCTTTTGTCGGGGGGGGAGCAGACGTTAACTGCAATGGCGTTGATTTTCGCGGTATTCTTGGCCAACCCAGCGCCGATTTGTGTATTAGACGAGGTTGATGCGCCCTTGGATGATGCCAATGTGACGCGGTTTTGTGATTTGCTGGATGAAATGTGTCGTCGGACTGATACGCGGTTTTTGATCATCACGCACCATGCGGTGACCATGGCACGCATGGACCGGTTGTTTGGCGTTACCATGCAAGAACAAGGGGTGTCGCAGCTTGTTTCTGTAGATTTGAAAAAGGCCGCAGCGATGGTTGCATAGGATGGAAGCCGGCGCTTGTGCTGTGCACATCGCCCCGCCCACCATCCCATATGGTCAAAGTGCGTTTAGCAACTGTTGTGTTGGCCATGCGTCTGCGGGAAGGCCTAGCTTTTTCTGGGCATCTTGCACCGCATCACGTGTTTTAGCGCCTAGAATGCCGTCAATTGCCCCAACATCATAGCCGCGTGCAGAAAGTTTTTGTTGCAAGCTTTGCATTTGTTGCCCTGAAAGCGCGGGCGCTGGATTTCCAGCATTATAGGGCTGCGCCCCTTCGAGACGCGTGGCAAAGTAGGCAGCCGTGGTCACGTATACAAAGCTTTGGTTCCATTCGAAATAGATGCGAAAATTTGGATAGGCCAAGAAGGCTGGACCATTGCGGCCCTGAGGAAGCAGGACAGAGGCCTGTAACGATCCGCTTGGCAGTGATCCAGCGCGCGCCTTTACGCCCAATTGCGCCCATTGTGACACGGATTTTTCAGTGTTCAATCCTGTTTGTGACCAATCCAAATTGCTGGGGACTGAGATTTCTTGGAGCCAGGGTTGGTTCTGGCGCCATCCTAGATCATGTAGCATTTTTGCGCCTGTCATGAGCGCATCAGGTGCAGATGTTTTTAGAGTGACGTGTCCATCGCCGTCGCCATCAACACCGTTTTCAAGGATATCACCGGGCAGCATTTGGACCATACCGATTTCACCGGCCCATGCGCCTTGGGTGTTGATTGGATCAAAATCGCCGCGTCGATAAAGTTCAAGGGCGGCCAAAACCTGGGGGCGGAAAAGATCAGGGCGCCGGCAATCATGGGCTAGGGTTACCAATGCATTTCGTGTGTTGAAATTGCCTTGGACCGCGCCATAGTCCGTTTCAAACGCCCAAAAAGCCATCAAGACACCGCGTGAAATTCCGTATTCGCGTTCGATCCGGTCAAATGTTGATTTGTAGGTGCGTGCGTTTTTCGCGCCGTGATCCAAGCGATTTTGGCTAATCAAGCGCTGAGAGAAATCTAAAAAGGGCAGTTGAAAGACGCCTTGGGACCGATCCGCTTGGATTACTTTTGGATCTTGCTGGACACCTTGGAAGAAAGAATTGACCAACTGATTGGTATAACCTTTTGACGTGGCTTCGGATTTCAGACCCTCGACAAAGCCATTAAAGGTCCCGCCACATTGGGCAGAGGCGGATTGTGCCAAAGCAAGGGCCACGATACCCGATAATAAAAGACGCATTAGAAAACTCCCTACATGTATGGTTTAGGGGTAACAGGTTGCCGCGCCTTGGCCTAGGGGAATGGCGGGCGTTATCCTGCACTCAGCAAAGCTATGCCGATCACAAACAGGAACCATGCGCGCCACATTGATTTCAGCGCCAAGGATATATCGCCAGTGATCAATGGTTTGCGACCCTGCGGGTTGAGCCAAGGGAAATCTTGTTGACGGCCGTGATAACTGCGGGGCCCGCCAAGTGATATTCCTAGATCATAGGCGATTGCTGCTTCGGGCCAGCCTGCGTTTGGGGATTTATGGGTGGCGGCGTCTTTTTGAATGGCGTTAAAATGCAAAAGCACCCACCCGCCAAGCATCAATAAAATAGCTGTGATCCGAGCAGGCACCCAATTTAGGACATCATCCAACCGCGCCGCAGCCCAGCCATAGTCAATAAACCGATCAGTTTTGTAGCCAACTATGCTATCGGCGGTATTGGTGATCTTATAAAGCAAAAGACCCGGAAGCCCAAAAATCATGAACCAAAGAGCAGGTGCAATGACGCCGTCCGATAGATTTTCCGAGCCTGATTCAATGGCTGACCTTACGATATCGCTTTCGGTCATATCCGATGTGTCTCGGCTTACGATCATTGCTAATGCCTGGCGCCCTTCGGTTAGTGATGAATTAAGGCCAAGTGCCACCGCTTTGACGTGATCAATCAGAGATTTGTGAGCAAGTAAAATTGCAGCAACGATCAATTCAACAATGGGTCCGCCAAAGGATAAACCATATCCGATCAGCATGGCGCCGATCGCAAGAAGGCCCATTGCTATCGTGCCTTTTTGTTTGCGATGTTTGTTATGATTGGTGCGGTTTTCAAAAAATGTGACGGCTTTTCCCATGAGTGCAACAGGATGTGGAAAACGTGACCATAGCCATTTGGGTTCGCCCAATATGGCGTCTAAAATCAATGCAATAACCAGAAGTTCAGCGTACATTTAGGGCGGCCTTTAGTCGGTTTAATTGGGCTGATGTTGGAATGCCCAAGCGCAGATATGTTTTAGAATATGGAAAGATACGCGTCCAGATGTGATGGCGTGCTAGATGTGTCTGCCAGTCTTGGGCATCGTCAACTGCATACAGCTGGAATAGATCTGTGCCACCGACGGTCTGGGCCCCCATTTGGCGCATCAGAGTGGTTAGCTCTTTGCAATCCGTGGCAAGGCGCTGCCGTGTCATTTTGGCCCAATCCGGATCAGATAGGGCTTGGGCTCCGGACACTAACGCAGGTCCGGACACGGCCCATGGGCCAAGGGCGTTTTGTAGCTTGAGACAGAGTGCATGAGGAGCAATCACAAACCCTAACCTAAGGCCGGCAAGACCCCAGAATTTTCCAAAACTTTTTAACACGATCATGTTGTTTGTCATATTCGGAACAAACGAGGCATCAGGGCAGATGTCACAAAAGCTTTCGTCGATGATCTGCCATTTGCACTGCGTGTTGGGCATGGCCAACCTTCCGTCGGGATTGTTTGGGTGAACGGAAATATCGACATCTGGCGTGTCATCCGTCATTTGCCAGCCGGCTGCCTCGAAAGAGGCGCGATGTTCGTTATAGGTGGGATGCGATGTCCGAGCTGTTGTGCCCTGCAGAATTCTGGGAAGAAGCGAAATAAAAGCAGAGGCGCCACTGGCCGGAACAACCCCCATATTTTCGGGAATATTCCAGAATGCGCGAGCAGCGGTTTCAAGGGATTGATAAAGGCCCGTATCCGGCAGCTGTGTTAACACATCACTTGAAAAATCAGGAACCGGATAGGGAATTGGGTTAATGCCGGTTGACAGGTCAATCCAATCTTTCCTAACGCCACCAAACGCGGCAATAGCGGCATCTATGCCGCCTCCATGGTCGCGGTTTAGATATGAAGGTCCTTGTTTCATTGGGAATTGGCCCTTGGTTCAATGCTTTCTTTGCTTGAACCTGAATTTAGCGGTCAGTGCAAGTTCAGATGAAATCTTTACCTTTCTTACCGAGATATTAACCTTTTGTTTAGGAATTTGAAGAATACAGAACACGGGACATGGGGTGATTATTAATTGGTGAACTTTAATGAACGTATTGATTGTAGTTGGAAAACTTGAGCTTGGGTCAATTTGGCGCCGCGCATTAGAGCGGCAGGGCGCACAGGTCGCTTTGGTTGGATCTGAACTAGATGCGATTGGAAAAATGGCGCATCAGACATTTGACATAATCGTTTTGGATTTGGTGCTGGATCAGGGCAGCGCATTTGCAGTGTCGGATTATGCAAATTATCGCCATCCCAAGGCGCGCGTTGTGTTTGTTACGAACACAAATTTCTTTTCGGATGGATCAATCTTTCAGTTGTGTTCAAATGCATGTGCCTTTGTCCCCATCGCGACCCCTGCAGAGGATTTGGCCGCGATGGTAGAACATTATGCGGAACCCAATTAACCGCGGTTGTGTGGGGCCAAGAAATCCAGAACTGGATTGGTTGGAATGATCCGATGCGGATTTATGGTTTCATGGCTAAAGTGATAGTGCCGCACGATATGGGCCAAGTTCACTGTTTTGGCGACATCACGGGTTTGATATAAATCGCGCGTATAGGCCCACAGATTTGGGTAATCGATGATCCGCTTGCGATTGCATTTGAAATGCAGGTGATACACGGAATCAAAGCGCACCAATGTCGTGAACAATCGCCAATCTGCTTCGGTCAGGGTGTCGCCCACAAGGTAGCGTGATGGGGACAAGCGCGCTTCGAGCCAATCAAGCGTCGCAAAAAGGGGGTCAACAGCCGTCTGATACGCTGCCTGAGTTGTTGCAAATCCTGACTTGTAAACGCCGTTGTTCACAGTGTCATAAATCCGTTCGTTGACCTCTTCGATATCATCGCGCAGGGCAATGGGCCAATAGTCATCGGTGTTCCCCGTGATGCCATCAAACGCCCCATTAAACATCCGAATGATTTCAGAGGATTCATTCGAGACAATCGTATTTGTTTTCTTGTCCCAAAGCACAGGAACAGTGACCCGACCTGTCATATTCGGTTCTGCACGGGTATAAATCTCGTGCATAAAGCGCGACCCGAAAAGCGTGTCTCCTGTTGCGCCGCTGTTATCTGTTTCAAAGGTCCATCCTTTGTCCAGCATATCAGGGTGCACCGCCGAAATGGATATATGGTCTTCTAACCCCTTTAGGTGCCGAAAAATCATCGTGCGGTGGGCCCATGGGCAAGCGTGCGAGATGAACAAATGATAGCGACCCGATTCGGCTAGGTACTCTATCCCATTGGAATTGGGCACGGCGTTTGGTGTGATCCAGTTGCGAAACTTGGCTTGGGTGCGCACAAATTTTCCATCTGTGGATTTCGTGTCATACCATTGGTCGCTCCATTGTCCGTCGATCAAAAGTCCCATTTGGCGTTCTCCTTGGCTTGTTTCGTCAACGACTTAGTGCGAATGGGCTATTTCAGAAATGGGCGCGAACGCGCAGGTTCTGTGCATCTACGCGCAATGCACCCATTTGTATTAAAACTGTCACCTAATGTTTACTTGATTTTCATGGCTCACGCTTCACACTCATGGGTAAGAAGTCGGAGATTCCATCATGACAACCTTTTTGTCCAAAGAAGTTCAAGCAGGCATAGATGCCGCGCGAAAACAAACCCTCAAGCGTAAGAGCAGGTTGCGTGTTCAAACGCAAAAGGGTGTGTTTCCTGTGCTTCGGTTTTGGAGCAACGGGTTTTCACTAGATGCCGAACATGCACCGCGCTTACGTGGGCATGTGGATCTATTTGATGGTGCGCGCCATATGTCACGCTGTTTGATTGTTGCGTCCGAAGAAGCAGGTGATGAAATTCATTTCGAATTCAAGCGAAACACAGCGGCGCAGGTGTCTGCTCCGCTGGATTTCATTCGGGACGATTCTGCGCCCGTTGGTTACCTGACGTAGATTACTGCAAATCGGAGAATGCCGCCTGAAGCCGCTCGACCGCGGCAACAACATTCGCGCGTGGCGTTGCAAAATTGAACCTTAGAAAATTGTCCCCGCCGGTGCCAAAGCTTGGCCCATGATTGATTGCGATTTTGGCATCAGTTTGGACGCGCTTGGTGAATTCGTCACGGGTCATACCTGTGCCAGAGAAATCCACCCAGGCTAAATAAGTGGATGCCATATCCATTGACTGCACCCCGGGAATGGCATTGACACCTTGGTCAAAAATACGGCGATTTTCATCGAGATAGGCGACCAAAGCATCCAGCCATTCTGCACCTTCTGGACTATAGGCGGCTTCTGCCATGAAAAGCCCAAAGCTATTCGCGCTTATGCCTAATGCCCCCATACGGGCGGAAAATTGGCTGCGCAATTTGGGATCTTCGATAATGACATTTCCAGAATGGCTGCCTGCGATGTTAAAGGTTTTGGTCGTGGCCGTCATCATGATCAAACGATCTGTGATCGAACGATCGACCAGTGGCATCGGGGTATGTGTGTTGCCTGCAAAAACAAGGTCATGGTGGATTTCATCCGAAACCAATATCAAATCATGTCGCTTTGCAAAATCTGCAACGCCTTGCAGCTCGGACTTGCTCCAAACGCGTCCGGACGGGTTATGCGGAGAACAGAGGATTACCATCTTTTCCCGACCCGTCATTTGGGCATCATAGGCGTCAAAATCCATTTCATAGCGACCATTGGTGTTGACCAGTTCACATTCCACGACTTCGCGATTGTTGGCGGTAATCACACGGGCGAACGCGTGGTACACAGGTGTAAAAAGCACAACGCCGTCGCCTGGGTTTGTAAACGTATCGACACACATTGCCGTCCCATTCACCAACCCATGTGTGGTGAAAATCCAATCAGGTTTAATGTCCCAATTATGGCGACTCTTCATCCACCATTGTATCGCCGCACGATAGCTGGCGTCGTCGCCATAATAGCCATAAACACCATCGGTTTTCATCTGCTCCAAGGCGTCTTGAACACACGTTGGGGGGCGAAAATCCATATCCGCGACCCACATTGCCAATCCATCATCTGTCGGAACGCCATATATCTTTTCCATCATGTCCCATTTTACAGAGTGGGTTCCACGGCGGTCGATGATTTCATCAAAGTTCATATTTGGCTCCTTTAGTTTCACTGACGTCACACGAATGCGCTTGATTTTTGGCGCAAGAGACGTTGCACAAATTGCAGTTATGTCCTAGATCAAGGCCTATGATAAGACCTATTTTGATCCACCCCGATCCGCGCCTTAAAAAATTGTGTACACCTGTGCCGGATTTGTCCGATGGGCTGCGCACATTGGCGGATGATATGCTTGAAACAATGTATGATGCGCCCGGCATCGGTTTGGCTGCGCCGCAAATCGGCGTGTTAGAGCGCGTGATTGTTATGGATTGCGTCAAAGAAGAAGGCGAAGCGCCCAAGCCAATGGTGCTTTTTAATCCTGAAATCATTGGATCGTCGGACGACACAAGCGTTTATGAAGAGGGATGTTTATCAATCCCTGATCAATTTGCCGAAGTGACCCGCCCCTCCGAAGTCGAGGTGCGTTGGATCAATCGGGATGGCAACGAAGAAACCCAAGTCTTTTCTGGTCTTTGGGCTACCTGCATCCAACATGAAATAGACCACTTGAATGGCAAGCTGTTCATTGACCATATTGGCACAATGAAGCGCCAGTTGATCACCCGCAAAATGCAGAAACTCAAACGTGATATTGCCCGAGGCAAAGCATAATGGCCGTGCGCAAGTGTCTGCAATGGCCGGACAAACGATTGCGCACAGCAGCCAGTCCCGTTTCTGAAATAACGGATGAGGTGCGCGCGATCTGGCAGGATCTAATTGACACAATGGAAGCCATGCCGGGTGTTGGCATGGGGGCCAATCAAATTGGTGTCATGTCTCGGATTGCTGTCGTTGATGCCTCTAACGAACGTGGCAAAGTCATCAGGATGGCAAACCCTGAAATCCTGTATTCTTCCATCGAATTTCGTGAACACGACGAAGCCAGCCCGAATTTGCCGGGGGTATCTGCTGTGATCAAGCGACCACGCGCGGTGACGGTTCGGTTCATGGATGAAAATGGTGACAGTCAGGACCAAGACTTTGTTGGGCTTTGGGCCACATCCGTTCAGCATCAAATCGATCATTTGAATGGCAAGTTATATTTCGATCATCTGTCCAAAGTTAAACGCGATATGTTGCTAAAAAAGGCAAAGAAATTCCAATGAAGCTGATCTTTATGGGCACACCCGATTTTTCGGTCCCTGTGTTGGACGCGCTGCATGCGGCGGGTCATGACATCTTATGTGTTTATTGTCAGCCTCCGCGTCCTGCGGGACGGGGCAAAAAGGATCGCCCGACTCCAGTGCATGCACATGCATTAAAGCTTGGACTGCCAGTGCGCCATCCGGTCAGCTTAAAAACTAATGACGCCCAAGCCGAATTTTCGGCTCTGGATGCGGATGTGGCTGTTGTTGTTGCTTATGGGCTTTTGTTGCCGCAGGCGATTTTGGATGCGCCCAAGCTTGGGTGTTTGAATATACATGCCTCTTTGCTCCCTCGGTGGCGCGGTGCAGCACCGATCCATCGCGCGATCATGTCTGGGGATGCGCAAACGGGCATTTGCATTATGCAAATGGAAGCAGGGCTTGATACGGGACCGGTGCTTTTGCGTCAAACAACCGAAATCCTTGCTGCGGACACAACGGCTGTTTTGCATGATCGACTCTCCGCACAGGGTGCGACATTGATTTGCGAGGCACTGGATAAATTACCGGATCTTGTGGCGACCCCCCAAGACCAAGAGGGCGTGACCTATGCCCATAAAATTGACAAATCCGAAGCCCGCATTGATTGGACAAAGTCCGGCATTGACGTGGATCGCCAAATTCGTGGACTTGCCCCGTTTCCGGGGGCTTGGTTTCAGGTCGGTGAAGACCGCATTAAAGCGTTGGCTTCTGAATATGTCCCAGCCGGAACTGGTGCGGCAGGAACGGTTATCACGGATGATTTCGTGATTGCATGCGGCACCGGAGCTGTGCGCATTTTAAGCGCGCAAAAATCGGGAAAATCGGCACAAAGCGCAGATGTGTTCTTGCGCGGTTATCCGATCACGACAGGCCAGCGCGTCGATTAGAAATCGATAGCGAGCCCTTTTTTCTCCCAATCGCCATAGCGAACGGGCTCTGGACCGTCACGGCCTCCGAGTTCTTTGGGCAGCTCTGTGTCTTTAGCGGCCTTGCGCCGTTCTTCGGCTTCTGCCAAGGCGCGTATCGCCGCAGGGGGAAGGTCTTGGTTCTCGCTCATGCTCTCTTTCCTAATGGCTTAAGGGTTGATATACGACGAGCCAACAAAATTGCAAGGATTCCCCCCTATGGTTAAATCAGCCCCCACGCCCCGCCAAATGGCTGTGCGCCTTTTGAACGAAGTTTTGGGCGAAGACGGGCGGCTGATGTCCGAAGCAGTGAATTCGGGTATTTTGGATCCGCTTGAACCTGCGGATCGGGCGCGTGCGCAACGGCTGGCGGTACAAACATTGCGGGGACTAGAGCGCGCCGATAAAATTTTAAACCAACATGTGAAACGGATGCCGGCATTGGGTATTCTGAATATCATGCGCGTGGCAACTGTCGAACTTTGTATGGGGGGCGACGCTCATGGGGTCGTGAACGAGGCTGTGAATTTATGCGCGCGTAACAAGCGATATGCCCACTTCAAAGGTCTGGTGAATGCTGTTTTGCGCAGGGTTGCCGAGCATGGACCCAAAGAATGGGATATCTTGCGCGTGCCGCGATTGCCCAAATGGTTGCGCAAGCCGCTTTCTGATGCCTATAGCCCAGACATCATCGCCAAGATCGAAGCAGTACAGTTTGGCGCGCCGCCACTGGATATTACGCCCAAAGATGTGTCCAAAGTCGCGGAATTGGCCGCGCTTTTGGGGGGCGATGTGATTTTGGATGGTAGCGTCCGTTTGCAAGACGCAGGTCAGGTATCAAAACTAGACGGGTTTCAAGAAGGCGATTGGTGGGTCCAAGATGCCGCTGCTGCATTGCCTGTGCGGTTGCTGGGCGATATCCAAGGCTTGCGCGTGCTTGATTTATGTGCCGCTCCAGGCGGGAAAACGATGCAATTGGCTGCTGCCGGGGCTGACGTTGTGGCGCTAGATGTTTCTGAGCATCGGATGGGCCGTGTTCATGAGAACCTGAAACGGGTTGGGTTGCATGCAGATATCCGTGTGGGGGATGCGTTTGAATATTCAGATGCGCCTTTTGATGTGATTTTATTGGATGCTCCTTGTTCTGCGACGGGGACTATGCGGCGCCATCCGGATTTGCCTCACGCCAAAGATGGATCAGAATTTGCTGAGCTGTTCGACATCCAAGAGCGCATGATTGATCACGCCCTTGGCTTGCTCAAACCCGAGGGACGTTTGGTCTATTGCACATGTTCGCTCTTGCCGGACGAAGGCGAAGTTCAGATTGACGAAGCACTTGAACGGCATCCGTCTTTGACGGTCGAAGATTTATCTAAGGTGCCTTTTGTTGATCCGGATTGGATCACACACGAAGGCGGCTTGCGGTTGCGTCCGGATTATTTGGCCGAGCAAGGCGGCATGGATGGCTTTTATATCTCGGTCTTGCGGAAATCTGCGTAAAAGATGGATTGATCGGTGACAGCGCTTGGACATCGAATTATATAGGCTGCACCGTATATTGTTCACGCGCAAAGGGCAGGGCGCATGACGCTTTCAAAAAATTTATCGGCACGACATCTTAAATTGATGCACCGCTTGCATGCACGTCTAAGTGGGTTCTCAAGACCTGCAACAGGGATTGTGTCGCAACCAGAGCCGCGCTCTATTGGTAGCTTTGCCAAGGGACGGCAATTATGCGCCGGAAATATCCTTCTAGCTGGTCATTTGGTCGAAGCCCCCGATCAATCGCTCTGGGCGATTGCGCCGCCATCGTTGACATTCGAAGACGCAGCGCATGGATTTGCTTGGTTGGATGATTTGGCTGCTGTGGGGGATCAACTGGCACGTCGCAAAGCCCAAGAATGGACCTTTGACTGGATTGATCGTTATGGGCGCGGCGCAGGCGCAGGTTGGGTTCCTGACTTGGCGGGGCGGCGTATTATTCGTTGGATTCATCACGCCATGCTTTTGTTGCGTGCCCAAGACGCCGCAGCATCAGAACGGTTTTACCGTTCTTTGGCGCATCAGACGCTGTTCCTGTCGCGACGTTGGAACAAAACCTCACCGGGCTTGCCCCGTTTCGAGGCTTTGACAGGTTTGATTTATGCCGGGCTGTCATTGTCGGGCATGAACCATTTGGTTGCTCCGGCAACCAGCGCCTTGGCCAAAGAATGCCGCTTGCAAATTGATGAAACTGGCGGAATTTTAACGCGTAATCCAGAAGAATTACTAGAAGTCTTTACACTGTTGACTTGGGCGGCCTCTGCTCTCAAGGACGAAGGCTGGACCCCTGCTAAAACGCATATCGCAGCGATAGATCGGATCGCGCCGACGCTGCGCACATTGCGTCATTCCGATGGCGGTTTGGCGCGTTTTCATGGCGGTGGTCGTGGAATCGATGGCCGCCTTGATCACGCTTTGGCGCAATCGGGAAACCGGTCTATGCAAGCAAATGGCTTAGCAATGGGATTTGCCCGCCTATCCGCAGGGCGAACCAGTGTCATTGTGGATGCAAGTGTGCCTCCAACGGGGCGAGCGTCGGTAAATGCGCATGCGTCTACATTAGCGTTCGAACTAACGTCTGGGCGACGTCCTTTGATTGTGAACTGTGGCTCTGGTGTAAGTTTCGGGGACGAATGGCGCAAGGCAGGACGTGCCACGCCCTCTCATTCCGTGCTTCATTTCGAAGGTCTGTCCAGTTCGAAATTGGGGCGCAAATTGTCCTATGCAGGTGTCGAACGCGAAGGTCTAATCGAGGGTCCATCGGACGTCCCTGTTGAAATGACCCATAATGCAGAAAGCTATATCTTTGAAGGCGCTCATGACGGCTATGTCAGCACGAATGGGTTAAGCCATGTGCGGCGTCTTGAAGTATCGATCGACGGTCGCAGCGTGGTCGGAGAAGACACGTTGATCGCGGTCAATCCCAAGGCAGAACGCGTATTTGACAAAGCGTTAGATGCAAGTGAGCTAAAGGGATTTCCGTTTTTTGTAAAATTCCACTTACATCCCGAAGTCGAAGCCGACCTTGATCTGGGCGGAAAAGCTGTTTCAATGATGCTGAAAAGCGGTGAAATCTGGGTCTTGCGCTTTGAAGGCAGTGCGGAATTGACCCTTGAGCCGAGTGTTTATTTAGAAACAGGGCGATTAAAGCCTCGTGCGACGAAACAAGCTGTTTTGTCTTGGCGCGCGATGGAGTATGCATCGCGTATTCGCTGGTCGCTCTCCAAGGCGCATGACACGGACATCGCCGTGCGGGATGTGAATTGGATCGAAGCGGATGAAATGTAATGACTGCCAGGACCTTAGAATGACTGATCTCTTCCCCGTACGCCGCGCGTTAATTTCTGTATCTGATAAAACCGGTTTGATTGACCTTGCCAAAGCCTTGTCGGCTGGTGGTGTTGAGTTGTTGTCAACAGGCGGTAGCGCGAAAGCAATCCGCGACGCGGGTCTTTCTGTTATTGATGTTTCGGATGTCACAGGCTTTCCAGAAATGATGGATGGTCGCGTCAAAACACTTCACCCGATGGTGCATGGTGGATTGCTTGCGCTGCGTGACAATGATGATCACCTAACGGCAATGCAAGAGCATGGTATCGGTGGTATCGATTTGTTGGTCGTGAATCTGTATCCATTTGAAGAAACCGTCGCCAAAGGTGGTGATTATCAGGACTGTATCGAGAATATTGATATTGGTGGTCCTGCGATGATCCGTGCCGCTGCCAAGAACCATGGGTTTGTGACGACGGTTGTTGATGTCGAAGATTACGAAGAATTACTGGCCGAGCTGGCAGGGAACGAAGGCCAAACGAGCTATGTGTTCCGTCAAAAGATGGCACAGCGGGCCTATGCACGGACAGCGGCATACGATGCCGCAGTCTCAGGCTGGATGGCAGAGGCCATTGGGGAAACTGCGCCACGTCGTCGTGCTGTTGCCGGTGAGCTGGCGCAAACACTTCGCTATGGGGAAAATCCGCACCAATCCGCGTCGTTCTATGTAGATGGCTCTAATCGTCCAGGCGTTGCGACAGCTATCCAACATCAGGGCAAAGAGCTTTCTTATAACAACATAAATGATACAGATGCTGCCTTTGAATTGGCCTGTGAATTTGGTGCCGACCAAGGTCCGGCTTGTGCTATTATCAAGCACGCGAACCCATGTGGCGTTGCCCGCGCTGACACATTGGTTGACGCCTACAAAGCCGCATTTGATTGCGATCGGACCTCTGCGTTTGGTGGGATTATTGCACTGAACCAAACTCTGGATCGCGCCACCGCAGAAGAAATCACCAAGATTTTTACCGAAGTTGTAATTGCGCCGGATGCGACGCAAGACGCAATCGAAGTCTTTGCAACGAAAAAGAACCTACGTCTTTTGACAACATCTAAAATGGCGGACCCGCGTGAATCCAATATGACAATCCGACAGGTGTCTGGTGGTTATTTGGTTCAGGACAAAGATAACGGTCATATTAGCCTTGATGATCTTAGGGTTGTCACCAAACGTGCGCCAACGGATCAAGAAATGGCAGATTTATTGTTCGCTTGGAAAGTGGCAAAACATGTCAAGTCTAACGCGATTGTCTATGTCAAAGACGGCGCAACCGTTGGTGTAGGTGCTGGACAAATGAGCCGCGTTGATAGCTGTCGTATTGCCGCGCGCAAGGCTCAAGACATGGCCGAAGCACTTGGCCTTGATGCCCCGTTGACCCAAGGGTCCGTTGTGGCATCTGATGCGTTTTTCCCATTCGCGGATGGGCTTTTGACGGCGGCAGAAGCCGGTGCAACGGCGATTATTCAACCCGGTGGGTCCATGCGTGACGAAGACGTGATTGCCGCCGCTGATGCTGCTGGATTGGCGATGGTCTTTACCGGCATGCGCCATTTCCGCCACTAAGCTGTTTGATCTATGCGCGCGCTGTTCATAACATCCCTCATCACCTTGGTGATCGATCAGATCACCAAGATTTATGTGGTGTTTGGACTGGGTTTGCAAACGGCGCTGTCTATTGATGTCTTGCCGCCGTATATAAATTTCCGAATGGCGTGGAACCAAGGTATTAATTTTGGTTTGTTTGCACATGACGCAAGCACCGCGCGCTATGTGCTGGTCGGTATCAGCATCGTTATTTGTGTGGCACTTCTTGTTTGGGTCTATCGTGAACCACCACGCAAAATAGGCTTTGTTGCTGCTGGCCTCTTGATCGGTGGTGCCGTTGGCAATGTGATTGATCGATTGGCTTATGGTGCCGTTGCGGATTTTCTGAACATGTCCTGTTGCGGGATCCGCAATCCATTTTCGTTCAATGTTGCTGATATTGCGATCTTTGCAGGCGCAATTGGGTTGGCAATAATCCCCCCTGCGCAAAAACAGGGATGACCTAGGCGATTGTTTACGCTAAAGCTTTTTAAGCACGTAAGGAGAATGGGATGAAGCGAACAATCGTTTTTATGCTGTTAGTGGGTTCGGTCATTGCCGGATGCAGCAAAAGCAACAAGCCAGTTCCTGTAAATTATTACAGTCCAACAGGCGGTCCTGATCCCTATCAGACGCAGGTCTTCAATCCTTTGGAAATGCCAAACACCTTTGCAGTATTGCCCAAACCGTTGAACAACGGGCTGAGCCTTGCTGATAAGGGGCGCAAGGTGCCGCAGTCTCAAATCGTGAAACGCGCCCAAGTGACCCCAACAGCACCCCAAGACGATGTTGCCCCATTAAGCCAACCCCTGAAGCCGTCGAAAATTGGTGGCTTCTTTGGTTGGGTGCGCAGCAAGTTATCACGCTAACGCGAGATCGCTTGAAACTGGTAAAATAGAGCGTATCTTATCCCTAAAGGAGACAGAGATGCGCGTATTACTTTTCGTTTTTTCGTTGCTGGTTAGCTTGGCCGTTCCTGTGGTCGCTGCAATTCCAGATGTTGTCACAAAATTTCAGCTCGACAATGGAATGGACGTCGTCGTGATCGAAGATCATCGCGCTCCTGTGGTTGTGCATATGGTGTGGTATAAATCTGGATCTGTCGATGAAAAACCTGGTGTTTCAGGTGTTGCGCATTTTCTGGAACATCTCTTGTTCAAGCAAACCAAGACATTGGAATCAGGTGAATTTTCACGCACAGTCGCTGCAAATGGTGGATCGGATAACGCCTTCACCAGCTATGACTACACAGCCTATTACCAACGGATTGCGGCAGATCGGCTTGAGCTGATGATGCAGATGGAATCTGATCGTATGGTCAACCTTGACCTGACGGAGGATGATATCTTAACCGAGCGCGATGTTATCCTAGAAGAACGCAATATGCGCGTCGAAAACGATCCCGGCGCTTTGTTTCGCGAACAACGCAACGCGGCCTTGTTCTTGAACCATCGTTACGGTGTGCCGGTAATTGGATGGAAACACGAAGTTGAAAAACTAACGTTGGCCGATGCTTTAGACTATTACCACCAATATTATGCCCCGAATAATGCGATTTTGGTTGTTGCTGGGGATGTCGTGCCGTCCGAAGTAAAGTCACTTGCGGAAACCTACTATGGTGTTTTGCCTGCAAATCCCGATTTGCAACCCCGCACACGCCCCCAAGAACCCCCACATACGTCGGCGCGGCGCATGTC
>JAHEJA010000003.1:64894-92974 GCA_024639125.1 Paracoccaceae bacterium
TCGTGCCGTCCGAAGTAAAGTCACTTGCGGAAACCTACTATGGTGTTTTGCCTGCAAATCCCGATTTGCAACCCCGCACACGCCCCCAAGAACCCCCACATACGTCGGCGCGGCGCATGTCGTTTCTGGACCCACGTGTTACCCAAGACTATGTAACACGGGCCTACATTGCCCCAGAACGCGACAGTGGTGATCAGAAAAAGGCAGCCGCATTGTTATTGCTTGCTCAATTATTAGGTGGGGGGCAGACGTCTGTTTTGACCCAAAAACTCCAGTTTGAAACACAAACTGCAGTTTATGCCGGATCGTTTTATTCCGGCACATCGGTGGATGACGGAACCTTTTCTTTGGTTGTTGTTCCATCCCAAGGTGTGACACTTGAAAATGCAGAAAATGCCATGGATACGGCGATCCAAGATTTCATGCGCGATGGTGTGGACCAAGATCATCTTGAACGCTTGAAAATGCAAATTCGGGCTGAAACAGTCTATGCCCAGGATAACACGCAGTCCTTGGCAAATACCTATGGCGAAGCTTTGGCGATAGGGCTGACTATTGATGACATTCATGCGTGGCCAGATATTCTTCAATCCATAACAGCAGATGATATTTTGTCCGTCGCCCAAGAGGTGCTGAAATTGGAAAATTCGGTCACTGGCTATATGCTTAAACCCGAGGAGGCAGCCCAATGATGCGTTTTTTGTCTATTGTTTTTGCGGTCTTTGCCCTTCCGGTATTTGCGGCAACAGATATTCAAACACTTACAACCAAACGCGGCATTGATGCGTGGTTAGTCGAAGATCATAATATTCCCTTTGTCGCTTTGGAAATCCGCATCAAAGGCGGCACATCTATTGAACCGATGGAGCAGCGCGGCATTGTGAATTTGATGATGGGGCTCTTGGAAGAAGGCTCTGGTGAAATGGATGCACGTGCGTTTAGCATGGCGCGTGATAGCCTTGCTGCGAACTTTGGATATGACGCCTATTCCGATGCGGTTTCTATTTCTGCACGATTTTTGACCGAAAACCGGGACCAGGCAATCGCGCTGTTGCGTCAGTCCATTGTTGATCCGCGTTTTGATCAAGATGCGATCGATCGGGTTCGCGGGCAAGTGGAATCAATCATCCAATCACAAGAAAAGAACCCTGATGAAATGGTGTCGCGCGCTTGGGATAGCGAAGCCTACGGAAATCACCCTTATGCTTCCCAAGATATTGGGACAGCTGACACTTTGGCCACGATCACAGCCAAGGACCTGAAAGATATCCATCGGGATATCATGGTCCAAGACAGAGTGATAGTGTCTGCAGTCGGGGATATATCGGCTGCTGAGTTAAGCGATTTGATTGACGATTTGCTTGGCGATTTACCGATCTCCAGCCCACTACCTTTTCCAGACCGCGCGGTAATTGGGTTAAAGTCCGGTGTACGTGTCATTCCATTTGAAACGCCGCAATCCGTGATCTTGTTCGGTAGCGAAGGCATTAACCGAAATGATCCCGATTTCTTTGCAGCATTTGTGCTGAACACTATCTTTGGTGGCGGTAATTTTGAAAACCGTCTGATGATTGAGTTGCGCGAAAAACGGGGTCTGACCTATGGGGTTGGCACCTATTTGTCGTCACGCGATTATGCGGATCTTTTCGTTGGCAAATTTGCAACGGCCAATGACCGTGTCGGCGAAGCTATCCAGGTGGTTCAAGACGTATGGCGGGACATTGCCGCCAATGGGGTCACCCAAGATGAACTTGATCAAGCCAAAACATATTTGACTGGTGCCTATCCGCTTCGCTTTGATGGCAATGCAAAAATAGCCAACATTCTTATCGGGATGCAGTATGACGGGCTCACTCCAGACTATGTTAAAAATCGGAATGACGTTATCAATGCCGTGTCGTTGCAGGATGTCAAACGCTTAACAGAGCGGGTCATTCAGCCAGAAGCCTTGCGTTTTATGATCGTTGGTTCGCCTCAAGGTCTTGACTGATTTTCAAATTTCCCAAGGTAATCCTATTGCATCATTGTGTTATAGGAATCCTTGGGCAATGTGCTTAGATGGGTGGGATTAAACAACACAAACCATCCAATACTAGGCTTCCCCATGTCCAAAGCTCCTTATTACACGCCCAAAGGGGGTCTGCCTCCCCAGACCCAACTACTCACGGATCGGGCGATGTTTACCGAAGCCTATGCCGTCATTCCTAAAGGAACCTATAGCGATATTGTAACGTCGTATTTACCCTTTTGGACTGGTATGCGCATGTGGGTTTTGTCGCGTCCTTTGTCGGGATTTGCTGAAACCTTTAGCCAATATATTGTTGAACTTGCGCCAAATGGGGGCAGCGACCGCCCTGAAACCAATCCCCAAGCCCAAGGTGTTTTATTCGTTGTTGATGGACAGATCGAACTTACTTTGAACGGCGCCGTGCATCTGCTTGAAACAGGGGGCTACGCTTATATCCCAGCAGGGGATGTTTGGACTATTCGCAACAGCTCTGATCAAAACGCTACCTTCCATTGGGTGCGCAAAGCCTACGAAGCCGTGAAAGGTCTGGATGCCCCAGAAGCCTTCGTTACACATGAATCCCGCGTGCCTCCGACTGAGATGCCCGGAACAGATGGTAAATGGGCAACGTCCCGCTTTGTTGACCCAACCGATCTGCGCCATGATATGCATGTCAATATTGTTACATTTGAACCCGGCGCGGTTATTCCCTTTGCGGAAACCCATGTGATGGAACACGGTCTTTACGTCCTCGAAGGCAAAGCCGTCTATCGCCTTAACCAAGACTGGGTCGAAGTCGAAGCCGGCGATTACATGTGGCTTCGCGCCTTTTGCCCCCAAGCCTGCTACGCCGGTGGGCCGGGCCAATTCCGCTATCTGCTTTATAAAGACGTTAATCGGCACATGAAGCTCTAAGGGCCACGCGCCTCTTATCACTTCATCTTTGAAACAATACTCCCGCCGGAGGCAAGCCACGTTAATGGCACACACCGACTATTCTTATGGGCCATAAACCTAATGTATTCATGCGAAGTTTAAGCTTTTTCATATACGGCCTCCGTCATCATTTTTGAAAGTTTGAAATCACTGGTGTCCCAAAGTAGCTTATTGGGGGCACGTCCAATTGTTTGCCACCCTAGCACTGCGGAATTTCACCCTCCCTTTTTTCGGCACGCCGCAGTTACCCAAGCCAGATATCAAGTCACGTCAATGACACCCTCGTCAGCTTGAAAATCACACGTTTCTTATCTTTAATGTGATGTTTTTCAGTATGTATGCTTGCTCTGTCACCAACTGGCCCAGTTAAAAACTTAATACTGGGCCGTTAAATGGATCTGAATAACTCCTATTACATCCTTATGGGTAGTTAATTTGCCCTTTGTATATACTTAAGAGTATTTTTACGAAGGGGGGAGGCGTGTGTTGCTTTTACCACTGTCGTCAAAGTTGCGCGCACACCCCCCTTATTTCATCCGAATGCAACGGGCCCGACAGGGCCCTGCGAGAATTCGGGTCGAAGTGTTGAGTAGTTAGGGGTGGTTGATATGGTTAAATATAACATAAGCGGCGGAGCGGGTAACGATAATCTCTTCGGCGGTATTGAAGACAATTATGTAAAAGGCGGTACTGGTAACGATTCGATTATGGGTGGTTACGGGGACGATACTATTTTAGGGGACGGCCAAAATATTGCCGGAACGATTGGAGGAGTTACCTATACAATCGCTTCTGCGCCGTTCACTTATGCATCTGGCGCGAATCTAGGGGGCGGGCTGAATGGGGGAACAGTTCATACTACGGATGTCGGATCTAGCGAAGTCTCTGATCTTCGGATTACACTCTATGACGGAAACACCACCGTAAAACCTAGAGAAAAAATCAGTTTTAGGTTTGTTGATGAGAATAGTAATGTTGTCTACGTAGAGAACGCCACAGTTCAACAATCCTCGGGCGGCGAAGGAACCCCCGAAACCGGTGTTTTAGTTGCTCAAGGCGCGGATGAGACTGGTAGACAAATTGCGTTGATTGTGGATTTTTGGAAGAATTCGATAATAGAGGAGAGCTACTATTTAAATTCCGATGTTATGCCGGCTGAAGCAAATAATACGGATATTTCTCTGGACCTCGCCAAAGCGATAAATCCAGTCACGACCATAGTTCCTAAAATGTTCGAACTAGACACCCCGTTTACCTACGCTACAGGCGATAATATTGGTGATGGTCAAGTCAATTTCACAAGTTTCCATGTATCGGATGTTGCCAGCAGTGAGCTTTCCAATCTTCGTATAACTTTGTTGGACGGGAATTTCACCCTTACAGAAGGGGAAATGGTCCAAATATCTTTTACGGACCAGTACGGCAATGAAATAGTCATCAACGATGCAATCATCCAGCAAAGCGCATTCAGTGACGGAACACCCGGAAGTGGATTAATAACGGCTCAAGGAACGGACAATAACGGTAGGCCAATTGTTGTAATCACGGATTCTACCGGTGACCACATTGGGCCTGGTGCTGGGTATTACGATAATGATTCCCAACAAAGCCTCAGTAATGGTACGGATGTTTTCTTGGATCCTGCAGATGCCATCGATCTGGATAGCTATGATGACTTTATAATTGGCGGTACCGGCAGCGATTTAATTCTTGGCGGCGCGGGCGATGACACTATTTTTGGGGATGGCCCGAACGGTCAGCCTAATGAAACACTCTATACAATCGGTTCTGCGCCGTTCACCTACGGATCTGGCGCGAACATAGCGGACGTGCTGAATGGGGAAACATCTCATTTTGCGGATGTCGGATCTGACAAAGTTTCTGATCTTCGGATTACAACCTATGACGGAAACAACACCTTATCAGCTGGGGAAAGAATCAGTTTTAGGTTTGTCGACGAGAATAATAATGTTGTCTACGTAGAGAACGCCACAGTTCAGCAAACTGCATTCGGCGATGGAACGCCTGAAACCGGTGTTTTCACGGCTCAAGGCGCGGATGAGACTGGCAAAGAAATTGCGTTGTTTGTGAATTTTGGGAAGAATTTCATAAATGCGGGGAACGGCTATTACATTAGCGATGAGGTGCTGCCGGCTGGATCAAATACTACGGATGTTATTCTAGACCCCGCCAAAGCGATAGATCCAGCCACGACCATAGTTCCTAAAATGTTCGACCTAGACTTGGCGTTTAGCTACGCTACAGGGAATAATATTGGTGATGGCCAATCCGGACCCGGAGATCCCGCAATTTTCCATAGAGCTGACGTTGCCAGCAGCGAGGTTTCCAATCTTCGTTTCACTTTGTTGGACGGGAATTTCACTCTTACAGAAGGGGAAATGGTCCGCATATCTTTTACGGACGAGAACGGCAAACAAGTTGTCATAGACGATGCAATTATTCAGCAAACCGCATTCAGTGACGGAACCCCAGAAACCGGAGTAATTACGGCCCAAGGAACGACTGCTGACGGTGAACCGATTGCCGTGATCGTAGATTCTGACAAAACACTGATCCAGGCGGATGGTTCCTATTTGGATAGCGACGCCGACGCAGACTCCCGTAACGGCGCGGATTTTTTCTTTGATCCTGCAGATGCCATCGAACTGGTTGGTTATGATGACTCGATAAATGGCGGTACCGGTAACGATTCGATTATTGGTGGATTTGGGGACGATACGATTGCAGGTGGTTCTGGCGCTGATACGATCGCAGGCAACACGGGCGATGATCTGATCTATGGGGGGGGAAGCGAGCCTGGTACATATACGGCACTTGGCTTTGAATTTAATCGTGAATTCACAGTCAGCGAGGTTAATGTCTTAAAGTGGAACGATTTAACCAAGGTTCATATCACGGGCAACGCCAAAGAGATTGTCTTTAAAGACGATGACGGTGTTCTCAACAACGACACCGTAACAGAGATGTTTTCTGTGAATGATGCAACGCAGACGGTGCTGGTTGATGGTGTCGAGCATGCAGCCAATATTGAGGGGACTGTGAGGCTTGCCGGCAGTGACGGTGGAACGTACACACTGGGCATAGTGCAAGTTGATATTAATAACAGTGATAGCGCAGAGTATGACTCAATTGAACAAGCGTATTATCTGGTCTCTTTTGGCACGCCCCCGGCACCAGGTGTTACGTTCACAGAAATCACGCGCAACGTTACCAGCGATCAGCCTTATAGCGCGTTCACAGTTCCGATCGAAGACAGCGGCGATCTGATCGATGGTGGTTCAGGCAACGACACGATCTTTGGTCAGGATGGCGCTGATACGATTGCGGGCAACACCGGCGATGATGTGATCTATGGGGGTAGCGATGACAGTGACGATCAGATTATTGGTGGTTCAGGTAATGACAGTATTCTGGGCGGCGCGGGCGATGACACTATTTTTGGAGACGGCCCGAACGGTCATGCAGAGCCTAATGAAACACTCTATACAATCGCTTCTGCACCGTTCACCTACGCATCTGGCGCGAATCTAGGGGACGGGCTGACTGGGGGAACACCTCATGTGCCGAATGTCGGATCTAGCGAAGTCTCGGATCTTCGGATTACAACCTATGATGGAAACAACACCTTATCAGCTGGGGAAAGAGTCAGTTTTAGGTTTATTGACGAGAATAATAATGTGGTCTTTGTAGATAACGCCACAGTTCAGCAAACTGCATTCGGCGATGGAACGCCTGAAACCGGTGTTTTCACGGCTCAAGGCGCGGATGAGACTGGCAAAGAAATTGCGTTGCTTGTGGACTTTGGGACGAATTCGATAACAACGGCGAACAGCTTTTTCGCGACCGATGTGCTGCCGGATGGATCAAATAATACAGATGTTATTCTGGACCCCGCCAAAGCGATAAGTCCAATCACGACCGTAGTTCCTAAAATGTTCGAACTGGACGTGGCGTTTACTTACGGTACGGGCACCAATATTGGTGATGGCCAAGCTTTTTCGTCGAATTACCATAGAGGCGATGTTGACAGCAGTGAGCTTTCTAATCTTCGTATCACTTTGTTGGACGGGAATTTCACCCTTACAGAAGGTGAAATGGTCCAAATATCCTTTGCGGACGAGAACGGCGATCAAATTGTTATCAACGATGCAATCATCCAGCAAACCGCATTCAGTGACGGAACTCCAGAAACCGGAGTAATAACCGCCCAAGGAACGGATGCTGACGGTGAACCAATTGTTGTGATCGTACATTTTGGGCAACCATTAATTGAAGCGGGCGCACCCTATTTCGCTAACGATGTGGAAGCAGAGCTCTCGAATGGGACTGATGTTTCGTTTGATCCTGCTAAGGCGTTGGACGTTGATGCCTATGATGACACATTAGTAGGAGGCATTGGCAACGATTCCCTGACGGGTGGGTTCGGGGATGATACGTTTGTGTATGAGGCTGGCGATGGCAGTGACATCATTACAGATTTCAACTTTGATAATTCTGGATCGATCAATAACGGTGACCAAACCGATAATGACTTTGTCGATCTAAGTTCATTCTACACCGACTTGGCTAGGGACGAAATAACGGCAACAGGTACAGAAAGATTCAAGCATAATCTAGATATGCTCCACCAGGACGCGGCGGATGGTAAATTGGACGGCATAATCAATGGTAAAGATTATTCGGCTAATATTAGTGGTATTGACCTGAGTTTAAAAAACCAAGGCACGGCGGTGACGGGAACTGATCTTACTTTTGATAATACCAATGTGGCATGTTTCGTCCGAGGGACATTAATCAAGACAAATAGAGGTGATGTTCCTATTGAGAATATACGACAGGGCGATTTGGTAAACACCTTGGATCATGGGGATCAACCGGTCCGCTGGATTGGTTCGTGTAAAATACCCACTGCAATTTTGGAACAAAAGCCCAACTTGCGTCCAGTGCGAATTCAGAAAAATGCCTTGGGCGATGGCTTGCCTCAGTCGGATCTCTGCGTGTCCCCACAGCACCGTATTCTTGTCCGTTCGTCCATTGTGGACCGTATGTTTGGCACAACTGAAGTATTAGTTGCTGCCAAGCATTTGGTATCCCTTTCTGGTATTGATGTCGTGGATGACATGACTGTCGTTGAATATTTTCATTTGTTGTTTGATGCTCATGAAGTCATCTATTCAAACGGTGCTGTAACAGAGAGCATGTATACAGGCCCAGAAGCCCTAAAATCGGTCAGCTCTGTTGCGCGCCAAGAGATTATCGAGCTTTTCCCAGAGTTGGCAGAAATGGATTATTCCTCTGGAACAGCGCGGAAATTGGTGGGCGGTCGCCAGAGTCGAAGGATGGCGCTTAGGCATAAAAATAATCAAAAAGGTCTAGTGCAACCAATATCGGGTAAATAGTTTGTACGGTGTTTTGACATATGGAGTTTGTAAATTGATCAATCTGGTTACTTTTACTAGGTGAGTTGGGATGAGCTGAGCAAGCTGTCAATTTTTCAGTCTTTCTATGAAAACTGTGGCCTGGTCACGTAGCGAAAGCCACGTGGGCGGGCCCGCACAAATAGTTGAATGACGTCCTGTAAAATAGATGTCCGTCATGCGACTATTCGTATGCGCTGTGTAAAATTATCAGCACTCGGTTTGACTGAAGGGACAGGGCGTGGACACTTTCTCACTTCGTTGTTTCCGAAGTCTGAAATCACGCCTTAGTTCAAAGGTTAAAAGCCAATTGGTATGCAAATTGACGGATAAAGTATGATGTAAAGAGTTCAAAGGGCCCATTTTGAAGGGGAGGCCATAATTATGAAAAGACCTTGGGACGTGCAGCTATGGCTTGAGAATAGTCCGGGTCTGACGCTGCATTCAAAACTTTTGAACAAGCTTATAGATGATATCCAAAAGGGTCGTTTGGCACCGGGGAGTTTGCTTCCTGGATCTCGTTCATTGGCAAGGCAACACGCAATAAATCGTAAAACCGTCCAATCAGTTTACGAAGAGCTTGTGGCACAGGGGTGGTTAATTGCCCGCCAAGGATCTGGAACGTATGTGGCAGATGTTCTTCCGGAAAAAGGTTTGACCAAGTCATACGAGAAATTATTGTCCGGGTCCGACCAGCTGGAAACGACTTCCAAATTGTTAGAGGTTTTGAGTAAAGATGCCCGCGATCACAGAGATAATGTTGTAATTTCAAACGATGGTACACCAGATCCAAGGCTTATACCCTATGAATTGCTGAGCAGAACTTATCGAAGGGTCTGTAGAGGTCTTAGCCAGAAATTTAGCCTTGGATATGGTGACCCCAAGGGTACCCAAGAGGTAAGGCGAGCTGTTTGTAAAATGCTCAAGGATGATCGGTTTATGAATTGTACGATTGACCAGGTTTGCATTCTGCGAGGCAGTCAAATGGGCATTTACTTAGCATCCAAAGTGCTTGATCCTAGTAAAGGGGCCATAGTGATGGAGGAGCTTTGCTATCGGCTTGCCAAGGCAGCTTTTGAATCGAACGGCTTTACAGTAGTGCTTTGTAAATTAGACAGCCAGGGTTTGAATATTGAGTGTCTAAAAAGTATACTTAAAAATCATAACGTTGTGGCTATTTACGTCACCCCTCATCATCAATATCCCACGACGCTCTGTTTGCCGATGGACCGAAGGTTGGCATTACTTGAGCTTTCCAGATCTTTTGGTTTCGCCATTTTAGAAGATGATTATGACCATGAGTTTCACTACGAATCCAGCCCAATGCCACCGCTTGCAAGTCTACCAAATTCACAGAATGTGGTCTATATCGGATCAATGTCCAAGGTTTTGGCCCCGGGTTTGCGATTGGGTTACATGAAGGCAGACAAAGCGTTTATTGATCGCGTTGCCCAAGAGGTTTTGGTCATCGATCGGCAAGGAAATCCGGTTTCCGAGCTTGTTTTGTCAGATCTAATGACATCGGGTGAAGTCAAAAGGCACATCCGAAAAATCAGACAGGTTTACAAAACAAGAAGGGATTTCGCAGCGCATGAACTGACACGGGTTTTTGGAGAGAGTGTTGATTTCAACCTCCCAGCTGGTGGAATGGCTATTTGGGTGGATATGTCCCGTATTGCCAAGGATGTATTCCCGGACCGTTATGAGAATAAGGACATTTCTTTGGAGTCTTTATTTTCAAGTGAAGAGATATATTCGACCCATTTTCGATTTGGATTTGGTGCGCTTAATGAATATGAAATCACGCAATCAATCGAAAATCTTTCACATATTCTAAAGCAATAAAGCCTTCTTGATCTGCCGTTATTTTTTGGTGTTAGATTGAACCGCAGCACTATTGGTGTCGGCGGTGCTTATCCAAAGTGTCCTTGACAAAACCACCCTCCTGATAGTGTGCTGCCATGTGCAAAAAAGAGCCAAAGTTGATCTCCTGTTTTACATGTGATCCGCCAATAATCCCGCACACCACTGCGCCAATTCGGATCATCCAGCCACCACTCAGGAGCAAGCCGCTCTGGCCCAACAGCATCAATAGCTTCCATATGCCGTCCCCGCCATTTGAACGCCTTAGGTGGTGTGGGGACATTGGGGGCATGAACTGGCTCAGAGGGCCACAGCATCACGGGCCGCTTACGTGGGGTGCTTGGCCACCCATCACAGGGATCTGACCATGCGGCAGACAGGATGTTATAGGTCTTTTCTGGTATGTTGCTTTCCGCTGGATGCACGCGCGTGATGGCATCCATCCCTAAACGTGCGCCCAATCGACCAATCAAATCCAACATTTCGTTTTTGTTGGTAATGCCATCGCGCACCCGCGCACCGGCTTCTAAATGCCCTGTCATTTCGCGTTGGTAAAGCGGCTCACTGACATGCGCCTCAAGTCGTAAAACATCCAAGCCAAACCCTGTGTCCAGCTCGTCTACCTTTAACAAAAGCAAGGGTCGAATACGATCTGGGTCATCGCTGGCCTTGGCAAGGCCGACCTCAATTGTACTCATAGTGCCTTCGGTACTAAACCCCTGCAGCCGCACGCGCCGCGCCCCTTTGCTATGTTGTTTTAACGCGCGACAGAGCCGAGGTAATAACCGATCCAGGGCCGCGATGATATCTTCCCGTAACCCGATAGGATCCGGAAAGCATAACCGCACTCCGAAATGCGGTATCTCCCTCAAGGGGGCAATTGGTTCTGGTGTGCTTCCCATAGCTTGATCTAACCGAAGCACCAACCCCTTTCCAAATCGACGCGCTAGGCCGGCGCGCGGCTGTCCGGCCAAATCCCCAATGCGCCGCAATCCCAACCGCGATAGCTGCTCAATCAAGGTTCCATCTAGGCGCAATGCGGCAATGGGCAAATCACGCAGGCATGCATGTGTTGCGCCTGCGGCTGCGATGAAATGCGTCTGACGCTGCTCTAGCCCGACCCAAGGCCGCGCACCGCCGCGTTCCCAATTCCGTCGCTTCACAGCGCGGGATCGCGTCGCACGCGCCTCTTGATCAATGGCGTCCCCTGACCGATGGCTCTGCGCCGTTTGTCCCGAATACCGCGCCAAGGCCCAGGCCGCCCCAACTGTATCAGCGACGCCTGCAAACACGCTCACCCCAAGGGTCGCGGCGTCGTCGCAAAGGGTCCGAACAAGGGTCTCTTCGTTACCAAACAGATGGGCACATCCGGTAATATCCATCAAAAGCCCAAAAGGCGCATCCAGCCCCACCCAAGGCGTAAATTTCCCTGCCCATCGCGCAAGACTGCGTAGAAACACATCTTCTGCTTGCGGATTCCGCAGTCGTGTCATCAACTCAGGACACATCGCTTGCGCATCCCTCAAAGGTTGACCAACCCGTACACCAGCATGTTCTGCAGCTTGCGTAATGGATGACACAACCTGCATTTGGCCTTGATCTTGAACAACTGCCAAGGGGCCATCAAACCCGTCCCGCCGTTGACGTAAGACGCGCTCAACACCCAAGCGGGGAAACCATAATGATATTATACGACGAGACGGCATAGACTCACATGTTCACTTTTTGTTCCAAAATATCACATAATTGTAACCAAATGCAAAATATTATGTCTTTGACATAAATTGCACTACATTTACCCTACCTGATTAAGCGAAAGGACATTTCAATGCATAAACTTGCAACCTACACAGCACTTATTTTACTCGCTGGTCCCGTATTAGCGCACGCGGATGTACAAAACCCCACAGTAAAAGAACGCATGGCCAATATGGACGCCCTAAAACAAGGCATGGGTATCATCGGCGGCATGGCCAAAGGCGCCGTCGCATTTGATACGGATCAAGCGCAAGCTGCAATAACCGCACTCCTTACGGCAAGCGAAAGCATCACTGCAAACTTTGAAGCAAATGAAACTGATCCCAAATCCGAAGCACTCCCTGCGATTTGGACAAACTGGGATGACTTTAGTGAAAAAGCGGATGATCTGACCTTCATGCTAGAAGCCATGGATGTTTCCTCACTTGATACGCTGCGTGCTGGCCTTGGTAATATCGGCGGTGCTTGTGGGGCATGCCACAAACAATATCGCATGGATAAATAGATTTCATCTTTGACCCAATACTCAAGGGGTGAATTGGCATCGCCAAGAGGGGACATAGTCCCCTATTTTCCAGCATGAAATACCCTCTATCCCCCTAATTCTAAACACGCTCCAAAAGCCGGTTGCTCCTGCCGTTAAACTAGTCCAAATTTGCACCATAAATGTAGGGAGAAACACATGCGTACACGTGCCGCCGTCGCAATCGCAGCAGGCCAGCCGCTTGAAATCATGGACGTCAATCTTGACGGACCAAAAGAAGGCGAAGTTCTGGTTGAAATCAAAGCCACCGGAATTTGCCATACCGACGAATTCACACTTTCTGGCGCTGACCCAGAAGGCATGTTTCCCGCCATCTTAGGGCACGAAGGCGCAGGAGTCGTCGTCGAAGTCGGTCCAGGCGTCAAAGATCTCAAAGTTGGTGATCACGTTATCCCACTTTACACTCCGGAATGTCGCGAATGTGAATATTGTCTTCACCCCAAAACAAATCTGTGCCAATCGATTCGCGAAACCCAAGGGCGCGGTGTGATGCCCGATGGAACAAGCCGTTTTAGCATGCTCGATGGGACCCCGATTTTGCACTATATGGGGTGCTCGACATTTTCGAACCACACTGTTTTGCCGGAAATTGCCCTTGCGAAAATTCGCCCCGACGCGCCTTTTGATAAAGTATGTTACATCGGCTGCGGTGTCACGACAGGTATTGGCGCAGTTATCAACACGGCCAAGGTTGAAATCGGCAGCCGGGCAATCGTCTTTGGTCTTGGTGGTATCGGCCTCAATGTTATCCAAGGTTTGCGCCTAGCGGGGGCTGATCAAATTGTTGGCGTCGATTTGAATGATGACAAAAAAGCCATGGCCGAACGCTTTGGCATGACAGATTTTGTTAATCCATCTCAAGTTGAGGGTGATCTGGTGCCCTATCTTGTGAACCTTACCAAAGGTGGCGCAGATTACACATTTGACGCAACTGGCAATGTTCAAGTCATGCGCACCGCGCTAGAGGCCGCGCACAAAGGATGGGGCGAAAGCATCATCATTGGTGTGGCGCCTGCGGGTGCTGAAATTTCAACGCGCCCATTCCAATTGGTCACTGGCCGCGTGTGGCGCGGAACGGCCTTTGGTGGTGCCCGTGGCCGCACAGATGTGCCAAAAATCGTTGATTGGTACATGGATGGCAAAATTGAAATCGATCCGATGATCACCCACACGCTTAGCCTAGAGGACATCAATAAAGGCTTTGATTTGATGCACGCTGGTGAAAGCATTCGCAGCGTTGTGGTGTTCTAAACCACTGTCAGCGCACTTCTTTAAGTGCGCTGAATTTATTCCTTGTCAAAACCCTTTGGGACTACTAACTTAGAATCATTCTAAATTAGTAGGTAACAGATGCGTTTATTTTCCCAACGTCGCCGCTTTCGTGATTTATCCGAACAAGAAGTCCTCGCACTCGCTATCTCCAGCGAAGAAGATGATGGACGCGTATATCGATCTTTTGCTGAACGTCTGCGTTCAGATTATCCAGATACGGCTGCTGTGTTTGACGGCATGGCAAGCGAAGAAGACGAACATCGCCAGGCCCTGATTGATATGCACCAAGCTCGGTTCGGGGATACCATTCCTCTCATTCGTCGCGAATACATTTCCGACTTTATCACACGTAAACCAGTCTGGTTAACTGCCTCCCTTAGCTTGGAAACGATGCGCAGTGTAGCAAACACGATGGAACAAGACGCAGAACGCTTCTATCTTGCAGCCGCCAAGCTGACATCGGATGCACCAACGCGTAAACTTCTGGGGGATCTTGCCGCTGCTGAAGCCAATCACCAAATCGCAGCGGACACATTAGAAGAAACACATCTCACCGACGACGCAAAAGCAACCGAAGAAGAAAAAGCCAAAAGACAATTCATTTTGACTTGGGTTCAGCCGGGCTTAGCGGGGCTTATGGATGGGTCTGTGTCCACGCTTGCCCCAATTTTCGCGACGGCCTTCGCAACCCAAGACACATGGACCACCTTTCTCGTCGGCCTGGCCGCCTCTGTCGGGGCCGGTATCTCCATGGGCTTTACCGAAGCCGCAAGTGATGACGGCACCATCTCAGGACGGGGCTCCCCCATCAAGCGCGGTTTTGCCGCTGGCATTATGACCACTGTTGGCGGCTTGGGCCACGCATTACCTTACCTCATTCCTGATTTTTGGACCGCAACAGTCACTGCCTTCGTGGTTGTCTTTCTGGAACTCTGGGCCATCGCATGGATCCAAAACAGATACATGGAAACACCTTTTTTCCGCGCGGCCTTTCAGGTCGTCGTCGGCGGTGCTTTGGTCTTTGCAGCAGGTGTCCTTATCGGCAGTGGATGATACTTCATCTTTGTCCAAATACTCAGGGGGTGAATTGGCATCGCCAAGAGGGGGCAACGCCCCCTTATTTATATTGACGCGGACCTTTTGCATGTTACAGCTAAAACATGCTCGAGATATTTCTGAAAACGCTCCCATTTTTCGCATTGATCGCGGTTGGTTTTGCTGCGGGTAAGACGCGTTTCTTTACCGAAGAAGCAACTGCCTATCTTACAAAATTCGTTTTCTATTTCGCTTTATCTGCCATGATCTTTCGGTTTTCGGCGAATTTGACGCTTGGCGAATTGGTCAATTTTCAATTCATGATGGCCTATCTTAGCGCTACGGGTGTGGTTTATGTGCTTGCCACTTTCGTCGCTTTAATCCGCAAGAAACCATTGACCGAAGCCGCGATTGAAGCGCAGTGCGCTGTGATTGGTAACGTCGGATTTCTGGGAATTCCTATGCTGGCCCTTCTTATGGGCGAAGCAGCCGTTGGACATGTAATGATGATCCTTGCTGTGGATTTGATCGTTTTCGGGTCTTTGGTTGTGATGATTATTGTTGGATCAAGGGATGGGCGCATGAGCCTTGCGATCCTGCGAACTCTTGGCATTGGGTTGGTGAAAAACCCTATGATTGTGTCCATTGTCTTGGGTCTATCGTGGTCTGCATCTGGGGTGCCTATTCCCAACCCGTTGAATGAATTTGTCATGATTTTAGGAAATGCAGCGACGCCCGGTGCCTTGTTTGCTATTGGCGCATCCTTGGCGTCAAAATCAGCAGAGCGTGTCGAAGTGGCGGCTTGGTTGTCGTTTTGTAAACTGGTTCTTCACCCTATTGCCATAGCAATTGCGGCTTTATACGTGTTTGACGTTGATCCCTATGCAGCGGCTGTAATGATTGCTGCGGCATCCTTGCCCGTGGCGGGGAACATTTATATGATTGCCCAACATTACGGCGTTGCGCCGCAACGTGTGTCGGCCTCAATTTTGATTTCAACCGCCGTTAGCATTCTAACTGTGTCGTCAGTCATCGCATGGGTCAATCAACTTTATTAGGTGCGAACTTGGCGATATAGCCCATGACAAATGCCCCTTAGGCTATATCGAACTCTAATCTGAACCCGTATTACTGTCAGCAAAATTTGGTTTTGGCAGGTTGCAATTTGATAAATTCGAATGGCTCTAGTTATAGTCCAAAGACGTCCCCTTCGGCAGAATGTCGCATTCTGTCCTTGCACCTGACTAGATCAATGCGATAGCCAAGACGAAACCAAAAGGAGTTGGCGCATGGAAATCATTTCAGAAAACAAGTGTTTTGACGGTGTTCAAGGTGTCTATAAACACACGTCGGCTGTGACCAATTGCGACATGACATTTGCTGTTTTTATGCCATCTGCCGCTGAAATCGGACCAGTGCCTGTGTTATGGTATTTGTCGGGTCTCACATGCACACATGAAAACGCGATGACCAAAGCTGGCGCACAGGCTTGGGCCGAAGAAGCTGGTATTGCCTTGGTTTTTCCTGACACATCGCCTCGGGGGGATGGGGTTGCAAATGATGATGCCTATGATCTGGGTCAAGGTGCAGGGTTCTATGTGAACGCCACCCAAACCCCGTGGGCGCCGCATTTTCAAATGTGGGATTACATTGCAACGGAATTGCCCTCGGTTATTGCGGATAATTTTGCCGTCGATATGGATCGTCAGGCAATCACAGGTCATTCCATGGGGGGGCATGGTGCGTTGACGCTTGCGATGGGGTTACCGGGACGGTTCAAATCCGTCTCTGCGTTTTCGCCAATCTGTCATCCGTCCGCTTCTGATTGGGGTCGCAAGCAGCTTGGTGCATATTTGGGTGATGATCAGTCCACTTGGGCGCAGCACGATGCAACGTTGCAAATGCAAGCCGTCGGCTTTGATGGTCCAATTTTGATTGACGTCGGGACGAATGATCAATTCTTGGACTTGCTCCAACCCGAAGCTCTAGCGGCGGCGGCCGCGAAACGTCGGGCCGAGTTTTCGCTTAATTTGCAAAAAGGCTATGACCATAGCTATTTCTTTGTCAGCAGCTTTATCGCCGATCACATTAGCTTCCATGCTGATGCGCTCTACAGAGATTAAATTTTTAGCCGTTCTTTCATGCATGGTATTTAGTTAGGACAAGATTGATATGACCGACACGGTTTATGATTACGATTTAATTGTTATCGGAAGCGGACCTTCGGGGCGCTCGGCGGCAATTCAGGCGGGTAAATTGAAACGCCGTGTTTTGGTGGTTGACCGCAAAGATCGACTTGGCGGTGTTTCGGTGCATACGGGAACCATTCCGTCTAAAACTTTGCGCGAAACGGTGCTTAACCTAACGGGGTGGCGCGAGCGAAGTTTTTATGGGCGCTCGTATCGTGTCAAAGATGAAATCGCCGCAGAAGATTTGCGCGCGCGTTTGCATAAAACCTTGGACTACGAAGTCGATGTCCTAGAGCATCAGTTCAATCGCAATCACGTGGATACGTTGCTGGGTGCTGCAAAATTCATCACGGATCACGAAATCGAAGTGGCGACCGAAGCCGGGGAAACTCAGCGTATCACGGGTGCAAAGTTCCTTGTTGCGACGGGTACAAAAACCTTTCGTCCCGATTGGGTGCCGTTCAATGGAACGACCGTCGTGGATAGTGACGAATTTCTTGATATCGCTCAGTTACCGCGTAGTTTGACCGTCGTTGGTGCAGGCGTTATTGGCGTGGAATATGCGACAATGTTCTCGGCGCTTGATATTCGCGTGACGTTAATTGAACCACGCGAAAGCTTTTTGGATTTTGTGGACAAGGCAACAATCCAAGAATTTGCCCATCAAATCCGCGAAAACGGTGTGGATTTGCGGCTTGGCTCGGCAATAGAAAAAATAGAAGATACCGGTGATCATATAGAAGTCACGCTTGCCAATCGCAGGCACATCCGTTCGGAATTATTGCTTTTTGCAGCTGGGCGCATGGGCGCAACGGAACGCCTTGGTTTAGATGCTGTCGGTGTAGAAACCGATCATCGCGGTCGGATCGACGTAGATCGCAAGACCTATCAAACGGCTGTGAAACATATCTATGCAACCGGGGATGTCATTGGTCATCCAAGTCTTGCATCAACATCATTGCAACAGGGGCGCGTTGCGGCCTGTCATGCATTGGAAACGCCTACATTAGAAGAAAGCCCATGGTTCCCCTATGGCATCTATTCGGTGCCGGAAATTTCAACCTGTGGCATGTCCGAAGAAGAACTTCAGGAACAGGACATTGCTTACGAAGTGGGCGAGGCGCGGTTCCGCGAAACGTCGCGCGGGCATATAATGGGGCTAGAGCATGGCATGTTGAAAATGCTGGTCAGCCTAAAAACACGACGCATTTTGGGGGTTCAAATTGTTGGCGAAGGGGCGACTGAATTGATCCACATTGGTCAAGCGGTTATGAACCTAAAAGGCACAGTGGACTATTTCATTCAGAACACCTTTAATTATCCGACTTTGGCCGAAGCCTATAAAATCGCCGGACTTGATGCCTTTAATCGCATGCCAATTCCAGACGAATTCAAGGTAAAGCCCAAGGCAAAGAAAGCAAAATAATGCGCAGGCGCGTTGTTTGAAACGTCTAAAATAATCGAGGAAGACCGTGACCAAAATTTATGTGGACGCAGATGCCTGTCCCGTGAAGGCCGAAGTTGAACGTGTCGCGACGCGGCACAAGCTTCAGACCTATATCGTCAGCAATGGTGGGCTGCGGCCTTCGCAAAACCCGTTTCTAGAAAATGTTATCGTTCCCGAAGGACCAGATATTGCCGATATGTGGATCGCGGATCGGGCCGGTGTTGGCGATGTGGTGATTACAGGGGATATTCCTTTGGCGGCCAAGGTGATCGAAGCCGGAGCCAAAGTGGTGAAACACAACGGTGAAATCCTGAATACGGCCAATATTGGCAATGTGTTGGCGACCCGTGATTTGATGGCGGATCTTAGGGCTGCTGATCCATTTCGCCAAGGGGGTGGGAAAGGCTTTACAAAAGCGGACCGTTCGCGTTTCTTGGACACATTGGAACGGGTTCTACGCCAAAGCACATAGGGCCTAATACGAGGTCCCGCATATGCGCAATTTATCCCATAATTTAGTCGGTGCATTGTGCGCACTTGGTGCGGCTGTGGCGTTTTCGTTAAACGATGTTGGGATCAAATTCCTATCGGGGGATTATCCGCTGCACCAAGTTGTGCTAATCCGCACACTGATCGGTCTGGCGGTGTTCATCGTAATTTTCATGCCGTTCAATGGTGGTTTTTCGGTCATGAAAACCACCCGGATCAAGGCGCAATTGATACGTGGGCTATGTGCGGTGGCTGCGAATGTGATGTTCTTTCTGGGGTTGTCTGCCATGAAATTTGCCGACGCTGTGGCAATTTTCTTTGTCAGCCCGCTCATCATCACGATTTTTAGCGTTGTCTTTTTAAAAGAAACCGTTGGCCCACGCCGCTGGAGCGCGGTTGTTTTGGGTCTTGTTGGGGTGGTGATCGTCATTAGGCCCGGAACAAGCGCCTTTCAAATTGCATCGTTGTTGCCGTTGTTTGCGGCAATGGGCTACGGGTTTTTGCATATTATCACGCGTCGTATCCGCGACACAGAAAGTGCCGCAACCTTGACGTTTTATACGCTTGTTATGTTCCTGTTCAGCTCGGCCTTGATTGGTGTGCTTTTGGGGCATGGGCGTTATGATGGCTTTGGTCATCCTGCTTTGGGCTTTTTGTTGCGGGCATGGCATATACCCGCGGCATCAGATTTGCCCGTCTTTTTGCTGATCGGGGTTTGTAGTGTCACGGGGGGAATGTTGATTTCCCAAGCCTATCGCAAAAGCGAAGCCGCACTTGTCGCGCCCTTTGAATATATTTCCCTGCCTTTGGCAATTTTATGGGGTGTATCTATTTTTAATGAATTTCCAGACAGCTACGCCATGTTGGGTATGGGATTGATTATTGGGTCCGGTCTCTACATGGTATGGCGCGAAGCCCAAATAAACAAAAACGGGGGATGACCTGATGAGCGTAACGATAATTCCATTTGACCAAGGTCAAGCATTGCTGGATTGGAACGCTTTGTGTGATGCCTTTGACCAAGGGCATCTGCTGCCCAAAGCGGAAATTGCCGATACGTTTTTGTATCGGGATCCTGATACTCTGTTATCTCGGTCCGCTTGGATTGATGGATTGGGGTTAGCGGTGAAATCGGCAACGGTTTTTCCCAAGAACCCAAGCCAATCTAAACCAATGATTAACGGCGCAGTGAGCTTGTTTTCCGATCAAGACGGCACATTAGAAGCCATTGTCGATTTTCATCTTGTTACCAAGTGGAAAACCGCTGGGGACAGTGTGTGCGCAGCCAAGAAGTTGGCGCGCCCTGATAGCCAAACCATTTTGATTGTCGGGGCAGGCACAGTGGGTCGGTCCTTGGCCGAAGCCTATGGTGCGGTGTTCCCATCGGCGCGATTTGTCGTCTGGAACCGGACCTTGGCCAATGCAGAAAAGATGGCGTCAGAATTTTCAAACATGGGGGTTGCGCCGGATCTGGAAGGTGCTGTGAAAGCTGCGGATATTGTCACGAGTGCAACAATGTCAACGGATCCGTTGTTGCGTGGTGAATGGTTTCAACCGGGGCAGCACATTGATGTTATCGGCGCCTACCGCCCCGATATGCGTGAAGTCGACGATACAGGCATATCTAAAGCACGGGTTTTTGTAGATAGCTTTGATACCACTGTCGGTCATATTGGCGAATTGAAAATTCCGTTAGCGGCAGGGGTTATTCAGCGTTCCGATTTGGTAGCAGATTACTATACGCCCGAAAAATTTAGACGCGGCTCAGAGGATGAGATTACCCTGTTTAAAAACGGCGGCGGCGCGCATTTGGATTTGATGACATCGCGCTATATCTTGGACAAATGGAGGGCACAGTCATGATCCTATTCCTTGTCTGTTTCGCCATTATTTGTGCCGTTCCTTTTATCGTGGAATCCAGACGCATGCCCATGGATGGCGTGTCAAGAGAGGACGCACCGGGCCAGTTTGTGGATTTGTCGCGTGGCACGACGCATTATCGTTACTTTGGACCAAGCCAAGGGCCATTGGCGGTTTGTGTTCATGGCCTAACCACGCCAAGTTTTGTGTTCGAAGGATTAGCAGAGCGGCTTGTTGCAAAAGGGTATCGTGTTTTGGTCTATGACCATTATGGACGTGGGTATTCGGATCGTCCAAAATTGGTACAAGATCGTCAATTTTTTGTGTCCCATTTGGATGAACTGCTGGATGCGCTGGGCGAAGAAGGGGCCTTTGATCTTTATGGGTATTCAATGGGGGGATGGGTTGTTACGGCTTATGCCGCAGACCATCCTGACCGTATCAATCGGCTTGTTCTGTTGGCGCCTGCCGGCATGGGGCATGACTTGGGCTTGCTGGCCAAACTCATCCGGTGGCCCATTATCGGGGATTGGTTGTTTCTTGGGGCATATGGAAAACAACATCGCGAAGGCTGCGAACAAGAACGCAGCCTGCCAAGCAGCGTCCCTTTTATTGTTGATCGTCAACAAAGAGAGCTAAATTACAAAGGGTTCCTTCCCTCCGTCTTGTCGTCCCTAAGGGGCGCATTGTCTGCCACCACCCAAGCCGATCACCGCGCAATTGCTCAGGCGGGATTGGATGTTACGGCGATATGGGGACAGGACGATTTGGTCATTCCAATATCATGCAAAGACACGCTTAGCCAATGGAACCCAGCGGTTAAGCAAATTGTCATTCCAGATGCGGGACATGGCGTCACCTATACCCACACCGATCAGATCATCACTGGGCTTGATTAAGCGACCTTAAGCGGAGCAGGGCTTTCGCGTACTGGCAAGTGAACAATGGCGCTGAATGCTCCGACTCCGACGCCGACCCACCACACAATCGTGTAATCGCCATAGATGTCGTACATACGGCCCCCTAACCAGACGCCAAGAAAGCTTCCGAGTTGGTGGCTGAAAAAGACGATGCCATAAAGCGTTCCCATGTAGCGAAGGCCATAAATATGCGCGATCAAACCGCTTGTCAGGGGAACTGTTGCCAACCAAAGCGACCCCATCGCCACGGAAAACAGAATGACGGTTGTCGGTGTCATTGGTGTCATAATGAACGCCGCGGCAATGAGCGTGCGCCCTAGATAAATCCCAGCAAGCAGGTATTTCTTGCTATACCGTTTGCCCAGATATCCCGCAGTCAGAGTGCCTGCGATATTGGCAAGCCCGATCAAGGAAATGGCAACCGCACCTAGTCGCGACGTAGAGGTGATGCCAATCGAATGCAGCGCCCCTCCGGGGAGAATTGGTCCACACATTTCGGTCACAAAAGCAGGGAAATGCGCTGTGACAAAAGCCAATTGATACCCACAACTAAAGAAGCCCAAAAAGATCATCGCATAACTAGGATCTTGGAACGCCTTCTTTAGGATTTGCCCCATGCTTTCTTCTAGGTCTGCTTTATTGGCTTGAGCCGGTGCGCGCATAAACGGCAACATCAACAGGCTACCAAGGATCAGAGCAGCAAACACTAAGAACACATTTTGCCAAGGCATGAACGATAGCAACCATTCCGCAGCAGGCGCACCAAAGACTTGTCCAGCACTGCCAGCGGCGGTCGCAATCGCCAAAGACATAGACCGGTTTTCATCACTGCTTGCACGCCCTACGACGGCTAGGATCACACCAAACCCAGTTCCAGCCACACCAAAGCCAACCAATACTTCGTACATTTGATGCGCTTCGGGCGTCACTGCAAAAGAAGATAAAACCAACCCTGCCGCATAGGTAACAGCGCCCATAATGATTGCTTTGCGGTCCCCGATCTTTTCGGCAATCGCACCAAAGATCGGCTGCCCAATCCCCCAAGCAAGGTTTTGAATTGCAATCGCTAGGGAAAATTCCGCCCGAAGCCAGCCAAATTCAGCTGCAATGGGAATTTGGAACACTCCAAAAGACGCACGGACGGCAAAGCTGATCAGTATGACCAAACATCCGACAATTAAAACTGGGGTAAAAATAGACGTCTTAGAAAGAGACATGGCGCGTTCCTACAAAGTTGCGCTCACATTATTGACTTTGTGCGCATGGTCAATTGTTTTCAGGCGCGTCACTCGCTAGGAACGTGGGTGTAACGGAGCAGCATAATGACCATAGTTGAGCTTTATAATTCCAAAGTTGCATCAGGTGAGCTTACTCACGATGCGGCGCAAGCGGCTGTCTTGCCAGAGCTAGAGCGTATTCGCCTTGCTTTGGCCACGCCTGTCAAAAAAGGATTGTTCCGCAAAAAGCCAGAAGCCCCCAAAGGGCTGTATCTTTGGGGGGGCGTGGGGCGCGGGAAATCCATGTTAATGGACATGTTCGTTGATGCCTTGGATGTGCCGGCCAAACGCGTTCATTTCCACGGGTTTATGCAAGACATTCAATCAGCGTTACACGCCGCACGTCAACGCGGCGAAGAAGATGCGATTAGACCCCTTGCAAAACAAGTTGCAGCAGATGTTCGGTTGCTGGCTTTTGATGAAATGCAAATCAAAGATATCACTGACGCGATGATCGTTGCACGTTTGTTCGAGCTGTTGTTCGAAGCGGGTGTTGTTGTTGTGACAACGTCAAACAGAGTGCCGGATGATCTATATAAAAACGGATTAAACAGACAGCATTTTTTACCGTTCATTCAGCTGATCAAGGATAAGCTGGTCATTCATGAAATGGTCAGCCCAACGGATTATCGACAGGATCGGCTAAGCGGTGCCCAGGTTTATTTTCATCCCCTCGGGGCCGAGGCAAATGCACAGATAGATACCATTTGGGCCGACTTGACCCAAGGACAAAGCCAACCGTTCGACATCACTGTCAAAGGGCGCAAATTGCATTTATCCAAGTTTCACAATGGTATGGCGCGGGTTGGTTTTTTTGATCTCTGTGGTCAGGCATTGGGGCCTGCGGATTATCTTGCTTTGGCGGAAACACTGCGATTATTGGTCATTGAAAATATTCCACAATTGGGGCGTGGAAATTTCAACGAAGCCAAGCGATTTGTGACGCTGATTGATACCCTATACGAAGGCAAAGTGCGGCTTATTTGTTCCGCGGCAGCCCGCCCTGGTATGCTCTATCTCGAAGGAGAGGGGTCATTCGAATTCGAACGCACCGCGAGCCGCATAATGGAAATGCAATCTGCCGAGTGGGGGCAGGTCTAAAGCGCAGGAAGATAAAGCGTTTGACCAACTGAAATTTTATCAGGACTCGCCAAACGATCACGATTGGCCCAGAATATGTCTTCGACTTTGGCTGTATTGCCATAGTTTTCAAACGCGATTGATGCAAGGCTATCGCCAGATTTGACGATATAGGGTTTGCCCGTTTTCGGTGTAATACGCATTTCAGCCGATGTTTCAACCAAAGTGGACAGGATCATAGGTGTGTCCAATGTTCCATCCGCGCGGCGCATATAAGGCGGAATATCTAGCGCACCACTGCTTGCGGCTTGTTCAAGCCATTGATCAATTTCATCACCCGACATTTTGCGTTCTAGCGCGACTTTTAATAAATCTTCTAAACCCTCGATAACAATACCAGTTGGAGCTGGCGCAGTCATAGCGAGGACTGGTTGGGTTTGGGGTACGAGAATGGGCGCTGTTACTTCTGGCTCCACTTTGGCAATTGTGATCTCGCTTGGTGCGGCTGCCGGCAAGCTAACGTCCAATAGGTTGCTTTCGCTGCGTGTGACTGTGTCCGCTAGGTCCTGATCGACAAAACGATCGCTTCTTGGACCGGGTTGGATCATCAAAAGACCAATGGTAACGATTAAAAATGATGCTGAAATAACAAGAATACGAAGCATCTGCCCCCCTTAAATTAGTAAATTAGGGCAGCGGATTTTTTTATTTGAGGTCCATGATGAAAAATGACCGATAGGTCATTTAACAGATTTTCCCCAGCAGCCTGTAGTTCCGCTTACCCTATGCCAGTATTCGCCAAATATATGTGAATACGTCCCGACATCACTAGATATAGACGAATCGGTGCGAATCAGTCAATAGAAACCGATTCGTTTGGGGTGAATGATTAAACTTTAGTTAGTCATTTTCGCGTAAAACGGCACCTGCCAAATATAAAGACCCACAAATCAATACACGCGCATTCGGATTTTGGGCTGCAATCATATCCAGCGCATGATGTACGCTGTCGGCAATATGAGCTGTCATTCCGACCTTTTGCGCGGCCTCTGCCGTAGTGTGCGCGGGTAATGTATTGGCTTCGCCAGGTATCGATACAGCATAAAGTGCCTGCACACTTGGTGCGATCGGGGATAGATATCCGGAAATATCTTTGGTGTTCAACATTCCGCAAATCAGATAGGTATCGCGCTTGGCAAGCGTTTTCAAATGCGCCCCTATGGCAACGCCTGCGGCAGCATTATGTCCGCCATCCAACCAAAGTTCGGAATTTGGTGCGCGATCAAAGAGCTTGCCAGTCGACAAGCGCTGCATGCGCGCCGGCCAATAAGCCGATGTTACGGCCGCTTCGCAGGCTTCGGCAGACTGCCCAAGATAGCGCAAAGTCGCAATCGCTGCGCCCGCGTTTTCGTATTGGTGCGCACCAGGAAGATTGGGCAAAGGCAGATCGAGCAATCCAGTTTCATCTTGATAAATCAAACGGTCCCGTTCGACGCTAACATGCCAGTGTTGACCATATGCCAAAATAGGCGCGCCAAGTCGGGCGGCCGTGGCTTCGATCACGTCCATTGCATCCTCTGGCTGTGGTCCAACCACGACGGGGACACCGCGTTTGATGATCCCTGCTTTTTCGGACGCAATTTTGGCCAATGTGTTGCCGAGGAATTGTTCATGATCTATCGAAATTGGGGTGATGACCGAAACAGCAGGTGTTTCAATCACGTTTGTCGCGTCCAAACGCCCGCCTAGGCCGACTTCGAGCAAGGTAAAATCTGCTGGTGTGCGCGCCATCGCCAATAGCCCCGCGACAGTCGTGATTTCAAAATAGGTGATGTTTTCGCCATTGTTGGCGCCGTAACACTCATCCAAGACCGCGGTTAGATAGTCTTCGGTGATAAGGGTTCCAGCAAGACGAATACGTTCGTGAAACCTAGCAAGATGGGGCGAAGTATAGGCATGAACCGATTTACCTGCCGCTTCCAAGCCTGCCCGGATCATGGCTTGGGTCGAGCCCTTGCCATTTGTGCCGGCAATATGAACAACCGGCGGCAAATCGTTTTGCGGATTATTTAACGCCGCAAGCAGTCGCCATACGCGGTCAAGCGTTAGGTCAATCACCTTGGGATGCAGGGCCATCATTCGTTGAAGAATGACGTCAGACGACTGCTCGGTCATGTAAGGGCGCCTTATTTAGAAGGGGTATTTTTTGGTTTTTCTATCGCGGGCATGTCATCGGGTTTAGGAAGTTCGCCGGTGATCGCAGGGGGCAGCCCCATCAACATGCGCACAATGCCAATCAGCTCTTCGCGCATTTTTGTCCGTGATGTCACGCGATCTAGCATCCCGTGATCCAATAGATATTCAGCACGCTGAAACCCTTCGGGCAACTTTTCCCGGATGGTTTGTTCGATGACGCGCGGACCAGCGAAGCAAATCAATGCGTTTGGTTCGGCGATTTGGACATCCCCAAGCATCGCATAAGACGCAGTCACGCCACCGGTTGTTGGGTGCGTTAGGACGACAATATACGGCAGATTTGCCTCTTTTAGCATTTGAATGGCGACCGTGGTGCGTGGCATTTGCATCAAGCTTAGGATGCCTTCTTGCATACGCGCGCCACCAGCGGCAGAAAAAAGGATCAAAGGCCGCTTAAGATCGACAGCACGTTGCGCAGCGGCAATGATAGCATTGCCCACATACATGCCCATTGACCCACCCATGAAAGAGAAATCTTGGGCCGCACAGATAACCGGCGTGCGTCCGATTTCACCTTCGGCGACAAGCATGGCTTCTTTTTCGCCGGTTTTCTTTTGCGCGGCCTTCATGCGGTCTGGATATTTCTTTTGGTCTTTGAAATGTAGCGGATCTGCAATCGGCGCAGGAACTTTCACGTCCACAAAAATACCGCCATCAAACAAGGCTTCGAACCGAGCGCGCGGTGTGATGCCCATGTGATGATCGCAATGTGTGCAAACGTTTAGGTTTTCCGCCAGCTCGCGGTGAAACAACATTGTTCCGCATTCGTCGCATTTGGTCCAAAGGTTTTCAGGAACTTCACGGCGTGAAAAGATCGAATTGATCCTTGGTCGAACGTAATTGGTGATCCAGTTCATTGCTGTCCCTCTGGTCTTAGCGTTTCATACCAAATAAGCAGGCTTGAACAGAAATGCAATTCTGGATCAACGGGGAAATCATCTATTTTGGGGTCACTTGTGGGGCTTGCCCGCATTTCAGGCTATAAAAATGTCGCAAATACCGACAATGCGCATCACGCTATTGTCAGATGTCTTTTGCTTGGGTATCCCTGTCAAAAGTTTAGGGGAACGCTGAGTGTATCAATTGGTTCGGCCATATTTCGGTTTGCGCAATTTTGTGTGTATGTGTGCTTTGGTTCTAAGCGGGTGCAGCAGCATTCCATTGCCGACCCTTTTTTATGGTATGGATGATAATCAGGACGTGGTTGTCATGCGTGACGGGCACACTGTGCCAATCCCCAGCGGATATTGTTCCCGCCCTCAATTGGAAAAACATGACAGCGTTCGGTCGTTGATTGTCTTTTCTGGGTGTCCTCCGATTGGTTCGTCTGATTTAGGAACAATTGCGCTTACGATTGCGACATCTCGCCCGTCTGATGGGGTGGTGTCCCCAGATGCCCAGCGCGCTTTGATTTCTGGGCATGGCGCAACCAAGGTTTCTGTCGTTGACGGTCTTATGGTTGCGAAATTACAGCGCGATGGCATATCAGGAAATCACGGTTTCTGGCGCGCATTTGAGGCGCGGGATGAATATCTAATGATGGCCAGCTTGTTCATTCCGGAAAACGCAAAAATGTCAGATGCCCAAGCAACACGCCAATTGACCAGATTGCTAAAGTCCGTCTCGCTTGCCGAAAATGCGATCATTGAAACATCCGAGGCCAGTTCAGAGTTCGGTCCAGTTCCAAGACCGCCTGCGCGACCATAAT
>JAHEJA010000003.1:93074-122249 GCA_024639125.1 Paracoccaceae bacterium
CCCAATTCATCAGTTATCGTTCGTCAGCTTCGCAATGAACGTACGACCGACTTATCCCCCTTTGGGATATCCGTCGAAGTGTTTCAGTTCGATGGTTCTTTTTTGTCGCTGGCTCTACAATTTCCCCAAGACGCAATGAATGGATTAAGCATCCGCCACATTTTTCAGATGGATATGGTGATGGATGCTGAAAACAATATGGCTGTCTTTGCGCGTTTGAATATTAAACATGGGCCAAACGTAGAGCAGTTATTGAACCGTATTCCAACGGAACAGGAAAATGTCTCTTTGGAATTTGATTTGGGATATCTCAAATTAAATGAAAAGCGGCTGGAGCGTGTTTGGCTTGATCTTATTTTCGAAGATCCGGCGATTAACTATATAAACGTGCGCGACCTAAGTGTGTATCGTCGTCCACGCGGTGAATTTTAGAGGTAGGCAATGGCAATTCATGATATTCGCGAAGCAGCGTTTGAAAACGGGATTTGGCAAGCCGAAGTTGCCTCTGTTGATCAGCCTGATATCGTAGTTTTTTATCAAGGCAGCGAAGTTTCCGGTGTCTCAATTGAAGAAGTTGACACCAACCTGTGGGAAGTTTCTGTTCCTATCCCGTCGGTTGCAATTGCAGCAGGTGTGCATAGCTTTGCGGTTCAGGAACGTGGAGCAGACACGACATTGACGAGCTTTTCGATTTTGGCGGGGGATGTGTTGGCACATGATGTGCGTGCGGAAATGTCATTGATGCGTGCAGAGCTGGATTTGTTAAAGCGCGCCTTTCGTCGTTACGTAAGTGAAAATAGCTAAACACTTGACGCCGCGTAGGTGGTGACAATCCCCTGCAATTGATCAAACTATCTCTAAACAATCACGAGGTATTTTGATGTCTACGCCCTATCCACATCTATTGGCTCCTTTGGACCTTGGGTTCACCACGCTTAAAAATCGTGTGCTGATGGGGTCGATGCACACCAATCTGGAAGAAACCAAAGATTGGAACCGTGTGGCCGAATTCTATGCAGAACGGGCCAGGGGTGACGTTGGGCTTATTGTGACGGGCGGGATCGCTCCGAACAAAGAGGGTGGCGTGTTCCCCGGTGCAGCAGGCCTATATTCCGACCAAGATATTGATAACCATCGTGTGGTGACGGATCGAGTCCATGAAGCGGGTGGTAAAATTGCAATGCAAATCCTGCATGCAGGGCGCTATGCCTATGGTCCTGATTGTGTTGCGCCAAGCCCGATCAAGTCACCCATTTCGCCGTTTGCTCCGACCGAATTGGACGAAGCTGGCATTGAAAAACAAATTCAGGACATTGTCACCACTGCAGCACGCGCCAAATCCGCTGGATATGATGGTGTCGAAATTATGGGGTCCGAAGGATATTTTCTGAACCAATTCTTGGTCACACATACGAACAAACGCACCGATCGTTGGGGCGGAAGCTATGAAAACCGTATGCGCCTAGCGATCGAGGTCGTGCGCCGTGTTCGCGTTGCGGTTGGTGACGCGTTCATTGTGATTTTCCGCCTGTCGATGATTGATCTAATTCCAAATGGATCGACGCACGAAGAAGTCGTGCAATTGGCGCAAGAAATCGAAAAAGCCGGTGCAACCATTATCAACACTGGGATTGGTTGGCACGAAGCGCGCATTCCAACGATTGCAACATCGGTCCCGCGCGCGGCCTTTTCTTGGGTGACCAAAAAGCTGATGGGCAAAGTGTCGATTCCTGTCATCACCTCAAACCGCATCAATACACCGGATGTTGGGGAACAGGTGTTGGCCGATGGCTGCGCTGATATGGTTAGCTTGGCGCGACCCTTCTTGGCTGATCCTTTGTTTGTCCAAAAAGCGGCGCAGGGGCGGGCGGCTGAAATTGCGCCTTGTATTGCCTGTAACCAAGCCTGTTTAGACCACACATTCGCAGGCAAGATTAGTTCATGTCTGGTGAACCCACGCTCTGGGTACGAAACCGAAATGGTGATCACACAGACGCAATCGCCCAAACGCGTTGCTGTTGTGGGTGCAGGACCGGCGGGCATGAGTGCAGCTATGACAGCAGCACAAGCAGGCCATTCAGTGACACTGTTTGATCGCGCAAGCACGGTTGGTGGTCAACTGAATTTGGCAAAGCAGGTTCCTGGCAAAGAAGAATTTATTGGTCTTGTGGATTGGTTCGCCACAATGCTTGACGTCACGGGCGTTGACGTGAAATTGGGAAAATCCATCACAGTCAAAGACCTAAGCGATTTTGACGAACATATCATCGCCACAGGTGTCACGCCGCGTGATCCCCAAATCGAAGGCCAAGATCACCCTCATGTCCTAAGCTACATTGATCTTTTGAATGGGGCGAAACCTGCAGGTGAGAATGTGGTTGTTTTAGGTGCAGGCGGCATCGGTTTTGATGTGTCCGAATTCCTAACGCACGAAGGGCATAGCTTGACCGCGGATTTGCCGGCTTGGATGAAAGAATGGGGTGTAAGCGATCCCGAAATCACACGCGGTGGATTGGCCAAAGAGGGGCCAATGCCTGCAAAACCTGTGCGCAATGTGACGATGCTACAACGCAAACCAGAAAGCCTGGGCCGGCGTTTGGGGAAAACCACGGGTTGGATTCATCGGGCCGCGCTTAAGATGAAGAACGTCAAAATGATGGGTGGCGTGAACTACGAACGCATCACGCCAACAGGTGTAATGATTTCCATGGGCGAGGCACGTGAAACGCCCCAAGAAATTGCCGCCGATACCATTGTGTTATGCGTTGGCCAAGTGTCAGAACGCAGTCTTGCGGATGCATTGATCGCGTGTGGAAAGACGCCACATGTGATTGGTGGTGCGGATGTTGCAGGCGAATTAGATGCAAAACGTGCCATTGACCAAGGCACGCGATTGGCGTTGACGCTTTGATGCTGGTCTAGAAACAGTCCTGTAATTACCCCAGTATTGTCCGAGCCCCGCCGCAGTCTTGCCGTAATCCAAAAGCATAACCATCACACATAGTAGTGAGGTTTGCTTTATGGATCGTTTAACGGAAATGGAGGCATTCGCGACTGTCGTGGATCAAGGTGGGTTCACAGATGCCGCGAAAAAGCTGGGGATTTCAAAATCCGCGGTCTCTAAACACATTTCGAGTCTCGAAGCACGCCTAGGGGCGCGTCTGCTAAACCGGACGACACGTCGGGTTAGCCCGACTGAAATCGGCCTTGCCTATTATGACCGTGCGCGTCGCGTTTTGAATGACGCTGGTGAAGCGGACGCTTTGGTCACATCCATGCAAATAGCCCCGTCAGGGCAATTGCGTGTGTCTGTGGCGACTGATTTTGGCGTGAACCATTTGTCGCCGATCCTAGGGAAATTCCTGTCGAAATTCCCTGGTGTCTCGGTCAATATGGAACTGAACAATCGGTATGTTGAACTAATTTCCGAAGGTTTCGACGCGGCTATCCGTGTGGGAGAATTAGAAGACAGCTCTCTACGTGCAAGAAAGATCGCAGAAACCACATTCCGGCTTGTGGCAAGCCCGGATTACATCGCGAAATATGGTCGACCAAAGCGGCTTGATGATTTGAATGATCACAAGCTGTTGCATTATTCGACACAGTCCACTTCGGGTGTGTGGAAAGTCACATCGCATAGCGGCGAAAAACGTCAAATTCGCACAGCTGGCTGTCTCAGCATCAATGACGGGCAATCTTTGCTTCATGCAACTGTTGCTGGCCTTGGTATCGCGCAATTGCCCAGCTTTTTGTATCACGAAGCGCTGGACTCTGGGCTTGTCCAAGATGTGTTGCCTGATCTTCCCAAAGATAAGCAAGGGATTTATGTGGTCTACCCACCCGGTCGGTTTACGCAACCCAAAGTCCGTGTCTTTATTGATTTCCTAGCACAGTCTTTCGCAACCAAGGGTCCGGACCACTGGTAAGGCGGAATAGCTACACATCTATTTTTTGGGTGGGGCAATGATTACTTCGACGCGGCGGTTTGTATCGCGTCCTTGTTTTGTGTCGTTGGTTGTGAGGGGGCTTAAATAGCCCGCGCCTTCGGCTGAAATGCGGGACGATTTAACGCCATAATTCGACACCAGTAAGTCCACCACAGATTGCGCCCGCTTTTTGGCCAAGGACATATTGATCGCAAGTCCGCCAATATTATCGGAATGCCCGACCAACACGATGTCTTTGTCTGTGTTCTGGGTCAGATATTCGGCAATCTCGGCAAGCGACGCATATCTATCTTGGGCAAGCTTTGATGACCCAGACGCATATTCAAGATCCGATAAAATCGCCCGCCCAGTGGCCGCCAAACCAGCGGAAATATTGCCAGATGGTGCATAGGATAGCTTAGCTGGTTTCGTGGTCGATGCCGTCGTCGTGGTTTGTATCGGTGTTGTGCCGTTTTGCGTCGCTTGAACAAGCTGAACATAGCTTGTGCCAAACGCCTTGGTCACAAGAATATTGAACGCCATTTCCGGAGTCTGGTTCGGGCCTTTGCTAAAGCTCAGAAACCGGAAGTTTCGCAAATCGACAAACAAAGCCGGGGCATCCACAACCAGAACGTTATATCGAAAATCAAAGCCACCACAGCGTGGCGCATCACAATCCAGCCTTAGATCAAACCCTTGATCCAAGAAATATGACAGGATCGGTTCGCTCATTTGTGCAAGCGTAAGCCCCGCACCTTCGGATTTCCAAACCCGTGTGCGGCGTTCACCGGTTAAGGCCACAATCGGGACATTGCGCCCATTCCACACGTCGATCGCGATCTTGGTATCTGTGTTGTTCTCAATTGAATTAAAGGTTTCTGATGCGCCAGCCGGCAAAGGCAAAGCATCCTGCGCAAAAGACGCAGTTGCAAATCCAAACATGCATGTGAAAAAAAATTTACCTAAATTGTGCGTGATATTCATCGTTGGGCCGCATATCCGTCGCACTCGCGACGCGGTTGGTCATGTTGAAAAAGGCAGCCACATTTGCAATGTCCCAGATGTCACGGTCTGAAAATCCAACAGCGCGCAATGCGGCGCGATCAGCTTCTTCAATTTCGGCACTGGCTTTGGTAACTTTCTCGGCAAACTCCAGCATAGCGCGATGACGCGCGCTTAGGGGGGCTGAGCGGAAATTCATTACCATCATTTCACCCAGAATCGGATCGCCAGATAATTCACGAACGGCGGCTCCGTGGGCAGTGAGGCAGTAAAAACATTTATTAATCGAAGAAACGACAACAGCGATCATTTCTCGTTCTAATTTTGTAAGCCCGCTATCGGCAAGCATGAGGGAATTATATAGTCCGGCAAAGGCGTTTAGTTTCTCAATATCAAAGGCATGTGCGACCAATACATTTGGCACCATTCCAAGCTTGTCTTGGCAAACATCGAAATATTTCTGTGTTTTCTCGGGAAGTGGATCAACCGGAGGAAGGTCAAGCGCGGTTGCTTTGTTGTATTGTGTCATATCACGCCTTTCCGATGCGGTAATGGTACTGTCCCACAAGTTCCATGCCGAGGGAAGTGTAAAGGGCATTCGCGCCTTCGTTGCGTTGCACACAGATCACGGATAGGTGTTTTGCACCGTTGTCTTGGGCCCAGAATGCCGCATGGCGCATAAGCCAGGTTGCGACACCTTTTTTACGTTGATGTGGTAATATTTCTAGCGCGTGCAGCATTGCGATATCATTATCAATCGCAACAAACGCGGTGCCTGCTGGATGGTCTTCCCATCGGCTGGCGATGCTTGTTTTGGGCGGATTGCAGCGATCCATGACGCGTAGTCGCCCAGGACCGATCCCAGCCGCCGCCCAAATATCATGTTGTATCCGCAAAGGTTCCCAAATGCTAAACATGCTGACCCGAGGGGGGCGTTCGGTTGCTAGCTTTTCTACTGGGGCCGAGTAAATGTTTACAGGATCAATAATGTCGTATCCACGTTTGTCCAAGGCTTTGTCCAACGCGTCGTCGCCTTGGCGGATCATAAACAAAGGGGTTTGCCCCATTGCACGCATGTCGCGCTCCGCGTGGTCAATTGTATCGATTGCCGAGGCATCTTCTAAGGTGGCGGCACTGACACGTTTTCCTCCGTCATCCCCATTTCGCAATGTCCAACCATTTGCCGTCATCGCTGCAGCAGGGGGCCAAGTCGCTTCGGTAACTTGGTAATAACGGGTGGCGGCAAATGTCATTTTCAAACCAAACTTTGCAAATCTTTTATGGCAGCGGCGATAAGATCGGGATCGGTGCCGCGCACAACGATATTGGTGCCATAAACCCCATCCTTTTGAAAGGGGTAAGAGCCAATGGACAAATCGGGATAGCGCAGCGCGATGTCACCAAGCGGGGCTGCAACATCCCCTTCGCCGCGCATCAGTCGTAGCGTTTCACTTTGCACAGGTGCCCCGCCTGTCAATTGGGGCAGCACACTTGCAACCATGGCTTGGAACACTGACGGCACGCCTGCCATCACGTGGACATTCTCAACTGTGAAACCCGGTGCAATCGACACGGGATTGTCGATTAGAACTGCACCATCGGGAATGCGGGCCATACGTTTGCGTGCATCATTAAAGTCTTTGCCTTCGCGCGCATAGTACGATCCAAGCAAGTCCGCCGCATCTGCGCGCACATCAATGTGGCGACCAAAGGCTTCGGCGACGCAATCCGCCGTGATATCGTCATGGGTTGGGCCGATGCCCCCTGAGGTAAAGACTGTTTCATAATGTGATGACAATGTTTTGACTGCTGCGATTATGGCTGCCTTGTCGTCGGACACAACACGCACTTCTTTTAAGGAAATACCATGATCTGTTAGCTGTTGTGCAAGGTAGTGCATATTCGCATCGCGCGTGCGCCCCGATAGAATTTCGTCGCCGATGACAAGCATGGCCGCTGTTGGATGTGTCATTCACGTTCCTTCCATTTTTACTATTCATGGTATAGGTCGTGCGCATGGACTTTCAAACCCCACTTATTCCGGCGCGGTTGATAAAACGCTACAAACGGTTCCTTGCGGATATCGAACTGGACACGGGCGCTGTGGTGACGGCGCATTGCGCCAACCCTGGATCAATGATGGGTATGGCAGAGCCAAAAACCAAGGTTTGGGTTGAACCGAATGATGACCCCAACAAAAAGCTGAAATATTCATGGAAACTGAATGACTATGAAAATGGTCACTTTTGCGTTGTGGACACATCTATTGCCAATCGCATTGTCAAAGATGCCCTTGTCACGCGGCAGCTTGCTCCATTTATGGGCTATGCGGATATATCGCCAGAGGTGAAATATGGCGACAAAAGCCGAGTGGATTTTTTATTGCAGGATCCAACAGAAGGTGCGCTTTATCTTGAGGTGAAATCAGTAAGCCTGTGTCGTGAGACTGGCCTTGCCGAATTTCCAGACAGTGTGACCGCGCGTGGAACCAAGCATTTGCATGACTTGGCTGCAATGGTCGCCCAAGGCCACCGCGCTGGGCTGTTGTTTGTGGTGAACCGCACGGATTGCAGTCACGTAGATGTGGCGCGCGATATTGATCCGGCATATGCGTCCGCATTCGATCAGGCCCGCGCACAAGGTGTCGAAATTTATGCCTATCAAAGCAATATATCTCCGCAGTCAATCACACTTGGCAATCCGATCCCCATCAAATTTTAGTGGGTACTGGAACTTTCGCCTGTTGCGCGTTACATAGGGCGAAAGTCAAAGGAGTTCGACGTGCTCGGCGATAAAAAAGAACAAAAAACCAAGGATGGAATACGCATTTATCAAGATGCGGATTTCGCAGGGATGCACAAAGCTGGGCAAGTTGCAGCACGTATCTTGGATGATATCGCTGAACATGTTGTCCCCGGAGTAAGCACGGCCGCATTGGATAAAATCATCGAAGACAAGGTGACCGACTATGGGTCGACGTCTGCGACGATTGGGTATCGGGGCTATCAGCACGCGAGCTGTATCAGTGTGAACCATGTGGTTTGTCACGGTATACCTGGGGAAAAAACATTAAAAGACGGTGACATTTTGAACATTGATGTGACTGTCATCGTTGATGGTTGGTTCGGCGATACATCCCGTATGTACGTTGCCGGAAAATTGTCGCGCAAAACCGAACGCTTGATCCAAGTCACCCATGACGCTTTGTTCAAAGGAATCGAAGCTGTCAAACCCGGAAATACCTTTGGCGATATTGGGCATGCGATCCAATCCTATGTCGAAGCGCAACGCATGTCTGTTGTTCGTGATTTCTGCGGGCATGGCTTGGGCCAGGTTTTCCACGCACCGCCGAATGTGCTTCATTATGGCAAAGCAGGCAGCGGGCCAGTTTTAGAAGAAGGCATGTTCTTTACGATTGAGCCTATGGTGAATTTAGGGCGTCCTGAAACCAAGGTGCTGGCAGATGACTGGACGGCTGTGACCCGTGACAAATCGCTCTCTGCTCAGTTTGAACATTCAATCGGGGTCACGGCGGATGGCGCAGATATCTTTACGCTCTCCCCTTCAGGGTTGTTTCATCCAACTTATGCATCCTGATCAAATAAATTGACCACCGGTTCCGTTTTCAGGTCTGGTTTAGCCGACGCGCGTTCTTCTGTTTTGAATATGTGGACAATCCATTCGCAAACTTCGCGGATGGCTTTGTCGTGACGTCGTGTTTCATGAAAGCCGAGCCAAATTTCCCGATCATGCAAGGCGGATTCTCCTCCTAGGATCGTGAATTTCTCTGTTTCGGGGTATAAAATGCGTGTCCCTATTCCAGCCCAATCAGTGGTTTCAACTGTCCTTTGAATGCCAGCCATCGTTGACATGCGCAACTCTGGTTCACAGCCAAAAAATGCGAATGCAGCCTTCATCTCGGGCAGGTGGTCTTGGCTTCTGTCTAGACCAATCCATTTCGTTGGTTTGGTTCCTTGCTTCGCAAAAAGGCCAGTTTGAATTGTTCCTGCCTTGCGACAGACCATGCGCCCCTTGGTTGGACGTTCAACCATCAGGGAAACATCAATCGTACCATCAGCTACGCTGCCAGAATGGGTTTCGGATAAAATACTAAGTTCAATTCCGGGGTAGTTATGCGAAAATTCATGGACATATCGGCTAAGGTATCGGGATATTAACACGTCTGGGGCGCTTAGCATGACGCTTCGCGCGACCATTTTACCGGAAGCAGCCTCTAATGTTTCTGCTTCGAGCTGGTCCATTTGCAATTGAAAGTCTAATGCCGCATCCGCGAGCCGCCGACCGTAGGCGGTCAAATCCCAACCGTTACCTTGCTTGAGTAAGACAGGTGATGCCAATTCCGAGTTCAGTCGCTCAAGGCGACGCGAAACGGTTGACACGTTCGTGCGAAGAGCAATGGCTGCATTGGTCATCGTCTTGCCTTTTGATAAATGCATCAAGCATTTAAGATCGTCCCAGTTCGGCATGCGTCGCTCCATTCATGTAGCTCATGCGTACCATTTTGCAGAAATGGTTAGGTTTTGGTATTATAAATTTGTAAGTTCAGTTTTACGTTTTTGTGAATCACCACCATAAAGTAGCGATATTTGAAAACTTGAACCGCTTTAAATTTGCAGAATTTGGCAATTTTTTCTGACTGAAAGACGTGTGGTTCATAATTGGCATTGAACGATTTTGTGTCAGGTGGCGTAATTTTCGAAGTCTGGGGTATAAAAAGGCAACATAAACGTTAGGATAGTGGACCTTAACAAAAGAGATATATCTAAACGCCATATTCGATGGAATAATACCAATTGTGTATTATTTTGCTTATTCCAAAGCAAGGGTAGGCATCGGGGAAAATGGTAACTCAGTAGGGGGTCTTTTGAGTATACTTTTGAATTTTGGCACGAATTTACGAAACTTGTGCAAAACACGAGAATCGATTGCGCAGGTGTGCAGGGATCTAGATATCAACCGTGTCCAATTTAACCGCTATATGTCAGGACATTCCTTTCCTAAGCCGAATGTATTGGACCGTATTTGCGAATATTTTGACGTTGATGGGCGCATCTATCTGGAATTGCTAAATGACGTTCAAATCAATCTTTTGAAAAGCGGTGGCAGTATACGACATGTTTTGCCAGCCTCGTCTTATTTGGTGTCCGGTGCAGAGTATATGGACCGCGGCGGAAACCTTTCGGTGTCTCAGGACGAAATCCCAAATGGCATTCATCGCATTTGGCGCCTAGCATTCCGTGATGAGGAAAAGGCAACAAACACCTTGGTCAGAATGTCCAACGAAAACAATGTCAGAGTGTTAAGAGGCTTGGATCCGATCTATGGATATAGCTCGGGTTCACAGATTAGTAATCGTAAAACACGCGAATATCGGGGAATTGTGACGGGTGCAACGGATGGTTACGCCTTGACTTACATTAGCCCGCAGCCGTCCAACACAATGGGTTTTTCGTTTTTTGGCAAGGCGTATTTCTGTGACAATATGCTTTCTGGCTACACTGTTTTGGGGCGCAATGAATATTCTGGGCGTCGGCGTATGTCGCGCAGCATTCTAGAATTTTTGCCACAAAATACCAAATCAATCTTGGACGCGGGGCGCATGTCGAACCAGCTTAGTGATATAGATACGCTACCAAGCATCATTCATGATTACTTGACCCTACCGCTTGCTTAGAAATCGGCCTGCATCAGTGTGATGTAAGTATCGCCGTATTTTCGACTATCAAGTTGGATAAATGTATCAGGGGCGATCATGGGTTTGTTGTCTTCCCAAACAATGATCGCATCGGATGCAATCCATCCCCCGCTCAAGGCGGCTTTGATTGCGATTTGTCCCAAATCCTTGCCGTATGGGGGGTCCATGAAAATCAGATCATATGCCGCCTCAGAATTCTGACCCAGACGGGTCGCATCTGTTTTTAAAACGGTTGTGTCGTCGATGGCTTGGCAGATTTGGATGTTTTTGCGGATCAATTCACCTGACTTGCGCCCATCATCCACCAAAGTGACATGAGATGCGCCGCGCGACAATGCTTCTAACCCAAGGGCGCCAGTCCCTGCAAATAAATCCAGAATTCTGTAGTCGGTAATCGGATCGCCGAACCGTCCACTGCACAAGACGTTGAACAAACTTTCGCGCACCCGATCAGTTGTCGGGCGCAAGTGCGCGGCTAGGTCGCCTTTGCCAACGGACGTTAATGCGCGTCCACGAAACTTGCCTGCGATAATTCTCACGACTTGAGCAAGGCCTTAAGGTCAGTTTCCGGATCGGCAATAAGTTCCTTGGCTGGCGATTTTCCAGCCTCGATCAGACGTTTGCCAATCATGAAAGCCTTGGGATCGTTCATTGCATCAACCGCAAGCAATTGATCGTCTTTGTAATACCAAAGCGACTTGGATCCATCCGTATCGCTTGGCCGTTCGATAACACTATTGTAGCCAATGTTTAGGCCGGCAATTTGCAATTTAATGTCAAACTGGTCTGACCAGAACCATGCCTTGGCAACATAGGGGGTTTGTGCGCCCATGATATTTTGAGCAATGTTTTCGGCTTGATCGATGGCATTGCCCACACTTTCCAAACGGATGCGCGTGCCTTGATACGGAAAGGATGCGCAATCGCCCGCGGACCAGATATTGGGATCAGAGGTTTGACCGAATTCATTCACCTTGATCCCGTTTTCAATCACCAATCCGGCGGCTTCTGCCAATTCCGATGCCGGGGTAATTCCGACCCCAACAATCACAAAATCAACGTCCAAAGTGGCGCCGTTGTTTAATTCAGCTTGGGTTACCCGTCCATCGGCCCCGTTCAATTTCGTCAAACCCACGCCTTCTAGGATCTTTACCCCATGTGCGCTATGAGCCGCGCGAAAATAATCAGAGGTTTCCGGGGCCGCAACACGTTGTAATATACGATCCGCCATTTCCACCAATGTCACATCAACCCCTTTGGTCGCCGCAACTGCCGCAGCTTCTAAGCCAATGTAACCCCCACCGATCACCAATAGCTTTTTACCGGCCACAAATTCAGACGCCATCGTATCAGCGTCATCCAAATCGCGCATGACGTACACGCCGTGCAAGTCGCCACCAATAGCGGCGGGCAAGCGGCGCGGCCAAGACCCCGTTGTCAAAACAAGGTGATCATAGCCTAGCGTTTCGTCACCGATGTTGATGGTTTTTGCGGTGCGATCAATGCTGGTCACAGTTGCCCCAAGACGCATTGAAATGTTGTTGTCGGAATAAAATGCCTCTGGCCTTAGAAAAAGCCGATCAAGCTCCATGTCGCCAAGCATATATTTTTTGGACAGTGGCGGACGCTGATAAGGAAGCGCGGTTTCTTTGCCGATAACGGTGATGGCCCCGTCAAATCCAGAGTTTCGTAACTTTGCCACAAGCGATGCAGCCGCTTGGCCCGCACCAACTACCACTATATTCGTCATATTTTTTGTCCAAATTCTATAGCTCTTATTGAAAATAACCCTATATTCAACATCAACGGAAACGCAATGCAGAGAGGCAAATTATGTCAATATCCGTCGGTGATAAACTTCCAGAGGCAACTTTGGTTAAACTTGGTGATAATGGACCAGAGGGCGTGTCTTTGGCATCGCTTACAGCTGGCCGCAAAGTCGCAATTTTCGCAGTTCCCGGTGCATTTACACCGACGTGCCATTCTGCTCATGTGCCTAGCTTTATTCGTACCAAAGATCAGTTTGCGGCAAAAGGTGTCGACGACATCATTTGCGTCAGCGTGAATGATCCTTTTGTGATGAAGGCATGGGGCGAAGCAACTGGCGCGGACAAGGCTGGCATTTTGATGTTGTCAGATGCCGATAGCGCCATGACAAAAGCAATCGGAATGGCTTTTGATGCGCCCCCGGCTGGGTTGATTGCACGGTCCAAACGCTATGCCATGTTGGTCGAAGACGGTGTTGTGCGCGTCTTCCACCCCGAAGAATCCCCAGGCACCTGTGAAATTTCCGGTGGCGAAGCTCTCTTGGCAGAAGTTTAAAGTAAGGGGGCACAAGCCCCCTTATTCTAATTCGGTTGGGGATTTGGCTTTGAACGGGCCATAGCTGGTTAGGATTTCGATATCCTCTGAAATGGCGCGCTCTTCTTGTACCAAATAATCTGCAACAGCTTCATGAAAGCGGGGGTCCGGAAACCAATGTTGCGAATAGGTTTTAACTGGTAGATACCCACGCGCTAGCTTGTGTTCGCCCTGTGCGCCCGCTTCGACACGAGACAACCCACGCGCAATCGCGAAATCAATGGCGCGATAGTAGCAAAGTTCAAAATGCAAACATGGGTGGTCTTCGACACAGCCCCAGTAGCGACCAAACAAAACGTCCTGCCCGATAAAGTTTAAGGCTCCTGCAACGTAGTGGCCGTCACGGATTGCCAGAACCAAGGCAATATCGTCACGCATTGTGTTCTGGACACAGTCAAAGAAAGCGCGGGTTAGATAGGGTTGCCCCCATTTGCGTGCGCCTGTGTCCTGATAGAATTGCCAAAATGCATCCCAATGTTCGGGCAAGATATCGTCGCTGGTTAGGGTAACAATATTGCCGCCAAAATCATTCGCTTTGGCGCGCTCTTTGCGAATGTTTTTGCGTTTACGGGATGATAAATCCGCAAGAAACGCATCAAAATCCGCGTAGTTATGGTTTTCCCAATGAAACTGCTGCGTGACCCGTGGCAAAACGCCCAAGTTTTCGGCGAAATTTACTTCGGTCTTGGTGCAAAACGTCACGTGCAATGAGGACAATTTGTTGTTCTGTGCAAACTCCATGGCCGCGCGGGTCAGGCTGGATTGTGCAATGTCGCGATGTTCCGCAAGCGCCAGAAAACGGGGACCAGTGGCCGGCGTAAACGGTACAGCGATTTGTAGTTTCGGGTAATATTGACCACCAGCCCGTTCATAGGCATGGGCAAAGCTGTGATCAAAAATATACTCGCCTTGTGAGTGGTATTTCAAATACAGCGGTGCACATCCGATCACTACATCGTCCAGATGCGCCGTCATGTAATATGGAATCCAGCCTGTATCTTTGCCGACAGAGCCGCTTTGTTCCAAAGCTTTTAAAAAGCGGTAGGTCGTAAATGGGTCCACGGGGATAGAGCCAAGAGCCCCGGCACATCGGTCCCAATCTTGGGCAGAAACAGAGGCCAAAGATGTATGCAGCTCTACACGAATTGTCGGTTCAGTCATCCGCTTCCTCCTTGAATGAGGACATGTTGCGCGCGGTCAAAAGGTCAAGCACTTTGGGCAAGATACCCTTCAAAAGTAATGTTATTGGCAATGTGTCGTGCCGCCGCTTCCTGAGCCGCTGATTTAATCGTCCACGTCAAAATCGGATCACCGCGACGTTGGAATTGCACGATATGTTCGGATTTTAAATCATGATGATCATGGCTTATAAAACTGGCTTCAACATCATCGTAATCGACAAGGCTTTGCAAACGACCAAGGGTATCCGGCGGACATATTGGCCATGCGTTAGGGGCAAAGTCACAGGTCGTTAGCCCACGCGGTACAGTTGGTGCATACTGCGCCATGAACGCCACGGATGCAGGATTAAAAGACATCACGGCGACATCACCCTCATAATCCTCGAGGCAGAGCGCCACCGCTTTTTCCAATGTTCCATCGACATCGGCCAAGGTAAGGCTTTGATCCTTTATTTCGATCAGCAAGGGAACCTGACCATTAACGCGCGCTAAAATTTGCGCCAAGGTTTCGATCTTGTCGGTACTGTCTTTGAGGGTGATACCACAAAGTTCAGATTGGGTGAAATCGCGCACCAATCCACGTTCGTGGGTCAGCCGGTCCATTCGATCATCATGAAACACCATCGCGGTGCCATCTTTGGAACGTTGAATATCAATCTCTATTCCATAGCCCGCATCAATTGCAGCTTGCACTGCTGAGGGGCTATTTTCAATGATACCCTTGTCACGGGCATGAAGCCCGCGATGGGTCAATGCATGGTCGAGGAACGATTGGGGAAGGGGGATCTTCATTTGATTTGAAAGATGCCTTCGATTTCCACTGCAACGCCAAGTGGCAGTGCAGGTGCAGACACAGCGGCACGTGCGTGTTTTCCGGCCTCGCCCAATGCTTCGCCTATCAGGTTAGATGCGCCATTGATGACTTGGGGTTGTTCCGTATAGCTATCTGTAGAATTCACAAATCCCGTTAGTTTCACAACCCGTACCAAACGATCCAAGTCCCCACCGCATGCGGCTTTGACTTGGGAAAGTAAGCTGATCGCACAGCATTTTGCGGCTTCTGCCCCGTCTTCTGTGCGAAGGGTATCGCCCAATTTTCCCTTGATCAAACCGTCGGCATTTTGCGAAATTTGACCGGAGACATAGACCATATCGCCGACGATGACATAGGGAACATAGTTCGCGGCAGGAGCCGGCGCATCGGGAAGTGTGACCCCTAGGTTAGCAAGATTGGTTTCGAATTGTCCGCTCATCAGAGACTCCTTTAGTCAGCAGTTGATCAGAGGCTAATCACAATCGCGACTGGCGAAAAGCCCCAATTAGCTTTCGCGGAACGCTTTGGCGAAATAATCTGTGAATGGTTTCACAAGATAGGCCAAGGGTGTGCGATCTTGGGTTTTGATGAACGATTCCACAGGCATGCCAGGGATCAAGGTTATTCCCGCAGGCAGCTTGCTGATTTCGCCATCATTCAGCACGATTTCTGCACGATAATAGGACGATAGCGTTGCTTCGTTCTGGAATGCGTCGGCGGAAATTTGGGTTACGCGCCCGAACAATTCAGGCGTTGTCCGGCTGTCCAATGCAGAAAACCGAAGTATCACGTCTTGGCCAACAAACATTTCATCGATGTGAATAGGCATGACCTGTGCTGCAATAACCAAGGGGCGATTTTGGGGAATTAAGAACAGGACTGGTTCGGCTGCGCGAATGACCGAGCGTGGTGCGAAAACAGTTAGGCCATATACAATGCCTGAAACAGGGGCTTTGATATTCATGCGGGCCAAGCGTTCCGTGAGGGCGCGATAGCGTTCCTCTAGTTCGAGCGCGCGATATTGCTGGTCCCGAAGTTGGGTAATAGCGGCTTCGCGACGTTCGGTTTGAAGCGATGTGATTTGGATGGCGATTTCTGTGCTGCGCCCGTCGGCTTCTGCGCGTTTTGCTGTCAGGTCCCCGACTTGGCCGCTTAGCTGGGCTTGGGTGCGTTGCAACCCAAGCACCCGGGCGGCTTGGGCCAATCCTTTGTCCAAAAGGCTTTGTTGGCTTTCTAATTCTTGGCCAATCAAGTCAAGCTGTTTGACCAATGCCACCATCTGAGCATCAATGCCGTCGATTTGGTTTTGGATTTGTCCCCGCCGCTTGTTCAGCTGATCGATTTGGTTATTCAAAGATTCTAGACGTGCCACAAACAAGCGGCCTTGGCCTTGCATCAATTCGGCAACTTCGGAATTTTCTTGTGCGGCTTTGATTAATCGTGGATCAAACGTAACAGTCTGCGCGTCGTCACGTTCGGCTTCTAGTCTGCCACGGCGCGCCATAAGTTCAAAAAGCTGGCCCTCGATGATTGATAATTCGGACTGTTCCAAGGTTGGGTCCAAACGAATAAGCACCTGACCGGCTTCGACAACATCGCCTTCATCCACAAGGATTTCAGCGACGACACCGCCATCTGGGTGCTGCACCACTTGGCGGTTTTGATCGACTTCGATTTGTCCGCTGGAAACAATTGCCCCAGAAATGTTTGCCATTGACGCCCAGCTTCCAAAGCCCCCGACCAAGATCAAGGTAGCAATCAAGCCAATCATCAAAGGACGGCGCGTGGGGAAATTTGTTTTTTCCGAAGGTGTCATCGCACGCCTCCTGGAGTGGCAGATTTGGAAATAGCTTCGTGGTTTTGCACCATGGATTTCAACACTTCATCTTTGGGGCCAAAGGCCATGCGCACACCACCATCCAAGACAAGCAATATATCACATTCTTGGATTGCTGCGGGGCGGTGTGCCATGATTAGTACGGATTTTTGTTCGTTTTTCATGTGTTTAATAGCTTTGTTCAACGCCATGCTTCCCTCATTGTCGAGGTTAGAGTTCGGTTCGTCCAACACAAGGATGACAGGATCGCCATACATCGCGCGGGCCAAACCAATACGCTGAACCTGACCACCAGAAAGCCGCCCGCCCGCAGCGGATACACGGGTATCATAGCCATCCGGTAATTTAAGGATCATATCATGCGCCGCGGCTTTTTTCGCGGCTTCAACAATCTTTTGTGGGTCAGGCTTTGGCGATAACCGCGCAATATTTTCCGCGATTGTGCCATCAAACAGCTGAACCCGTTGCGGCAAATATCCGATATGCTGGCCCAAGACGTCTGGTTCGTAATTATCAAGCGACGCGCCATCAAGCCGCATTTTGCCACCTGCTGGACGCCAAACACCGGTAATTGCGCGTGCCAAAGTTGATTTTCCAGCACCAGAAGGACCAATGACGCCAACGGCTTGACCCGGTTGAATGACGAAATTGACGGCGCGCAGTGCGGCTTGTTGTTCGCCGGGCGGGATAACGGTTACGGCTTGTGCTTCTAGTTTGGCTTTGGGTCTAGGAAGCGGTGTACGTTCTGGTTCCGGGGGGACTTCGCCAAGTAATTCGGACAGGCTGTCCCACCCTTTGAATGCGCGCTGCACCAATGCCCATTGGCCAATCGCCGCTTCAATCGGGGCCAAAGCGCGCCCCATTAAAATTGACCCTGCAATCATAGCGCCAGGTGTTAATTCACCCTGTAGCACCAAATAGGCCCCCAGCCCAAGCATGGCAGATTGTAAAAACAATCGGAATGTTTTGGTGGATGTATTGAACCCACCAGCGAGATCCGCGCTTTTTAACAATGACGTCAAAGAGTCGTTTCGCGCCCCTTGCCAGCGATTGAACGCGGCACCGGTCATACCAAGCGCGCGGATCATTTCTGCTTCGTTTCGGATTTGATCAGCAAGGCTTTCTGATTTGAACGTCGCTGAATTTGATTTGGCCACATGTGTGCGTGTCACAAATTGGTTCGCAAGTGCGATAACGATCAATAATGCACCGCCGGTAATAGCCAAATAACCAAGCCAAGGATGAAAGATCATGATCCCTATGATAAAGAAGGGCGTCCACGGAATATCGAACACTGACATCAGCACAGGTGACGTCATTAAGCGTTGCACCGATTCTAAATCGCGCAGTCCAGTCGCAGATTTTTCATCGCTTGCGACAGCAGAACGGCGCATGACGGCTTCAAATACACGTCGGTCCAGTCGGGATTGAAATCGTGCCCCGATCCGGCCCATGATCCGCCCGCGCGAAAAATCAAGCAGGCCCATCATGCCATATAAAAATGCCACTAACAGGGATAATGCGATCAAGGTTTCTTCGGATCTGCTGCCTAATACACGGTCATAAACCTGTAGCATATATAAAGGGCCGGTCAGCATTAACAGATTGACGAAAAAGCTGAAAATGGCGACGAACCAATATAGCAATCTGCTTTCTTTGCGTGCATTGCGAAGCTCTTGTCCGCCTTTTTGCTTGAAATTATTCGTCATTATAAAACCTAAATTTGCTGCTTAATTATAAAGTACGCACATATGACTAAAATTGTCTATGAATGCCCAAAGGTATGTCGCAGTTTAGTCACAGATTCAAATCCTTCTTGGGTTACCCATTGGAATTTTGACACATCGATATATTTCGGTGTGTATAAAGCGTTCTGGAATTTAAAGTAGCAAGCCATGTTTAAACGACCCTTAACAAAATTCTTACTGAGTGTTTGTGTTGTAGCGAGCCTTGCGGCCTGCACAAGGCAAAATGCGCCTGCAGGTCCGAATGATCCGTATGAGGGGTTTAACCGCAAGACGCATAATTTTAACAAAGCTGTCGATAAAAACGTCTTGCGTCCGGTTGCCGTGGCCTATTCGGACACTGTGCCAGATGACTTTGAACTAATTATTCAGAATTTCGCGTCTAACCTGACGGTTCCTGGGGATGTTATTAACCAAATCCTTCAGGGAAACATCGAAGGTGCAGTGACCAACGCGATCAAGTTTGTGATGAATACCACGATTGGGCTGGGTGGCATTGCGACGCCTGCGGCTGAATTTGGGATTGATGGTGGTAAGACGGACTTTGGCGAAACGTTGCATGTTTGGGGCGCCGCCGAAGGGCCATATGTTGAACTGCCCCTTCTTGGTCCATCGACCGAGCGGGATGCCATCGGTAAAGTTATCGATACTTTGATCGATCCCATCGGAAATCTGGTGACGCTACCGGATCAGCGATACGTCACAGGTGCAAAAGTCGGGTCATTTATGACCACGCGCGGCCAGCGCCCTGGCATGTTTGATTCCGTGCTCTATGGAAGCGCAGACAGCTATTCCCAAACGCAAATGTTTTACCTTCAAAACCGTCGCTTCAAATTAGGGGCAACACCGCAAGACGGTAATGTTGATCCTTACGGAGAAATTTATAGCAATGAATAATATTGATAGACGCTCAGTTTTAGGGGGGGCATTTGCCTCTGGCCTACTGATTGCTAGTCCAAGTTTTGCAATGTCGAACGCCCAGGCTGAAACGCTTGTGGATAACGTTGTCGCAGAAATCAACCGGATCATTTCGTCAGGGTCATCTGAAACCCGTATGTTGGACGATTTCGAAAACCTGTTCTTGAATTTCGCAGATGTTCCAACGATCGCACGCTACGCATTGGGCAATGATGCCCGTTCTGCGTCACCTGCACAAATGCAAGCATTTACGAATGCGTTTACAGGCTATGTGTCTTCGAAATATGGCAAGCGCTTTCGTGCATTCATCGGTGGTAAAATCAAGGTGAATGGGTCAAAACCCCTGAAAAGCTATTTCGAAGTGTCCACAACTGCGTACCTAAGCGGGCAATCCCCTTTTGAGGTCACTTTTTTGGTGTCTGACAAAGGTGGACGTCCCATGTTTTTTAATATGTTCATCGAAGGCATTAACCTTCTTTTGACCGAGCGCGCAGAAATCGGTGCTATGCTGGATAAGCGTGGCGGTAATTTGGATATGTTGATTGCGGACCTCAAGTAAGGCCGCAATCAGTTTCCACCAAAGATCTGCTTTAGAATATCATTGATTGTGCGCTCCGGTTTCGGGGCGCTTTGTGTGTCATCCGGCTGTGCTGCGCGCGGTGGGATTGGGTTCGACATTGGCAATGGCAAAGGCGGTATTCCCGCATGAATCGGGGCCATCACTTCGTGCCAAATTTCGGCGGGCAAACCGCCCCCTGTCACTCCTTTTAGCGGGGTGTTATCGTCATACCCCATCCAAACGCCTGCCACATAATCCGCAGTGAACCCGATGAACCATGCATCACGCGCGGCTTGGGTTGTGCCGGTTTTTCCCGCAACTTGCCAGCCCGTCAGCTTGGCGCGTTGGCCTGATCCTTCGGAAACAACTTTTTCCATCATGAACACAAGGTCCTGAGCGGCACTTTCCTGAATGACGCGCTCTCCAATCCCGCCATTGGTCCCAATCAAAGGCGTATCGTCCCCAAGCAAGCTGAGTTCAACCAAACCATATGGCGTAACAGAAGACCCCCCATTCAAAATGCCAGCATAGGCCCCAACCATTTCAATCAACGTCGATTCCGATGCGCCAAGCGCAATCGAAGGCCCTTGCGCCAAATCCGTCGTCAATCCAAAATCAGCGGCAATTTTGCGCACGTTTTCACGACCAACCCGTTCAGATACACGCACGGCTGGAATGTTTAATGATTGCTTTAATGCATCCGTCAACGTCACAGTGCCTAGGAACTTGCCCGTATAGTTTTTGGGTGTCCATGGACCCGATCCAGGAATATCAAGCGTCAAGGGCGTATCATCGATCAAATCGAATGGCGAATATCCAAGCTCAAGAGCGGTGGCATAAACAAAGGGTTTGAACGCAGACCCCGTTTGACGCAATGCTTGGGTGGCGCGGTTAAAGGCACCGGACACTTTGGTCTTGCGGCCTCCGACCATGGCACGCACAGCACCATCAGCGGACATAACAACAATAGCCGCCTGTGCTTTGGAGCCTTCGGAAACTTTGGTTTCAAAGATTTTCTTTAACCCATTTTCGGCGGCTTTTTGGATGTCTTGATCAAGGGTTGTTTTGATTATCACGTCTTCGGTTGTGTTTTTGGTGAAATATTCGGGACCAGACTGCATAACCCAATCAGCAAAATATCCACCGGCGCGCGCGTCAGCGGCATCTGACAATTCGGCTGGGTTTTGAAGTGCATCATTTGCTTGGGCCGCAGTGATATAACCTTGGGCTTCCATCAATCCGATAATGACACCGGCCCTGTTTTGTGATCGGGCTAGGTTGCTTGTCGGGGCATATCGCGTTGGGGCAACCAATAGGCCAGCCAGCATTGCACCTTGGGCCGGTGTGACATCTGCGGATGACTTGCCAAAATATCGCTGAGAGGCGGCTTCAAAGCCACGTGCGCCGGACCCAAGAAAGGCACGGTTGATATAAATCGTTAGAATTTCATCTTTGGTGAACTTGGCCTCTAGGCCCATCGCGTAGACAGCTTCTTTGACTTTGCGCCAAAGCGATCCCTCGCGGCAGTCCGCTTCGTAGGCGGCTTCGTTTTTCCATTGGGTGACATCAAACGGAACACCAAGACAAAGCAGTTTGGCGGTTTGCTGTGTGAGTGTTGAGCCGCCATGACCCGAAAGAGGACCGCGCCCTTCTCTTAGGTTGATGCGCACAGCGCTGGCAACACCACGTGGGCTGACGCCAAAGTGACGATAAAAGCGTTTGTCTTCGGTTGCGATGATTGCATTTTTTAGATTGGGTGACACGGTTTCAGCCGTGACAAGCCCGCCGTATTGATCGCCGCGCCATGCAAAAACTGCATTGTTGCGATCCATTAGGGTCACAGAGCCACGCGCGCGCCCATCGACCAATTCGTTTAGTTCGGGAATGGTTGACGAAAAATAAGCTATGCCCGCGGCAAGAATAAGACCAAAGACCACGGCCCCACGCCAAACCAAAGCCCAGAGCACGCGCGCAATTGTCCCAAAAATCCACAAGAAAAAGCGCACTATGAAATTGCGCTTGGGGCGCTTCGATGTCTTGCGCGGGGTCGTGGGTTTACGTTTTGCCACCGTCTTTTTAGGTGCTGCCTTTTGCTTTGGCGCACTGGACGTCGGTTTCGAATAACGACGATCTGCCACAAGTGGCTTTCTGGATTTACCTGTCATATGCCCTGCCCGGAGCTTGTTATATGCGTTTCTTTTACTCTTGTTTGCGACTTATGTTTAGGGGGAAATGTCAGCTCTGCTTCCTATATTGATGCTTAAATTTTAGACAAAGCTAAATAAATGCGCAAAAAATGTGCGCATTTGGCGATTTTTGGAAACTTTCCTGTCCGAATCCTATTCGTTTCAGCCCGTGTTGGGCGTTTCGTAGCGTCAGTGACTATGAAACGTTGTGAAAGGAAAAATCGTGAAGTTGATCATTGCAACAATCAAACCCTTCAAGCTTGAGGACGTCCGCGAGGCGCTTTCTTTGCTCGGCGTCAAGGGAATGATGGTGACCGAAATCAAAGGGTTCGGTGCGCAATCAGGCCATACGGAAATTTATCGTGGGGCTGAATACGCGGTGAACTTTGTTCCGAAAGTCAAATTGGAATTGGTGGTGGATGACAGCATGGCTGATCAAACCGTCGAAACCATTACCGCCGTGGCGCGGACCGGCAAAATCGGGGACGGTAAAATTTTTGTCTTGGATGTTGAACAAACCATCCGCGTGCGGACTGGCGAAACTGGCATTGAAGCGATCTAAGAAAGGTGCAGATTATGAATTTATTAACGAAAATAGCAGTCACTGGTGCAATCATTGCACCGAGTGCTGCATTGGCTCAGGATGCCGCGCCTGCTTTGGTGCCGACTGATGTTGTCTTTATTTTGAACTCGCTGCTCTTTTTGGTGGGTGGTTTCCTTGTCTTTTGGATGGCTGCAGGATTTGCCATGCTCGAAGCAGGGCTCGTGCGATCCAAAAACGTCACGATGCAATTGATCAAGAACGTGGCACTTTTTTCGCTCGCGGCGATCTTTTATTATTTGATCGGGTATAACCTTATGTATCCACTGGGTACCTGGGGTATCGATGGCGTCTTGTCAGGTATCTGGGGAACTGCGGTTATGGAACCTGTCGGTGCGTCAGCAGATCAGTTGGATGATTATAGCTATGCAGCGACCTCTACTGATTTTTTCTTTCAGTTGATGTTCTGCGCGACCACGGCATCCATTGTATCGGGGACTTTGGCTGAACGGATCAAGCTATGGCCATTTCTGTTGTTCACGATTGTCTTGACCGGGTTTATTTATCCACTTCAAGCCAGCTGGAAATGGGGCGGTGGCTTCCTTGATGCTATGGGCTTTGCTGATTTTGCGGGCTCAACCGTTGTACACTCTGTTGGTGGCTGGGCTGCATTGACTGGTGCCCTGATCCTTGGGCCGCGTATTGGTAAATATGGAAAAGACGGGCGCGTCATTCCAATTCCGGGCTCCAACCTGACTTTGGCGACTTTGGGCACGTTTATTCTTTGGATGGGGTGGTTCGGATTTAATGGTGCATCCCAGCTCGCTATGGGATCCGTAGGAGACATCGCAGATATTGGTCGTATCTTTGCCAATACGAATGCGGCTGCCGCTGGGGGATCTATTGTGGTGCTTTTGTTGACACAGTTCCTCTATAAGAAACCGGATTTAACCATGGTTTTGAACGGCGCTTTGGCAGGGCTTGTTGCTATTACAGCAGAACCTTTGACACCCACTTTGGGTCAAGCCACTTTGATTGGTGCTGCTGGTGGTATGATCGTGGTCTTTGCTGTTCCATTGTTGGATCGCATGAAGATTGACGATGTCGTTGGTGCAATTCCTGTGCACTTGCTTGCAGGTATCTGGGGCACCTTGGCTGTGCCATTGACCAATAGCGATGCGTCTTTGTCTGTGCAAATCATCGGTGTGCTTGCGGTGGGTGCGTTCGTGATTACTGCATCTGCCATTGTTTGGTTTGTCCTAAAGGCCATCATGGGCATTCGTGTGAATGAGGAAGCCGAAATAAATGGTTTGGACATGGCCGAGCTGGGTATGGAAGCCTATCCGGAATTTTCGCGGAGGTAGGCAAACCTGTTACAACGGCGGCAAAAAGGAACTAGCCCTTTACGTAAGGGCTAGTTATTTTATATATTACGCATTACTAACCAATGTTTAGTGCAAATAAGTAAAGCGTTTATGTATGAAGAAAATAAGAAGCCATATGGTCGGTGTAGACCAAGGCGTCCTAAATTTGTTCTCTGACTTTGCAACTGGGGGCGAAATGTGGACCGGAGAAGGTCCGCGTGAACGTCGCCAATGGGTTAATTTCAGTGAAACATATCTTTCACCGCCATCGGTAAGTATCAGTATTTGCCTGTGGGATCTGGATTCGGATACCAATCTTCGTATGGATATCAACGCCGAAGATATCACCGACCAAGGCTTTACGGCAGTGTTTCGAACTTGGGGGGATACTAAAATCGCGCGGGTGCGGATGGCTTGGCAATCTATTGGCCAAGTCGGGGACCCAGACGATGCCTGGGTCCTAGATTAGGTCTTAGATAAACTGACCGTCGTAAATTGGTTCCAAAGTTTCTGTATCGAACAACGACGACACTGAGGTTCCATTCCAGATATTCAAAATAGCTTGAGCAAACATTGGCGCTGTTGGAACAATGCGAATGTTTGATGTCGCTTTCACGGCTTCTGTGGGGGCGATTGAATCTGTGATTACCAAAGATTTCATGACCGAATTTTTGATACGTTCAACGGCAGGGCCAGACAGAACACCATGCGTGATATATGAATGAACTTCGGATGCACCGTTTTCAATCAGGATTTCCGCAGCTTTACACAGCGTTCCCGCGGTATCGCAGATATCATCTACAATGATACATTTCTTGCCTTCGACATTCCCGATTACGGTCATTTCCGCAATTTCGCCGGCTTTTTCGCGACGTTTATCAACGATCGACAAAGGTGCGTTGATGCGCTTGGCTAATTCGCGGGCGCGGGCCACGCCGCCAACATCAGGGGACACAACCATCAGATCGTCCATGTTGCCTTTGAATTGGTTCATAATGTCCAACGCAAAAACAGGTGACGCATAAAGGTTGTCCACTGGAATATCAAAGAAGCCTTGGATTTGTGCCGCATGAAGATCCATTGTCAAAACGCGTTCGATACCGGCTTCGACCAACATGTTCGCAACCAATTTCGCGCTGATCGGTGTGCGTGCGCGGGCGCGGCGATCCTGACGGGCATAGCCAAAATACGGGATCACAGCAGTGATGCGGCTTGCGGACGAGCGGCGCAATGCATCCGCCATAATCAGCAATTCCATCAAGTTGTCGTTTGCAGGGTTTGACGTTGGCTGAATGATAAACATGTCTTCGCCGCGCACGTTTTCGTAAACTTCAACATAGATTTCTTGGTCGTTAAAGCGCTCGACGCGGGCATCAACTAAACCAATGTTCAGTCCACGGTGCAATGACATCCGTTTGGCTATAGATTTTGCCAAAGGCAAGTTCGCGTTTCCAGAAATGAGTTTTGGTTCGGTCAAAGTAGGCATACATATTCCCCAAGGTGCGCTTTGTGACAGATTCGTGACGTTGACACCGCTTAACACGGCATTACTGTTTGGCAAAGCTTCAGACCACCCAGGGGGGACAAAATGGCTCATATAGATTACTTTTTCTCGACACTTTCACCTTATGCTTATCTCGCGGGGACGCGGTTAGAGGCCATAGCGCGAAAACATAACGCGACACTCACCTATAAGCCGTTAGACATTTTGGGGTTATTTTCACGCACTGGCGGCGTGCCTCCAAAAGACCGTCCAATCTCGCGCCAAGAATACCGGATTCAGGAATTGACACGCCAGTCAAAAAAAAGCGGTCTACCGTTTAATATTGCGCCAGCTCATTGGCCAACAAATGGCGCGCCTGCATCCTATGCATTTATTGCTGCGCAAAAAGCAGGCGGTGGAGACCTAGGCAAATTGGCCCATGCCATTTTCCGGTCTGTTTGGGCGGATGACAAAGACATCGCCCAAGACGACGTCATCGAAGCCTGCCTTTCCGAAGCAGGGTTTGACCCAAAACTGGCACATTCGGGGCTTTTGTCCGGTGCAGAAGAATATGCCGCAAATTTGGAAGAAGCCGTATCAAGAGGTGTGTTTGGCGTGCCGTTCTACATAACGGACACAGATCAACGGTTTTGGGGCCAAGACCGGTTAGATGATTTGGACGCCTATCTATCAGGTACCCTTTAATGCCCAAAGAAACCCGTGCGGGTTTTGCCACGTCTTGGACCACCTATGGCCAAGGGGACAGGCCAGCTTTGATGCTGCATTGTTCCCTTGGCCAAGCATCCGCTTGGAAGGGTGTTGCCAAGGCATTGAACAACAGTTTGCACATGGTGGCGATGGATCTTCCGGGTCATGGTGCAAGCGACATTTGGGACGATCGGGCCGATTACAAAAAAACCTGCGTTGATACAGCGGCGACTTTTCTGGATCAGAAAATGGATATTATCGGGCATTCCTTTGGGGCTGCGGTTGCTTTGCGATTGGCGCAAGAGAACCCTGATAGAGTGCGTTCGCTTACGTTGATCGAACCTGTTTTCTTTGCTGTTGCATTCGCAGGTGATGATACCGCACGCGCCATCTATGATCAGGATCACGATCCGTTCTTTCATGCGTATCAGTCAGGTGACTTGGCACGTGCAACAGAGCTATTCACCACTCTTTGGGGCGGAAGCGATTGGTCGCGTATTCCTGCTCCTGTGCAGAAATACATGGTAGATCGCATCAATATTGTTGCCGCCACCAACGAGTCACTGCTGAATGATAATGCCGGTCTTGCGGAACAGGGAAAATTAGAAACCATTCTATGCCCGACTTTGATTGTCGAAGCCGAAAACACCGTTGCCATTATGCGCAATATAACTGCGGAACTGGAACGTCGCATTCCCGATGCAAAACGGGTTACAATTAAAGGGTCGGCCCATATGGTGCCAATGTCGCATGCCAATGAACTCAGCATGCACATCGCAGAATTATTGGCAAATTCTTAGGATTTTTGACCGATTTTTGGTTCGGTCCCGTTTAACAGCCGCGCGATATTCGCGCGGTGTCGCCAATAGACCAAAGCCGCCAATGCAATAGTGAGCCACAGAAAATGTGGCACGCCAAAAATAACAGTTCCAAGAATTGAAATGGCAACTGCAACCAGCGCAGACAGCGATGAAATACGCAGCACAAGCGCGGTAGCCAACCAGCTGGCACAGGCCAAAAGGCCGATTGGGAAAGCCAGCGCAAGGTAAACACCCAAAACCGTTGCCACACCTTTGCCGCCTTTGAAGCCAAGCCATATAGGATAGCAATGTCCAATCATGGCCGTTAATGCCGCAAGCGCCGCCGCCGTGTCGCCGCCAAATTTACGCGCGATCAAAACCGCAACAGCACCTTTTCCCCCGTCCAAAATTAACGTTAGAAATGCTGCGCGTTTGTTGCCTGTGCGCAAAACATTCGTCGCTCCGATATTACCGGAGCCGATATCGCGTAAATTGCCCAACCCCATAACAGCCGCAAGGACCATTCCAAACGGGATCGAGCCTAGTAAATACCCAAGGACACCCCAACTCCATTCGTTGGCAAGACCAAATATCAAAGTAGAAGTGTCCAAAGTATTTTCCTTAGTTAAGCAAGTTGATCATCGCCAAAGCGATTTGATCCTGTGGTTCCCTTTTGAATTTGGAAATACAAAAGGATGAGCCAGCCAATAATTGGCACTAGGATTAGTAGAATCCACCATGCGCTTCGATCTGTGTCATGCAGTCGGCGAACGGTTACCGCCAACGACGGTAGCAAAACTGCGATGGTAAACAGACCATTAAAGGCCGGCGTTGTGCCCATCATACCATCAAGCAAGGATGTGACGATGTTGACAGCAACACTGAACAGCGTGAACCACCAATATTCCGACCGACTAGCGCGTCCGGAAAAATCGATATATTTACTGAAAACTGTTTTCACAGATGTTTGGAAATTCATTGCATTACCCCTTAAAATGAACTGAGTTTTCAGCCTAGCTTTAATAGTCGGTAACAAAAAGTCTGTTATCGTGTGTAGATACAGTTTCCTGAAACGTATGTCGCAAGAACAACACCTTGCATACGATGGCCATCAAATGGGGTGTTCTTTGACTTTGATCTTAGCTTGCTACGATCCATGACAAATGGCTTGTCAGGATCAAATAATACCAGATCCGCGGGTGCCCCTGTGCTGAGGCGACCTGATGCAAGCCCAAGGCGTTTTGCTGGATTTAGTGAAATTGCTTTGAAAACCGTCGCTAGGTCAAAATCATTCGAATGATAAAGTCGCAAAACCGCGGGCAAAAATGTTTCCAAACCCACAGCGCCAGAGGCCGCTTCTTCGAAAGGCAAGCGTTTGCTTTCTTCGTCCTGTGGGGTGTGCATCGAGCTAATGATATCGATCAATCCACTGCGGACAGCTTCGATAATAGCAAGGCGATCATCCTCTGATCTAAGGGGCGGTTTGACTTTGAAAAAGGTGCGGTAATCCGCGACGTCAAATTCATTCAGCGTCAGGTGATGGATGGATGTGCCTGCGGTGATGTCCAATCCATTTTGTTTGGCGCGCTCAAGCGCTGGCAATGCACGTGCGGTGGTGATCTGATCTGCGTGATAGCGCGCTCCGGTCATTTCTAACAGGGCAATGTCTCGATCAAGCCCCATCCGTTCCGCCATCGCGGACACAGCTGGCAAACCACGCAGGGACGCAAATTTCCCAGAGGTCGCAGCGGCCCCTTGGGACAAGCCCGGCTCTTGGGGGTGGGCGATCACAAGCGCGTTTAGTGACTTGGCATAGGTCAAAGCGCGTGAAAAAACTTTGGTGTTTTCGATGACATGATCGCAATCACTAAAGGCAACGGCGCCTGCATCCATCAAGAACCCGATTTCCGTCATTTCACGACCTGCGCGATCTTTGGTCAAAGCCCCCATAGGAAGCACATTCACCGGCGTTGCTTGGTTGGCGCGGCGACGGATGAATTCCAATGTTTCGGGTGTGTCTGTGGTTGGTGTCGT
>JAHEJA010000042.1 GCA_024639125.1 Paracoccaceae bacterium
CCTTGCAAAAATATATATGGGTTTCCTATGTTCCTTTGGCAAAAAAACCATTATGTCCCCTTGACGTTTGGAGCTTGTGTCTGTTGAACCAAGCCAAGTTTGTAAAAGAAATGGGCCGATCATGGACGAACAGAATAGAAACCTCATTCTCGCCTCAGTGCTGAGCTTTGTAGTCATTATAGTGTGGTTCGTGTTGTTCCCCCCGCCCGAGCAAATCGTAACGGATCCTGCGACTGAAATTACGGCCACCAATGCCGCGCCAGTTGCTGCTTTGCCCGCGTCGACCCAAACTCAGACAACCCAAGTCAGTGATGTGGCAGATGCCCCGCGCATCGCAATTGAAACGCCACGCTTGACAGGGTCCATTTCACTGGCTGGTGGTCGTTTGGATCAATTGTCCCTAAAAGATTACCGCGTTGAGCTGGATTCAAAATCTGATCAAGTACAATTGTTGCGCCCGATCGGTGAATTGGATGGCTATTACGCAGCGTATGGCTGGATAGCCGTATCCGGAGCAACCGCAGACCAAGTGCCCACACCAGACACAATTTGGTCTGTCGAAGGCAATGACACTTTAACAATCGACACCCCAATTACATTGGTCTGGGATAATGGCGCTGGTTTGGTGTTCCGTCGCACGATATCCGTCGACCAGGATTACATGTTCGCCATTGATCAAAACGTCAGCAACACAACTGCATCAGCTGTTGAATTGCGCCCCTATGGGTTGATCCGTCGTCATGGCGAGCCGTCTTATTTAGAGAACTTCTTTATCTTGCACGAAGGGTTGGTATCGATGACCGATGGCAACCTAACCGAAGACAAATATAAAGCGATCCGTAAATATGGCTTTGATGATCGTGAAAACGCTTTGGCCACACGGACCGACGTTCAAGACTCTGGCTGGATCGGGTTTACCGACCACTTCTGGATGACCACGCTTATTCCATCTGCGGGTGAACGGTTCCGTGCAACTGCGAAATATTACGAAAACCAAGACATCTACCAAGCCGAAGTCGTCATGTCCCCACAAACTGTGGCCGCTGGAACGCAGGTTTCCGTTAAATCCCAGTTCTTTGCCGGTGCAAAAGAATGGGAAACAATTCGCGCCTATGAAAAGGCCGGCGTCACTGGGTTCTTGGACAGCATCGACTGGGGTTGGTTCTTCTTTATTACGAAACCGATGTTTGCAGTTCTACACTGGTTGAATGCGTTGATTGGCAACATGGGTTGGGCAATTATTGGGCTAACCTTGCTGATCAAGGCACTGTTGTTCCCGCTTGCTTATAAATCCTATGTTTCAATGGCAAAAATGAAAGAGCTACAGCCAGAAATGGCCAAGCTCAAAGAGCGGTGCGGTGATGACCGCCAGCGGATGCAAAAAGAAACCATGGAATTGTACAAAAAAGAAAAGGTAAATCCAGCCGCTGGGTGTTTGCCAATCTTGTTCCAAATTCCAGTGTTCTTTTCTTTGTACAAAGTCATCTTTGTCACCTTGGAATTGCGTCATGCACCTTGGGTTGGCTGGATCAAGGATCTAAGCGCGCCTGATCCGTCTTCAATCTTGAACCTTTTTGGATTGCTGAATTTCGCAACGCCGGGACCAGAATCGATCTTTTCAATCATTTCGCTTGGTATTTTGCCAATTCTCTTGGGCATTTCAATGTGGCTTCAGCAAAAACTGAACCCAGCCCCCACAGACCCGACCCAAGCGATGATCTTTGCTTGGATGCCGTGGGTGTTTATGTTCATGCTTGGCACATTTGCGAGCGGCTTGGTCATTTACTGGATTGCCAACAACACAATCACCTTTACGCAGCAATACATCATTATGCGTACACAAGGGTACAAACCCGATGTGTTTGGAAACATAACATCTAGTTTCAAACGCAAAGACAAATCGGACGCAAAATAATGGCCACGGTCGCTGAAATTTGGCGCCATCCGATAAAATCACACGGCCGCGACTCTCTTTCAGAGATCGCGGTCATTGCGTATCAAACCCTGCCTTGGGATCGCGCTTGGGCCGTGACCCACGCTGAATCTGATGCAGACGGGTCAGACTGGGCGCCGTGCAACAATTTCTCAATCGGCTCCAAAGCGCCCCTCTTGATGGCAATTGACCTTGCCTTTGATGAAAACACGCAGAAAATCACCCTAACCCATCCGGATCGCCCGACATTAACGATTGACCCAAATCACGACAGTGACGCCTTTATCGACTGGGTTACCCCACTGATGCCAGCCAACCGCGCGGCCTCTGCGCGTCTGGTCAAAGCGCAAACACGTGGCATGACCGACACAGACTACCCCTCTATCAGCATTGGAAATCTGGCCTCTCATCGCGATGTATGTGCGAAATTAGGCCAAGATATCTCAATCAAACGGTGGCGTGGAAATATCTGGCTTGATGGGCTAAACCCATGGCAAGAATTCGACTGGATCGGTAAATCTATCCGCATTGGTTCGGTTACATTTGACGTCAAAGAACCTGTACGACGCTGCATGGCAACGACGGCAAACCCAACAACCGGCATCCGCGATGCCGACACTCTCAAAGCTCTCAATTCTTGGGGGCATCAAAATTTCAACGTCTACGCAATAGCAACCTCTGATGGGGCTATTAAACGAGGCGACACGCTCGAGGTCCTGTAATGCAAATCCCTTTCTCTCTCGCTCCAGAACCCGATGATTTTTCCCGCGAAAAAGGCCGCCTTTTGTTCGCTGGCGAAACTGACTTTGTCAAAGGCGTCGTTGCGATGTCTGGCCTTCCTCCCGCGGATCGAATGGAAGTCTGCTTTGCAGGCCGATCAAACGTCGGAAAATCCAGTTTGATAAACGCGCTAACGGGTCGCAAAGGCCTTGCTCGGGCGTCAAACACCCCGGGCCGCACCCAAGAAATCAACTTCTTTACCGCAGGCGAAAGTCACTATTTAGTCGATTTGCCGGGATATGGCTATGCAAACGCCCCGCTGCCAGTCGTCGAGAAATGGCAAAAACTGTTGAAACAATATCTCTCAGGTCGCCAATCGCTCCGCCGTGCCTTTGTTTTGATTGATACACGCCATGGTGTCAAAAAGGTTGACGAGGAAATCCTAAAATTGCTGGATAGCGCTGCGGTTACGTTCCAAGTTGTGATGACCAAAGCCGACAAAGTCAAACTTCATGAGCGCGAACAAATATTAGATCAAGTCCGGGGCGCTTTGGCCAAACACCCAGCGGCGTATCCAGAAATCATTCTAACATCTTCCGAAAAAGGCGATGGCATAGAAACATTACGCGCAACAATCGCGACACTCATCTAACTGGGTAGACCAACCAAAAGCTCCCTTCCCCCCATGGGGAAGGTCAGGATGGGGGTAAGGTCCCCCTTGCGCTTAAGCGCACAATAAGAGAACCTATCCCCGATGCACAAGGGATCATGAGGATGAAAAAACAAGACATGAATCGCGATTGGATCGCCACAGCGCGCACACTTTCACAAGCTTTGCCTTACCTTCAGCGATACACCGATGCTATCATCGTGATCAAACTGGGTGGTCATGCTATGGGCAGCGATGAAGGCATGGAAACTTTTGCCCGTGATGTTGTTCTCATGCGACAAGTCGGCATTAACCCCGTGATTGTTCACGGTGGTGGCCCTATGATCAATGCTATGCTGGATAAACTCCAAATTGAATCCACCTTTGTCAAAGGCAAACGTGTCACCGACGAAGCCACTATGAATGTGGTCGAAATGGTGCTTTCGGGCAGTGTAAATAAAAAAATTGTTCAGGCCATTAATCAACAGGGCGGCAAAGCTGTCGGGCTATCGGGCAAAGACGCAAATTTGATCACCTGTGATCAAACTGATCCGGACCTTGGGTTGGTTGGCACACCGACCGAGGTCAATCCGTCTGTGATCCGCACCCTGATTGAAAACGACATCATCCCAGTCATCGCGCCTTTGGGATCAGGTCGCAATGGTGAAACCTTTAATATTAACGGTGATACGGCCGCTGGGGCAATTGCAGCGGCACTCAAAGCCGACAGGCTATTGCTGCTGACGGACGTAAGCGGTGTGAAGAATGCCGATGGCGACGTTCTTACAGAACTCAAGGCAGAGCAAATTCGCAACATGACTGCAGATGGCACCATCGCGGGTGGGATGATCCCGAAAACAGAAACCGCATTGGACGCACTCGAAGGCGGTGTGCGCGCTGTTGTCATTTTGGACGGGCGCGCGCCGAATGCCTGTTTGCTTGAACTGTTTACCGAACACGGCGCAGGATCGCTCATCCGACTTAACTAATCAGCGGCCTTGGGAAAGGAAAACTTATAAATGGTGAATGAAACTTTGATACGGCTTTCAGCATTTATTGGGCTCTTTTTTTTGTTTGCACTCCTCGAGGCGTTTTTTCCACGCCGGACACGTCGTCAATCGCAAAGCAAACGTTGGCTGACCAATTGGGCGATTAGCATTTTGGACAATGTCACGCTCAGGCTGTTTTCGCTTTTGGTTCCCCTACTGGCAATCGGGGCGGCCTTAGATGCGACTGCTCTTGGGGTTGGGGTTTTGAACAAAGTTGCGCTGCCAACGGTTCTGGAAATAGCACTCGCAATCCTTGTGCTGGATTTCGCTATTTGGGCGCAACATCTTATTACACACAAGGTACCCCTCTTTTGGCGCTTTCATAGGGTGCACCATTCGGATCGGGATATAGATGTCACCACTGCTATTCGGTTCCATCCTATCGAAATAGCTTTCTCGATGGGGCTTAAAATTCTATTGGTCTATCTGCTTGGCCCTTCTGCTGTTGCAGTTATACTGTTTGAAGTTTTGTTAAACGGTACTGCTATGTTTAATCATGCCAATATACGGTTGCCCCTGTGGTTGGACACATGGGTTCGGCTTGTTCTGGTGACGCCAGATATGCACCGCGTTCATCATTCCATCCACCGTCAAGAGCACGACAGCAACTATGGGTTTGCGCTTTCGATATGGGACCGAATGTTTGGTACCTATATTGCGCAGCCTGCCTTGGGGCATGACGACATGACAATCGGGCTTCAGTGGCAAGACGACGCGCCAGCGCGATTGGGATGGTCCTTGTGGCTTCCATTCCAGAAGAAGTAACCGCAACACTGGCCGAAAATGGGCTCTGTATTCTAGGTGGTTTCTCGCCATTGGGAGAAGATGCCATTTTAGGACGTGAATGTCAGACGCTGATCATGATCGGTCCAGATGAAACACGGTTTTGGTCAATATTTTCATCTTCAGCCGAATATTCAGATGGGGCCGTTGATCCGCTTGATAGGTGGTCGCATCGGGTTTTAACGCAGATTGCCACGGATTATGGCCTAGCTGCGCATTTCCCGTTCGGTGGCCCACCCTTTGCCCCCTTTTATCAATGGGCGCTTAGAACCGGACGTGCTTTTGCATCCCCCATTCAGCTTCTGGTACATGATACATCGGGTCTATTTGTTTCATTTCGCGGCGCTCTGAGCCTGCCCTATGCCATCGAATTCGACATGGCTTCGTCTGTTTCACCCTGTGCCACATGTGCGGCACCTTGCTTGAGTGCCTGTCCCGTCAGCGCATTTGAAACCGGTGACTATAATACGGTAGCCTGTTCATCAGAAATCAGGACGTACGATCGGCAAAACTGTTTGACCAAAGGATGCGCTGCGCGGCGCGCGTGTCCCTTGACCAATAAACTTGGCCGCATAGACGCACAATCACAGTTTCATATGCATAGTTTTATGAAAGGAATTTAGTTGCTATCAAACTGCGCCGAGCAAGCTCGGCTCTGGTTTTATAGCAGCTGCGCTGCGTGCCTTCGGCAAGAGTATTTGGTGCAAAAAGAAAACCCCAGTCCGTAAACTGGGGTTTGTTGTATTTTAGTGGCCTAAGATTTGGCTGAGGAACAATTTCGTACGTTCCGATTTTGGATTGTTAAAGAACTCTTCTGGTTCGTTCTGTTCCACAATCTGACCTTGGTCCATAAAGATAACCCGGTTTGCGACCTGACGGGCAAAGCCCATTTCATGCGTGACGCAAAGCATGGTCATGCCTTCTTCTGCGAGCTCGATCATTGTGTCGAGCACTTCTTTGATCATTTCGGGATCAAGTGCAGACGTTGGTTCGTCAAACAACATAATACGGGGTTTCATGCACAAGGAGCGCGCAATAGCCACACGTTGTTGTTGCCCCCCTGACAGCTGGCCTGGGTATTTATCCGCCTGCTCGGGAATTTTGACTTTTTCCAAGAAGTGCATAGCAGTTTCGATGGCTTCTTTTTTGGGTGTCTTGCGAACCCAAATTGGAGCCAAAGTGCAGTTTTCCAAAATAGTCAAATGCGGAAACAGGTTGAAGTGTTGGAAACACATGCCAACTTCTGAGCGGATCTTGTCAATGTTTTTAAGATCAGAGGTCAGTTCGGTTCCATCAACAATGATGTCGCCTTGCTGGTGTTCTTCCAAGCGGTTGATGCAGCGGATCAACGTTGATTTACCGGACCCGGATGGGCCTGCGATAACAATACGTTCGCCACGGTTTACGGTTAGGTTGATGTCACGCAAAACGTGAAAAGCGCCATACCATTTATTCATGTTGCGGATCGAAATTGCAACTTCGTCCGTTACGGTCATTTGAGAAGTGTTAGCCATTTTATGCAGGCCTCCTTATCGGTGATCGGTTGCGAGACGACGCTCGAGCCATTGTGAGTATTGAGAGATGCCATAGCAAACGACAAAGAACAGGACGGCAGCAAATAGGAACAATTCCCAATATACGCCATTCCATTCCGTCGACGCCAAGATCGGGCCGCGGATCATGCCGACCAGATCGAACATCGAGATAACAGAAACCAGGGTCGTGTCTTTGAACAAACCAACAGCAACGTTCACAATACCAGGAATTGAAATTTTCAAAGCCTGTGGAAGAATGATCAAACGCATGGATTGCGCATAATCTAGCCCCAATGAATCGCCTGCCTCGTATTGGCCCTTTGGTAAGGCCGCGAGTCCGCCGCGGATAACTTCGGCGATGTAGGCTGCTGAGAACAATGTAATCATGATAACCACGCGCAGGAACAGATCAACTGTTGCCTCTGGTGGGAAGAAGTATGACAACATCACGCTTGCCACGAACAACAATGTGATCAATGGAACGCCACGCACGAATTCGATGAAAACAACGCAAACCATTTTGATGAACGGCATTGAAGATTGACGCCCTAGCGCCAAAGCAATGCCGATGGGCAATGACAAAGACACACATGTCACGCCCAACATCATGTTCAGCATAAAGCCGCCCAGATCCCGGCTTGGGATCGACCGCATTGCACCTTCGGTTATTTCGGCTTCGGGGATCAGAAATCCACCGGCGTACCAAACGACTATTGCAGCAACCAGGGCGCCAAACGCGCTGACTGCAAAGCTGTTTTTGATCAAACGAAGGAACACAATCGCGCCTGCGACAAAACCTGCGAGGGCTACGAGCGGAACCATAACAGAACCACCCCAAATAAGGTAGAATGCGATGAATGGATAAACCGCTGTGAACAAAAGCAATTTGCGCGGGAGATCAAAGAACAACACAGGTGCAACAGCCACGAACAACAACACGAATGCAAGCCCGGGGCGCCAATAGATGTCTTTGGGATATGTGAAACCAAACAGCAACTGGTTCCAACGCTCTGCAAGAACCGCAAAGCATGCACCAGATTGACCGTCCAAAATCTCGCGACATTGGCTAAGGCTATCAGAATTCCAAATCCCATTGATCATCCAAGGGACGGTTGCTGAAAGAACGATGTAAATCACCAAAATTGCGGCAATCGTTAAAACGCTATTTCCAGGTGTCGCAAACAGGTTATCGCGCATCCAGCGCACCGCACCGGTTGCATTGCTAGGTGGTGGAAGTTCAGGAAGAACTTCTGTGCGCACAAACGCAATTGAATTTTTTGAAGAGTCAGACATGTTCAACGCTCCTTTAACTTAATGGCGTTGTTGTAAACGTTGATGACCGCCGAAATTAAGAGCGACACAACGAGATAAAACAACATCAAGAGCAATACGCATTCGATAGCGCGGCCTGTTTGGTTCAAGGTAATCCCACCCAGCGTCGCAGTAACATCCGCATACCCCACCAAAATCGCCAAGGACGAGTTTTTGGTAATGTTCAAATAGTTGGAAATCAGCGGTGGAATAATGACACGCAGCGCTTGGGGCAAAATAACCAAGCTCATCACACGACGCGGACGAAGTCCGAGTGCGCTTGCCGCTTCGGTTTGGCCTTTGGATACGGCTAGGATGCCGGCACGCACGTTTTCGGCAATAAAGGCCCCTGTATAGATCGACAGAGCGAACCAAATCGCAATAAGAGGGCCACCGACCTTGATACCGCCACCAAAGTTGAACCCTTTGAGAGCTGGAATTTCAAACGTTAGCCCCATCACCAATGACAAAACGATCAGAGGCACAAACCAAATCGCAAGATTGCTCGCAAGGGTCGCAGGGCGCACACCGGTCGCTTCTTGGATGGCAGATGCGCGCTTGCTCATGAACCGCGTGGCAAAAAACGACCCGATGAGTGATGCAATAACGATGAGCCAATCGACTGAGCCGCCAAACCCGTTTTCAAAGTAAGGCATAGGAATATAGATACCGCGATTGGTAAACGCGCTAATCCCTAGGAACATTGACGCAGTGGCATCATCCCCACGAAATTCGCGTGGGCTTGGCATGACCGCGGTCATGATCGTAAAGATAATGATGATCCAGATTAACACTGGAATATTACGGAAAATTTCAACGTAAAAAGCCATCAACTTACTGACAAGCCAGTTGTTTGATAACCTAAGAACACCGGCAACGACCCCAAAAACGGTTGCTGTTGCACAGGCAAGAAACGCTACAAGAAGCGTGTTCAATATGCCAACAAAAGCAGCACGCAGGTTGGTGGACTGGCTGGTGTATTCAATGAGGCGCTGGTTAATGTCGTAGCCAGCGGGCACACCAAGGAAGCCAAAACTAATGCTTAGACCCTGATCACGAAGGTTCGCACCCAGGTTTTTGGCCAAGTATCCGATTGCAACGGACAGTAAAATAAAAGCGATCACCTGAAAGGTCAAAGACCGATAACGGGTATCATATATAAGTTGAGAAACCCGAAATGTTGATTTCGGTGGATCAGTGAGTGTCGTCATTCTGGCGCATCCCCATTGTTCGTTCGTGCTCGCTTATAGCGGCTTATTTTGAACATTTTGATTGCTAGATAGAATAAGGGCGCGACTTAGCCGCGCCCTTGCTTTGGAAAACTTAACGGAAAGGTGGAGAATACATCAAGCCGCCGTCTTTCCACTGTGCGTTTAGACCGCGGGATAGACCGATTGATGTTGCTTCGCCGATGTTTGCGTCAAAGATTTCGCCGTAGTTGCCAGCAACTCCGATAGCGTTTTTCGCCCAATCAGCAGACAAACCAAGCATTTCGCCCAAGTTGCCTTCTGTGCCGAGCAAACGGTTGATTTCTGGGTTGTTTGAGCCTGCTGACATTTCAGCTAGGTTCGCAGATGTCACACCCAATTCTTCTGCCGTAACAAGCGCGTTGAAAGTCCAACGAACGATATCACCCCAGTTGTTGTCGCCGTGGCGAACAAGCGGGCCCAAAGGCTCTTTTGAGATGATTTCTGGCAATAGAACGTGATCGCCTGGTGCTTCGAATGTTGCACGAGTCGCCGCCAAACCAGATGCGTCAGTTGTGTAAACGTCACATGCACCTGCTAGGTATTGCTGTTGTGCTTCTGCGTTTGTTTCGATTGGCACTGGCTCATAAGAGATGTTGTTTGCACGGAAGAAATCCGCCAAGTTCAACTCTGTTGTTGTACCAGTTTGGATACATACAGTCGCGCCATCAAGGTCTTTTGCAGAGGAAACGCCCAATGCTTTTGGAACCATGAAGCCTTGGCCGTCATAGTAGTTCACACCAGTGAATTCGAATTTTAGATCGACGTCACGTGAGAATGTCCAAGTTGTGTTACGCGCCAACATGTCGATTTCGCCAGACGCAAGCGCTGTGAAACGTGTTTTACCTGTTGTTGGAACAAACTCAACCGCATTGCCGTCGCCCAAAACTGCAGCTGCAACTGCACGGCATACGCCAACGTCAAAACCTTCCCAAACGCCGTTCGCGTCAGGTGCCGCAAAGCCAACCAAGCCAGTGGTCACACCACAGTTTAGTTTGCCGCGTGCTTTTACGTCATCAACTGTTGCTGCAGATGCCGCTGTCGCAGCAAGACCAGCTAAAGTCAATGCACCAAGAATTAGGGTCTTTTTCATATTTACCTCTTCCTGAGTTTTGCCCCTTTAAATAGGAGCTTTCATTCTGGCTTACGCCATTTTCGTAGTACTAAAGTAGGATTCTCATCCCCAGTGCCGATAACATTGCCCAAATTCGACCCAAAAGGTCAAGGACCGACTTCATTTTCGGCAAAAAACTTTATCGAGCGCCTTACTTAAACGTAAACCACCAAATTGTCACCCTAAATACGACCAACCGCTTCAAAAAAACGAAAGGCATGGACAAAAGATTGACGCTTTGCGTCTGCTACTTCTTGGGCTTCGTCATCCACACCCCATTGTTCTATTTGCCAGTTTTCATCCACGCGCGAGGTTTCCCATGCGTCAGCAACAGTTAGGTGACCTTGCGTAATAGCAAGTGCCAAAACCAATGAGCCAGACATTGAAACAAGGTCATGAAACGCGGTTAATTCGAAGGGTGTAAAGGCAAAAACAATTTTGTTAAGAACCGCGATACTTGCCGGGTCTTGGTCAATATACATCACACCGTGGCCAGATTTTAGCCGTGCACCCAAATCAGTTTGGGCCCATTCCAACAACGGATCCCAAGCTGCGGCTTGGCGGGCAATCAATTCTTCGGGGGCCGTGGCCCGATAGCATAACAAATCGCTTTCGCCGTACGCTGCTAATAGAGCGGCAACTTCGTCAAACTGGGCCGTGACTTTGTCCAATGCCGCATTCGCAGAGCGGGTCATTGGCATCGTCTCTGGGTTCACTTCCCCTTCTTGTGCCGCCCATTCCTGTGCGATCAATTCCGCCAGCGCATGCGTGGGAACGACAAGTGACGTTTTGGCCGGTGTTTTAACCTGACGCTCGTCGAGCAAAATGGTGAAACCGCCGTCTTTTTCAACAACGGTGACGTCGCTCCAAAACCGTTTATGTTTCCATTCAGCCATGCTTCGACTCCGTATGTTGGTCTATTATTTTAATAAGATCGCGCGGCGCATCGCAGAGCACATGTGCATCGCCCAAGTTTTCGCGTGGATGAAACCCCCACGTCACGCCAATCGCAGAAACCTGCGCGGATCGGGCCATTTGCATATCATAACTGGTATCACCGATCATAACCGTACTATGCGGCGACATGCCCGTATCGGTCATGGCTTGCAAGATCATCGAAGGATTAGGTTTCGACGGGTGATCATCTGCCACTTGCATCGTTTGAAACCACGATGTGATCCCATATGCGTCACAGAGCGACATCAATCCCCGTCGCGATTTTCCGGTTGCCACGCCCAGCAGTGTTTCGTCTTGGTGCCGCAATGTTTCAAGAACATCATAGATACCGTCGTAAAACTGTGGCTTTGCACCATCGCGTCGGTTTTGCGCAAAACTATCTTTATACGCTTCAGAGGCGCGTAGCTGATCTGCTTTCGTCGCCGCAGGAAGCAACACAGCAAACGCTTCTGGAAGCGACAAACCGACAATCGACAAAATGTCACGACGTGTTGGCAAAGGCTGATCCACGGCGGCAAAGGCAAATTCCATTGCCTGTACTATTTGTGCCTGGCTGTCCACCAAAGTGCCATCCACGTCAAAAATAACTAACCGCATCAAGAAACCTTACATTTCCTCAAAGGGATCATCGGCGACTTCGTCCAAATCCCATTGAAAGGTTTTCCAAGTATGCGCCATATGCTGTGGAAGTGATGCTGTAATCGACACCATCTTTTTGGTGACAGGGTGTTCAAAATTCAAATGACGCGCATGAAGGTGTAGCTTTTTACTGATATCACCACCTAGCTGCGCACCCCAGCCATCACCCAAGTTTTCTTGACCAGAGCCGCCATATTTTCCGTCACCAACAATGGGATGACCCATTTCAGCCATATGCGCACGCAGTTGGTGCGTGCGGCCCGTGATCGGAACCAGCGCAACCCATGACCCACGGCTCGCCAAACGACTAACCACCATATAATCCGTTGTCGCGCGCTTGGCCCCTTCGGTAGAGGCGACGTCACGGGGATGAATACAGATCATCTTTTCGCCTTCGCCTTTGCCACCATGACCCATGGCTTTGACCAAGCCGTATTTGATCGTGCCAATCAAAGGTTGCGGAACACCCGCGACGGCGGCCCAATATATTTTGCGCGTTTCTCTGTGACGCATTGCATCACTCAGCTTCGCGGCAACCGTACGCGTCCGCGCCAACAAAAGCACACCCGATGTATCCTTGTCCAAGCGATGCACCAAACGCGGCTTTTCTTCGTACCCAAAGCGCAAAGCTTCGGCCAAGCCATCCACATGGCGCGTTTGCTTGCTTCCGCCTTGGCTTGGCAATCCGGCTGGTTTATTAATCGCAATGATATGATCATCCCGATAGATCACCGAGCTTTGCATCATTTTTACGTCAGCATCAGACATCCGTTTGTTAGACGTATCAATTTCGGGCTTGTCCGACATAGGGATAGGAGGAACGCGGACTTCTTGTCCTATTTCAACACGGCTGCTTGCCTTGCACCGGCTGCCATCAATGCGCAGTTCGCCTTTGCGGCACAGTTTTTCAATACGCCCTTGTTGCAACTGGGGAAATTTACGCTTTAACCAACGGTCCAGACGTTGATCGCCTTCGTCCTCGCCGACTGTGATCAATTGTACTGTATTCATTGCATGATACTCCGCATCACAAAGACCCCGAAAAAGAGCGCGCCAACGGCCCCCACCAGGGTTGTGGTCATATAGGTTGCGGCAAACCCAATGCGGCCTGCCTCGATAAGTTTAAAGACATCCAGTGAAAACGCCGAATAGGTCGTAAACGCGCCCAAAAACCCCGTCATAAAAAACAAAGAGGCCCTGTCACCAAATCGCGCAGCTAACCCAACAAAAGCCAAGCCCATCAGAAACGATCCCAAGAGGTTCACAATCCACGTGCCATAGGGAAACACCACCTGTTGCGAGACCAGAAATCTAAGGCATGCCCCAAGGGCGCCACCAAGAGCGATAACAAGATAAGTCATGGCGCGTGATTGGGTGTTTGGGGTCCTATTGTCAAGCGTTGGACCCAGTTTAGCCAATAAAACCACCCTTTGAAACGAATTTCTGCATGGTTAGTCGTCTTGATTTCGCTTTTGACGAAGCTTGTCGAAATAACTTAGCCGCTTTTGCAAATCCCGTTCGAACCCACGTTCGACAGGCTGATACAAATCTGGCCGACCGACACCGTCAGGGAAATAGTTTTGCCCCGAAAACCCGTCTTCTGCATCATGATCATAGGCGTACCCTGCCCCGTACCCTTGATCTTGCATCATGCTAGTGGGCGCGTTCAGAATATGTTTGGGCGGCGGCATCGATCCCGTTTTCTTGGCCAAAGCGCGCGCGCCTTTATAGGCGACATAGGCGGCATTTGATTTCGGCGCCAAAGCCAAATAGGTCACCGCCTGCGCCAAGGCCAATTCGCCTTCGGGCGAACCCAGTCGTTCATAGGTTTCCCACGCATGAAGACACACAGTCTGGGCCTGAGGATCCGCCAAAGCGATGTCTTCGACCGACATACGTAAAATCCGACGTGCTAGGTATCTGGGATCCTCGCCACCTTCGAGCATGCGCGCAAACCAATACAGAGCCGCATCTGGATCAGAGCCACGCACCGATTTGTGTAATGCTGAGATCAGATTGTAATGTTCTTCGCCGGATTTGTCATATTTCGCGGCGCGGCGTGACAAACGTTTGGCCAAAGCATCACGATCGAGGGGCGACTTAACGGACCATCCTGCGACTTGCTCGACCAAATTCAAAAGCGCGCGACCATCCCCGTCCGCCATTGAAATCAACGTCGCACGCGCATCGGCGGTTAAAGGCAGGCTGCGGTCAAGTTCTTGTTCTGCACGATCCAAGAGATTATTAAGGTCTGTGTCGTCCAACCGGTCCAGAACCATAACCTGGGCACGCGACATTAAGGCCGCGTTCAATTCAAAAGATGGGTTTTCCGTCGTGGCCCCAACCAATAAAATGGTGCCGTCTTCCATATGAGGCAAAAATCCATCTTGCTGCGCTTTGTTGAAACGATGAATTTCATCCACAAACAACAATGTTCCGCGCCCATTCGCATGACGTAATTTGGCGGCTTCAAACACTTTCTTTAAGTCGGCAACACCGGTAAAAATCGCGCTGATTTGTTCAAAGTGTAAATCCGTCTCACGCGCAAGCAAGCGGGCAATCGTTGTCTTGCCAACGCCAGGAGGCCCCCAAAAAATCAGGCTGCTTAACTGGCCAGCGGCCAACATGGACCCTAACGGCGCATCCGGATCAAGAACCTGTTTTTGGCCAATAACATCGGATAACAGCTTGGGCCGCAACCGTTCGGCCAAAGGCTGTGGCCCCTTTGGAGCAGCAGATGTATCGCCGAACAAGTCAGACATAAATGGAACCTTAATAAAACGTGGTGTTCGTCACGCACAGGGACAATTTGCCCGCTTTCACAGGTCAAACGCAAGAGGATGTCTATATCTTTTGTGCATTCCGCACCACGATTGAATTGGCACAAACGGGGGGAATACTGTTTCAAGAGTTGAAAAACAAAAACCCCCGCCGAAGCGAGGGTTTCTAGGTCACTTATACAGTAAACCTTATTCTTCTGAAGCGGCTTCTTCCATCGCTGCAACGCGCGCTTTGTCAGCAGCACCTTTTGCAGCAGGATCACGATCAACGAATTCGATGATCGCCATTGGCGCCATATCACCATAACGGAAACCCGCTTTCATGATACGGATATAGCCACCTTGGCGCTCTGCATAGCGTGGGCCAAGGATATCAAATAGTTTTGTAACGTATTGATCTTCTTTCAACTGTGCGCGTGCTTGGCGACGTGCATGCAAATCACCGCGTTTCGCCAAAGTGATCAGTTTTTCAACGATCGGGCGAAGTTCTTTTGCTTTTGGCAACGTTGTTTTGATTTGCTCGTGTTCGATCAATGAGCCGGCCATGTTAGCCCAAAGCGCTTTACGGTGCTCGTGGGTACGGTTTAGGCGGCGGTAACCTTTTGCGTGACGCATTTTCTATCTCCTTTTAGCGTTTTGCTTTGTCTGGCAGCCGATGCGTGTCAGCCACTCTCCTTGGGGCAGATGCCCGAACAGTCCCCAGTAAATCTGGGCATTGAATTGGGCAGGTTTCCCTGCCCAAAAATTTTAGAAATTATCTTCGAATTTCTTAGCAAGATCTTCGATATTGTCCGGTGGCCAATCTTCGACGTCCATGCCTAGATGTAGACCCATGCCAGACAGTACTTCTTTGATTTCGTTCAAAGACTTGCGACCAAAGTTTGGCGTACGAAGCATTTCTGCTTCTGTCTTTTGAATAAGATCACCGATGTAAACGATATTGTCGTTCTTGAGGCAGTTCGCAGAACGAACAGACAATTCAAGCTCGTCCACTTTCTTAAGAAGAAGTGGGTTGAATTCAAGACCGTCATCATCATCTTGGCGGTTTGCAGATTCAGGTTCGTCAAAGTTCACAAAGATCGACAATTGATCCTGAAGAATACGTGCTGCAAAAGCAACCGCGTCATCAGGTGTCACTGATCCATCTGTTTCGATTTTCATTGTCAACTTGTCATAGTCAAGAACTTGACCTTCACGCGTTGGCTGAACATCGTAGGATACTTTTTTCACAGGGGAATAAATCGCATCGATTGGGATCAAGCCAATTGGAGCGTCATCGGATTTGTTCTTGTCAGCAGAAACATATCCTTTGCCTGTGTTTACGGTCAATTCCATATAAAGATCCGCGCCGTCATCCAAGTGACAGATCACGTGTTCTTTGTTTAGAACTTCGATACCTGCGCTATCAGAGATATCAGCAGCCGTTACAATTGACGGACCTTTTGCATTGATCGAAAGACGCTTTGGTCCTTCGACTTCCATTTTCAACGCAACGCCTTTTAGGTTCAAGATGATGTCTGTGACATCTTCGCGAACGCCCGCTACAGAAGAAAATTCGTGCAAAACGTTGTCGATTTGTACGCTTGTGATCGCAGCACCTTGAAGGCTGCTCATCAAGACACGACGTAGCGCGTTGCCCAAAGTCAGACCAAAGCCACGCTCTAGCGGTTCTGCAATAACAGTCGCTTGACGCGTTGGGTCGTTCCCTGGTTTCACATCTAGTTGTGCAGGCTTAATTAGTTCTGCCCAGTTTTTATGGATCATGCGTCCCTCCATTCTTGCCGTTGCCCCATGTTCCTAAGGTCAACAGCGCCCGAGGTTAAAATGACGAAATGGGGCCGTGCAGACAGCATAGCCCCAAAGAGATAAATTATACGCGGCGACGCTTTGGTGGGCGACAGCCGTTGTGTGCGATTGGCGTTACGTCACGAATAGAAGTGATGTTGAACCCGATTGCAGCCAAAGCACGCAATGCGCTTTCACGGCCAGAACCTGGTCCTTGGACTTCTACTTCGATCGTTTTTACACCATGCTCTTGTGCTTTGCGGCCTGCGTCCTCTGCTGCCATTTGTGCGGCATAAGGTGTAGACTTACGAGAGCCTTTGAAACCCATTGTACCAGCAGAAGACCATGCGATCGCGTTGCCCTGTACATCAGAAATCAAAATTTTGGTGTTGTTGAACGAAGAGTTCACATGTGCAACACCAGCTGCAATATTTTTGGAGACCTTTTTCTTGCCACCACGACGAGTATCACGTGCCATCTAACTAGCCCTCCTTATTTCTTCTTGCCAGCGATTGCTTTCGCTGGACCTTTGCGTGTGCGTGCGTTTGTATGCGTACGCTGACCACGGACAGGAAGGCTACGACGGTGACGTAGACCACGGTAGCAGCCTAGATCCATCAAACGTTTGATGTTCATTTGAACTTCGCGGCGAAGGTCGCCTTCAACGTTATAGTTTGCATCGATGTGTTCGCGGATTGCCAAGACTTCGGCATCTGACAATTCGTTAACACGACGTGTTTCGTCGATGTTTACGGCTGCACAGATTTCTTTTGCAGAAGTTGAGCCAATACCAGTGATATATGTCAAAGCGATTGGTACGCGCTTTGCTGTTGGGATGTTTACGCCGGCTATACGTGCCACGTTATGTTCCTTTTCGTTGCGGTTCCGTAGTTCCGGAACCTTTTTTCACAACATAAAGCCCGAGGCGGTTGCCCACGGGCCCAAGCTGATCAGGTGATACAAATCGCTATGTCGAACGATTCACAAATTTGATTCTCAACAAAGAGACTGCCAGTTACTCACAATGATGGAAAAGGTCAACCCTATGTACCAAGTTTCAATATATTGGCGCCTAAGGTTTTAATATTCAGAAATTTTCCACGCGCGGCGATTTCATCGTTTCCAACAAAACCGTATTGCCAACCACAGTGACGTTAGGCGAAAAAAACCCACTGACCTGAGTGGGTTTTTAGGATCAAGCGTCTAGAACTGCGGCTAAAGACGTGCGCACATCTTCGATACTGGCCAAACCATCGATGGATTTAAGATTTCCTTTGGCGTGGTAATAGCCCATCAAAGGAGACGTCTTTTTGTAATATTCCATCAAACGCGTACGCATGCTGTCTTCGTTGTCGTCGGCACGCGCTTCGTTGCCTGCGGCGACAGCTTCTTTGGCGCGATTAACCACACGCTGCACAAGAACTTCGTCGTCAACATCCAAGGCGACAACAGAATCAAGTGTGTTACCGCTTTCTTCTAGCAGCTCAGCAAGCGCATCCGCCTGGGCCAAGGTGCGTGGGAACCCATCAAAAATGAAACCGCCCTCGGACCCTTTTTCAAGCTGTTCACGGATCAACCCGATCACGATTTCATCGGTCACAAGCTCGCCGCGATCCATAACGTCCGCAACGATTTTGCCCATTTCCGTTCCAGAGGTGCGTGCCGCACGCAGCATATCCCCTGTGGAAAGCTGAACCATATTGCGGGTTTCAACAAGATGCTGTGCTTGCGTTCCTTTGCCCGCACCGGGCGGTCCTAGAATAATGATGTTCATCTGCGAGCTGGTCCTTTTTTCTTACGTGTTTTTCCCTTACCACGCAGCTGAGATTTTTGTATCAGACTTTCGTACTGATGCGCCAACAAATGTGACTGAACCTGCTGAATGGTGTCCATCGTTACAGAGACAACAATAAGAACCGATGTCCCCCCAAAATAAAACGGAATTGCAAACTGGCCGCGTGCGATTTCTGGCAGCATACAAACAGCCGCAAGATACAATGACCCGATAACCAAAATGCGGTTCACAACATATTCAATATGCTCAGCTGTCTTTTTACCGGGGCGGATACCAGGAATGAACCCGTTTTGGTTCTTTAGATTTTCCGCAACTTCATCGGGCTTGAACGCAACGTTGAAAGTATAAAAATAAGCAAAGAAGACGATCATCGCTGTAAAGAACGCCAAATACAAAGGCTGACCCGGGCCGAAATATGCAAGGATCGTCGACATAACTGGGCCAGTGGAGGCGCCGGAAAATGTGCTTAGGGTATTTGGCAATAGCAACAAGCTAGATGCAAAGATTGCAGGAATAACGCCGGCTGGGTTTACCTTGATCGGAAGATGTGAATTTTGACCTTCCATGACTTTCATACCCACTTGGCGACGGGGATATTGGATCAGAACTTTGCGCAAGGCGCGCTCCATAAAGACCACAAAGCCAATCGTCACCACGACCATCACCAACACACCAACAATCACTGCGGGGCTGATCGCACCAGAACGACCAGAAGCAAAGAACTGGGCCAAAGCCGCTGGAATTTCTGCGATGATGCCAACAAAGATAATCAAAGAAATACCGTTACCGATGCCGCGTGCCGTGATTTGCTCACCTAGCCACATCAAGAACATTGTTCCGCCAATAAGCGTGATCATACAAGACGCACGGAAGAACAAGCCAGGATCGGTCACCATATCACCGCTTTCAAGGCTGACAGCCAAAGCATAGGATTGCAACGTCGCCAAGAACACGGTGCCATAGCGCGTGTATTGGTTAATCTTTTTGCGCCCCTGCTCACCCTCTTTTTTCAACTGCTCAAGAGCAGGAACCATTGAGGTCATAAGCTGGATAATAATAGATGCAGAAATATAAGGCATAATACCAAGGGCAAAAATACCCATACGGCCAAGCGCACCACCGGTGAACATGGTTAACATGCCACCAATACCCGACTGGGCATTGTCCATAAATTCGCGTAGCGCAACGCCATCAATTCCCGGAACAGGAATAAACGTGCCAAGGCGATACACAATCAACAAGCCAAGAGTAAACAGGATGCGGCTACGAAGATCAGTGGCTTTACCCAAAGCTGACCAGCTGGTGTTCGCTGCCATTTGTTCTACTGCAGATACCATTAGGATCTCTCTTAATTAAGAACGCCGCCAAGAGCGTTTTCCAGCTCTGGCGGCGATAAATTGGAAAACTTAAAGATATGTAAGCGGCTGTACGGCCGCATACAACCTTTATTCGGCCGCAACCGCCGCGATTGTGACAGAACCGCCAGCTTTTTCTACCGCTGCAACCGCAGCCTTAGAAGCGCCAGTAACGTTTAGCGTGATCTTAGAGCTAACGTCGCCCTTGGCCAAAACGCGGATACCGTCCAATTTACGACGAACCAAACCAGAAGCAACCAATGCGTCTTCGTTGATTTCTGCTTTTGCGTCCAATTTGCCAGCTTCGATGAATTTTTCGATCAAGCCCAAGTTTACAACGGCAAACTTCTTAGCGTTTGGCTTGTTAAAGCCGCGCTTAGGAAGACGTTGGTACAAAGGCATTTGGCCGCCTTCGTAACCTTTGATCGCAACACCAGAACGGGACTTTTGACCCTTGATACCACGGCCAGCAGTTTTACCTTTGCCAGAACCCGGACCACGCGCGACGCGTTTCTTTTTGCGTGTTGCGCCTTCGTTGTCGTGTAATTCATGTAATTTCATGTCGCTTCTCCTTTTCGCCGGAACTACCCCCCGATTTAGCGACAAAAGGGGCAAACGCGGCATTACGATTCTTGTACAAATTTTTCTGTACAGCGGGCTATTATCGAATTCCCAACTTGAACGCAAGCATGTTCAGGGTACTTACTGGCTTGCCAAGCTTACTTAGGGTAAAAATGCCTATGCCTTTAGCCGTTACTAAACTTTGGGCATTTCGTGTGTGGCACAATGTATACCGCCCCCTAATTCCCCAAGCGCATCCACATTTAACGTGACAATGTGGCGATCGGGGTAATGTTTTTGAAGCGAATTCAACGCAATTTCATCAGTTTCCTTATCCCCAAACTCAGCCGCGATCACCGCATTGTTGCAAACATAATAATTCGCGTAAGAGGCGACAAAATCGATATCCTTTACTCTTTTTCTATTTGGTTCAGGGATTACCTGTACGGAAATGCCTTCTTGTTCCAGAATACGGTGCGTCAACGCGGCAGCTTGATGAAAATCATCATCGTCTATTGGGTACTCCGGCAAATTTATCAAACAGGTATTTGGCCCAGTGAACCGAACCAGACTATCGATGTGATAATCAGTTATATCCTGGTTCATGACACCCGGCGCCCAAATCAATCGGTCCGCGCCGTAGGCTTGTAGCAATCTTTCTTCGATTTCATCCCGTCGCTGACCCGGGTTTCGGTTTTCATGTACCCAAGAACTCTCGTGGGCGATCAGCGTTCCATATCCGTCCTGCTCAATGCCACCTGCTTCTCCGCGTAAGTCAAACGACTGAATTGGTATGCCAAGGCGATCAGCGACACGCTCAGCAATTTGTCCGTCATTCCCATGCGGTTGCCGATTTCCCCAACCATTAAATTGGATATGTTGAACCTGAAGCTGTTCACCGTTGGTCGCAAAAATTGGTCCTGCGTCACGACACCAAAGATCATCTGTCGGGATATCCCAGATTTCAACATTCGTTGAGAGAACGCGTGCCATGTCTTGATGATGTTCTTTTCCAGCCAACATAATCACAGGCTCAAACTCTGCTATCGCATTCGCAATTTCCGCAATTGTGGCTTGCACGTCTTTTAGAAACCAACGATCCCGATACACTTTTGTGGAAACGGGCCATTGCATAAAGGTTAATTCGTGCGGACTATCCTCGGGTGGTACAAAAAATTGTTTTTGCGACGCGCCTAGTAGCGTCGGAAAACAGCCAGCGGCCCCTGTTGTCATAATCATGCTGCGTCTATTCATTGCTCCCTCAATACCTTGATAAAAAATATACCCTGAAACGAAAAAAGCCCCGCTTAGCGGGGCTTTCAACTAAATTTTGCAACTTTTAGTCGCGCTCTTCGATGATCTCAACCAAGTGCGATATCTTTGCAACCATGCCACGGATAGAAGGCGTGTCTTCTAGTTCGCGTGTTTTGTGCATTTTGTTTAGACCCAAGCCGATCAATGTCTTGCGCTGAATTTCAGGGCGACGGATCGGGGAACCGATTTGTTTTACAACGATAGTTTTTGCCATTGTATCAGCTCCTTACGCTTCTGCAGTTTCAGTTGCATCTTCTTTACGAAGAATATCTGCAACTTTTTTGCCGCGACGCTGTGCAACCATACGAGGGCTCATTTCTTGCTTGAGACCATCGATTGTTGCGCGGATCATGTTGTACGGGTTCTGTGAACCGATTGATTTCGCAACCACGTCCTGAACACCCAACATTTCAAATACCGCACGCATCGGACCACCGGCGATGATACCAGTACCCTGTGGGGCTGTACGCATGACCACTTTCCCAGCGCCATGACGGCCTTGGGTGTCGTGGTGAAGTGTACGACCTTCACGCAATGGTACGCGGATCATTTGGCGTTTTGCTTGCTCAGTTGCTTTACGGATCGCTTCAGGCACTTCTTTGGCTTTACCTTTGCCAAAGCCAACGCGGCCCTTTTGGTCACCGACCACTACCAACGCAGCAAAGCCAAAACGCTTACCACCTTTTACGGTCTTTGATACACGGTTGATCGCTACGAGACGATCGGCGAACTCGGGTGCTGCGTCTTCACGATCGCGGCGACCTTTGTTATTTGGTTCTTTAGCCATATCTTCGTCTCCTTAGAACTTCAGACCGCCTTCACGTGCAGCGTCGGCCAAAGCCTTGACACCACCGTGAAAGAGAAAACCGCCGCGGTCAAAGTAGCATTCTTCAACACCAGCTGCTTTTGCACGCTCGGCAATAGCCGCGCCCACTTTTGCAGAAGCTTCGACATTGTTTTTACCAACAAAGCCCAATGCTTTTTCTAGTGTAGAAGCCGCTGCCAAGGTGCGACCATTCACATCGTCGATCAATTGAGCGCTGATGTTTTTGCTGCTGCGGTGAATAGAAAGACGCATGCGTCCAGCATTCACTTTGCGAAGTTTGTTCCGAACGCGCAGGCGGCGCTTCAGAAACAGGGTTCTTTTGCTGTTTGCCATATCTTGCGTCCTTACTTCTTCTTACCTTCTTTGCGGAATACAAATTCACCTTTGTAGCGAATACCTTTGCCTTTATAAGGCTCAGGCTTACGCCACTCACGGATGTTTGCAGCAACCTGACCAACAAGCTGTTGATCAATGCCTTCCACAAGGATTTCTGTTTGCTTCGGTGCAGTGACTGTCACGCCTTCGGGCACAGTGAAGTCAACGTCATGAGACAAACCTAGGTTTAGTTTCAATACGTTGCCTTGCATTTGCGCACGATAACCAACACCCTGGATTTCAAGTTGTTTCTTGAAACCATCGGAAACGCCCTCGGCCAAGTTCGCGATCATAGTGCGGGTCATGCCCCACTGCTGACGTGCGCGCTTGGATTTGCCGCGTGGTGTTACGGAAACGCTGTTGTCTTCTACGGTGATGGTGACATCATCGGTTGCTTTAAAGCTGCGAGTGCCTTTTGGTCCTTTGACTTCGATCGTCTGACCAGAAACAGATGCACTTACACCTGAAGCCAACGCGACTGGTTTTTTACCAATACGAGACATACCAGACCCCCTTAGAAGACTGTGCAGAGCACTTCGCCACCAACATTGGCGGACCGTGCAGCTGCGTCAGACATCACACCTTTAGAGGTGGAGACAATCGACATGCCCAAGCCCTGGCGGACTGTTGGGATATCATCAACACTTAGGTAAACGCGGCGACCAGGTTTTGAAACCCGTTTCAATTCGCGAATAACAGGTGTGCCATCGAAATATTTTAGGCTGATTTCAATCGCTGGGTGGCCATCGGCACCAGTGATTTTTTCATAACCGCGGATATAACCCTCATCAAGAAGCACATCCAAAACCCAAGCGCGTAGCTTAGATGCAGGTGTAACAACCGTGGACTTGCCACGCATTTGAGAGTTACGGATACGGGTAAGCATATCGCCGATAGGATCATTCATATCGTGTCTCCCTTACCAGCTAGACTTAACCATGCCAGGCATTTGGCCGCTCGAACCCAGTTCACGCAATGCAATACGTGATACTTTAAGCTTACGGTAGTAAGCATGGGGACGACCGGTCAGCTGACAACGGTTGTGCAAACGTGTAGCCGAGCTGTTGCGCGGCAATTTAGCCAATTTCAAGCGCGCTTTAAAGCGTTCTTCCATTGGACGGCTTTCGTCATTCGCGATTTCTTTAAGCTCAGCGCGTTTGGCAGCATAACGCTCTACCAACGCCTGACGCTTTTTCTCGCGTTCGATCATTGCTTTTTTAGCCATGTCTCTTCCTTCTCGCGGATCAGCTGTTGAAAGGCATGTTGAAATGCTTCAACAGCGCTTTTGCTTCCGCGTCGGTTTTCGCGGTGGTTGCGATTACGATATCCATACCCCAGTTTTCATCAACTTTATCAAAGTCGATTTCCGGGAATACGATGTGCTCTTTGATACCCATAGCGTAGTTGCCACGACCATCAAAAGATTTGCCAGATACGCCGCGGAAGTCGCGGATACGAGGCATAGCAACAGTCACCAAACGGTCCAAGAATTCGTACATGCGTGCGCCACGAAGTGTAACCTTCGCGCCCAAAGGCATTTCTTCACGAACACGGAAACCAGCGATGGATTTCTTAGCTGTCGTAATCACTGCGAGTTGACCAGCAATTGTAGACAAATCAGCTTGCGCAGACTTAGCTTTCTTGCTGTCTTTCACCGCTTCAGCACCGCAACCGATGTTGAGAACGATTTTGTCAAGACGAGGGATCATCATGTCGTTTTTGTAACCGAACTCTTCTTTCAGAGCAGCTTTGATACGTGTATCAAAGTCGGCCTTCAAACGCGGGGTGTAGTTTGCAGTATCAAGCATCGATCACATCCCCTGTGGTTTTTGCAATGCGGACTTTCTTGCCGTCTTCAACTTTGAAGCCGACACGCGTTGCTTTGCCGTTTGCGTCCAATATTGCCAAGTTTGACAATTGAATTGGCATTGCTTTCGACAAGCGTCCACCTTGACTTGTTTGTGTTTGACGTGTGTGGCGGATCGCCATGTTCACACCGTCAACAACGGCTTTGCCAGCTTGTGGGTCAACAGAAGCGATAACGCCCTCTTTACCCTTATCTTTGCCAGCAAGCACGATGACCTTGTCACCTTTGCGGAGTTTAGCAGCCATTATAGCACCTCCGGAGCAAGTGAAATGATCTTCATAAAGTTTTTAGCGCGAAGTTCGCGAACAACTGGCCCAAAGATACGAGTACCTACTGGCTCACCAGCGTTATTCAAAATAACGGCTGCGTTGCTGTCGAAACGGATGGCTGTGCCATCTTCACGACGAACTTCTTTGGCTGTGCGAACAACAACGGCCTTACGGACGTCGCCTTTTTTCACACGACCGCGTGGGATGGCTTCCTTAACCGATACGACGATAATATCGCCCACGGATGCGTATTTACGCTTGGACCCACCCAACACTTTGATGCACTGAACCCGGCGTGCGCCGGAGTTGTCAGCAACATCCAGATTGGTTTGCATCTGGATCATGTTGTGTCTCCCGACCTATGGGGCTGCCTGACGAGCAGTATTAGTTTCCCCAGGGTTTCGTTAAGCCGAAAGGCCTAAAGGCTTACGCCTCTAGAACCTCCCAACGTTTCGTTTTCGATTTTGGCGCACATTCGATGATACGAACTGTATCGCCAACCTTGAAAGCGTTCTTTTCATCGTGCGCCCGATATTTTTTGGACTTACGAATGGTTTTTTGCAGAACGGGGTGCTTGAAGCGACGTTCAACAGAAACTGTTACTGTTTGAGCGTTTGCATCGCTGGTGACAACACCTTGCAGAATACGTTTAGGCATATCTCAGGCTCCTTATTCTGCAGCCGCTGCGGCTTTTTCGTTCAAAATAGTCAACACACGTGCTGCACCGCGCTTTACGTCGCGCATGCGGGCTGTGTTTTCTAGCTGACCAGTGGCCTGTTGAAAGCGCAGGTTAAATGCCTCTTTCTTCAGGTTTGCAAGTTCGTCACGGAGCTGGTCCGGAGTCTTGTCGCGTAATTCATTGGCGTTCATGTCGCCTGTTCCTTTTCATTACACCAGCGAGCCCCTGTTTGGGTGACCCGAACTCTGGTGGATCGTTGTTTGCTTTCGCAAATAAAAACGAGCCGATTCTTGCGAAACGGCCACTGATGCGCTGTCCTTACAGGAGGGATTGGACAAGCGCAAGCGAAAGCGAAGCAATTAACCAAATAACAGGTCCCACTCAAAACAAACATCCTTTGGCGTTTATCTCTGGCACTTGATCCCTGTTGTGACGTAGAAAGTCGTATGAGCAAAATTAAGAATCTATTTGTCACCCCACTCTACCATGCTGCCCTGAGCGAGCTTGGCAAACCTGTGGATATCGAAGAGTTAGCCAATTCGTGCTGGTCCATCGCAGAAGACGATGAAGCAGGCCAGGATTGGTGCGAAGAAAATGGCTATCCGGGGTATACATCCTATGCCTCCCTGACCGATCTCGGCTGGCGGTTTCCCATTTTTGCTGATCTCATAAAAGTGTTGGACGCCCATGTCGCAGCCTTTGTTGAAAGCCTTGATTTTGATCTTGGCGACAAAGAGATCAAGCTCGAAGATCTCTGGATCAACATCCTCCCCGAAGGTGGCACACATTCCAACCACATTCACCCGCACTCCGTGATATCCGGCACCACCTATATTTCGATGCCCGATGGAACAAGCGCCATTAAATTCGAAGATCCGCGACTATCACGCATGATGGCGGCCCCTCCCCGTAAAAAATCGGTGAAAGAAGAGCTAAAGCAATTCATCTATGTTAAGCCAAACGTCGGTGATGTGCTGCTATGGGAAAGCTGGCTACGCCACGAAGTCCCCATGAACATGGCCGAAGACGACCGTATTTCAGTGAGCTTTAATTATAGCTGGGGTTAACCCGATCAAGCCGCGCGCCGCTGACCTCGGGTGGCGGCCACGGCCTGTGAAATAATCACTTTATCGGCGCGAAAACATCGACCACTTCCACAATTTGTGACAAACTCAAAACAGCCTCTCTAAGGGGAGGTCTCAGATGCGTAGCGACCTTCGGCCTTGTCCCACGCCCGCAAACACTTGGAAATAAAAAAGCCCCCGCACATGCGAGGGCTTTTTTATTTTAGATGACTTGAAACTTACCAGTCTTCGCGCACGACAACGCGTGTTTTGATTGGTAGTTTCATCGCAGCAAGGCGAAGTGCCTCACGTGCGATGTCGTCATTGACGCCGTCGATTTCGAACATGACGCGGCCTGGTTTAACCTTGGCTGCCCAACGATCGACAGAACCTTTACCTTTACCCATACGAACTTCGATCGGCTTTGCAGTGATCGGAG
>JAHEJA010000057.1 GCA_024639125.1 Paracoccaceae bacterium
TGGTGCTGCTGGGGAGGATTGAACTCCCGGCCTCACCCTTACCAAGGGTGCGCTCTACCACTGAGCTACAGCAGCGTACCGTGGGCGGGTGATTAGACCTATTTTTGCTTATGTGCAAGTGCAATCTAGACCCTTTTTTATCCATGTTGTATGGAACCCTTATGAGTGAAAAGAATTCAAGCAAACAAGATAAAACCGAAGCGCAAATTCGTGAGGATCGTCTCAAGGCGGCTCTCAAGGCAAATATGGCCCGCCGCAAGGCGCAGGCCAAGGCGCGTGCGCAGCCCTTGTCTGCGCCTGACAGAGCAGAAAAGGACAGGTAAATGGACGCAATTTTGGTAAAGGGCAATGGTCCCGTAAACGGACAAATCCCAATTGCAGGTGCCAAGAATGCCTGTTTGACATTGATGCCAGCCACCTTGCTAAGCGATGAGCCGCTGACATTAACCAATGCGCCACGCTTGTCGGATATCAAAACAATGTCTGCGCTTTTGGGGTCGTTGGGCGCCGAAGTGTCGTCGCTGAATGATGGGTTGGTCTTGGCGATGTCGACCCATAACCTCAGCAGTGTGCGCGCGGATTATGATATTGTGCGTAAAATGCGGGCGTCGAATTTGGTATTGGGTCCGCTTTTGGCCCGCGAAGGTCATGCGGTTGTGTCCTTGCCTGGTGGCTGTGCCATCGGTGCGCGCCCCATGGATCTGCATACTTCTGCCCTCGAAGCGCTGGGCGCCGAGATCGAGCTAAAAGACGGCTATCTGCATGCCAAAGCCATTGGTGGCAAACTAAAGGGCGGCACGCATGAAATGCGCTTTGCCTCTGTGGGGGCTACCGAAAATTTTGTGATGGCGGCAACCTTGGCCAAAGGAACATCTGTGTTGAAAAATGCAGCGCGGGAACCGGAAATCGTTGATTTGGTTCAGTGTTTGCGCAAAATGGGTGCTCAAATCGACGGCGAAGGCACGTCGGAAATTATCATCCAAGGTGTGGATCGTTTGCATGGGGCCACGCATCCTGTGGTCACGGATCGTATTGAATTGGGGACCTATATGCTGGCCCCTGCAATTGCGGGCGGCGAAGTCGAGCTTTTGGGTGGACGCATTGCGCTGGTGCAATCCTTTGTGGATAAACTGGACGAAGCGGGGGTTGATGTGTGGGAAACCGATGCCGGTCTCAAGGTCAAGCGTCGCAGTGATCATATCAACGCAGTGGATGTGCGCACCGAAGTATTCCCGGGCTTTCCAACGGATTTGCAAGCACAAATGATGGCGATGCTCTGCACGGCCCAAGGGGAAAGCAACCTTGAAGAAACCATTTTCGAAAACCGCTTTATGCATGCGCCAGAATTGATGCGTATGGGGGCCGATATTGATGTGCATGGTGGCGTTGCCAAGGTAAAAGGGGTGAAGCGCCTAAAAGGGGCGCCGGTTATGGCGACCGATTTGCGCGCCTCTGTTTCGTTGATTTTGGCGGGTCTCGCAGCCGAAGGCGAAACGCTTGTGAGCCGCGTGTATCACTTGGATCGTGGCTACGAAAAGCTAGAACAAAAGCTACAAGCTGTTGGTGCCAAGGTCGAACGGGTTCAGGGTAATTAACATGGATGCACGGTTTGAAGATGGCGTAGAAAAACCGCTGAACCTTGGTGCGCTGGACGCAGAGGATTTGAAAATCCTTTCGGCCTTGGCCCAAGACGCGGTGTTCCCGATTGCGGAAATGACATGGCGTCCCAAAGACCGGCGTTTGGCTATTTTACTGAACCGGTTTCGTTGGGAAGACAGCGATGCCGCCGCGCGTCAAAATCGCAAACCAGAGCGCGTGCAATCCGTTTTGGTGATCGATCATGTTCAAACGGTGTCGTCGTTTGGCATTGATCGCAAGGATCACAACACGGTTTTGTCAGTGTTGGAAATTGCGTTCGAAACAACGGACGACGTGTCGGGACATGTCACATTGGTGCTTGCGGGGGATGGGGCAATTCGCGCCACTGTCGAAACATTGGAATTGTCGCTCAAGGATGTTACGAAACCCTATGTGGCCCCGTCAAAACATGTGCCGACCCATCCGACGGACACATAAGAACATCAATCCGTGACGTTGACGTTTTCGTCTTTGAAATGTCTTACTTAGGAAATCTACATGCCAGTCTTTTTGAACGCAGCTGATGCCGATTTTGAACAGGCGTTTCAAACGCTTTTGACAGCCAAACGCGAAGATAGCCCGGATGTGGATCATATCGTGGCTGATATTATTGCGGACGTGCGTGCGCGCGGCGATGAGGCCGTTATTGCCTTGACCGAAAAATTCGATCGCTTGACGCTGACCGCAGAAACAATGCGGTTTTCCGATGCTGAAATTGATGCGTTTTGTGCCCAAGTTTCCGCCGAAGATCGGGCTGCCCTAGAATTGGCAGCAGAGCGTATTCGCGCCTATCACGCACGTCAAATGCCACAAGATGCACGTTGGATCGACGAAGCAGGGGCGGAATTGGGATGGCGTTGGAGCGCTGTGTCTGCGGCGGGGCTATATGTGCCCGGTGGCTTGGCCAGCTATCCGTCTTCGGTTTTGATGAATGCGATCCCTGCCAAGGTTGCAGGTGTTGCGCGCTTGGCGATCTGTGTTCCAACGCCCGATGGCATTGCGAACCCCTTGGTGCTTTTGGCGGCGCGGTTGTCTGGCGTTGACGAAGTCTATCGCATTGGTGGCGCCCAAGCGATTGCGGCTTTGGCCTATGGCACCGAAACAATTGCGGCTGTGGATAAAATTACCGGTCCCGGCAATGCCTTTGTTGCCGCAGCAAAGCGGCGTGTCTTTGGTAAAGTGGGCATTGATATGATCGCAGGGCCATCTGAAATTTTGGTGATTGCCGACAAAAACAATGATCCCGATTGGATCGCGCTGGATCTATTGTCGCAAGCGGAACATGACGAAAGCGCGCAAAGTGTGTTGATTACGGATGACGCTGCCTTTGGTCAGGCGGTTGCACAGGCAGTTGAAAAGCGGCTGGAAACCTTGGAACGGCGCGTGATTGCGGGGGCAAGCTGGCGTGATTTTGGCGCGATCATAACGGTGCCGGACATGGACACAGCCGCACAATTGTCAAATCGCATCGCCCCTGAGCATCTAGAATTATGTGTTGATGATCCCGATGGGTTGTCCGAGAAAATTACGCATGCGGGTGCTATCTTTTTGGGGGCATGGACACCAGAGGCCATAGGCGACTATATCGGGGGTCCAAACCATGTTTTGCCGACGGCACGTTCGGCGCGGTTTAGCTCGGGTTTGTCGGTCATGGATTTCGTTAAACGTACCACATTGGCAAAAATGACCCCCGATGCATTGCGCGCAATTGGCCCCTCTGCGGAACGCTTGGCAAGGTCCGAAAGCCTAGAGGCACACGGGCTTTCTGTCACCGCAAGATTGAGAGCATTAAATGGATAAACAGCTTCACTGGAACACCGCCTATGCGACCCGCCAAGAAGACGGTTTGACATGGTTCGAAGACACGCCAAAGCAATCACTTGACCTGATCCAAACCTATGCCACCCCCCAAGACGGGGTCATTGATGTGGGGGCCGGGGCATCCCGTGTTGTGGATGGACTGATCGCGGCGGGATATAAAGACATCACGTTGCTTGATATTTCGGCCACAGCCTTGGATGTGACCAAAACCCGTCTGGGCGCAGATTACGCAACGCCCACCTATTTGGTTACGGATATCACGCGCTGGCACCCGATGCGCAAATTTCAGGTCTGGCATGACCGCGCGATGTTACATTTTTTGACAGACGAAATGTCAAAAGAGGCTTATTTTGGCTCTATGTCGGCGGCCTTGGCGACAGGGGGCTATGCTATTCTAAGCACCTTTGCACAAGAGGGGCCAGAGACATGTTCGGGTTTGACAGTCCAGCGATATAGTAGCAAATTCTTGTTTGAAACGGTTGATTTGGAAATTCGGGATGCCTTTGAGGCGGTTCAGGATATCCAGTATATGCACAAGACGCCATCTGGTAACTTGCAAGCCTTTCAAACTCTTGTGCTTCGTAAAAAGTAATTGGTGAATTGCTCTGATCCCTGAAAGGGATTAGACATATTAGAAAACGGATCGTAGATGCCTCGCATTACACATATTGAAATACATGATCGGAACTTGCCGCCGCCCACGCCCGAAATCGAGCAAGAGCGCAAAGTGGCGATGTTTGATCTGTTAGAAGACAATAGCTTTCAGTTGCCAGCGCGAGACGGTGTTGCAACGCCAGAAGGTCCGTTTCATGTCGGCCTCGCCATCAAGGACAAGCGTCTGGTCTTTGATGTGACGGACGAAGCCAAAACCAAAATTGCCGAATTCCATTTGTCGCTCTCTCCTTTTCGCCAAGTTGTCAAAGATTACTGGGCCATATGCGAAAGCTATTACGATGCGGTGAAAAATATGCCTCCTAGCCAGATTGAAACCATTGATATGGCGCGGCGTGGTATCCACAACGAAGGGGCGCGTATTCTAGCCGAGCGTTTAGACGGCAAAGCCCAAATCGATAATGACACGGCGCGGCGTTTGTTTACGTTGATATGCGTCTTGCATTTTGGGGGCTAGAATGATCCAGGACCTTCCACAATCGGTCCTCTTTTGCTGCGATCATAATGCAGTCCGTTCCCCCATGGCCGAAGGCATCATGAAGAAATTTTACGGAACCGGCACCTATGTGCAATCCGTGGGTGTGATGAATGATTTGGAAATTGATGGCTTTTCAATTGGTGTCTGCGAAGAAATCGGTGTCGAGCTGTCACGCCACCGGTCGCGCAGTTTTGATGAAATGGAACAATGGGGGGATGATTTGTCATCCTTTGATTTGATTGTGTCTTTGTCCCCTGCGAGCCAAAGACGCGCATTGGAATTAACCCGATATTTCCACTTGGATGTCGAATATTGGCCAATAATGGACCCTACTGGACTAGGGGAAACACGCGAAACCAAATTAAATGCCTATCGACAGGTGCGCGATCAAATCATTTCACATTTGATCAAGCGCTGGGGAAAACCACTGGAGGCATAGATGAACGCAACAGTTCAGGCATATTTCGACGCATTTAATGCAGGTAACATTGATGCAATGTTGGACTGTTTGTCCGAGGATGTTCAGCACTACGTGAACGAAGGCAATATTCGCACAGGCAAATCCGCATTTGCTGAATTTTGCGCACATATGAGCCGTTGTTATCAAGAAAACCTTACGGATATCGTGATCTTTGATGCTGCTATCGGAACACGTGCGGCGGCGGA
>JAHEJA010000058.1 GCA_024639125.1 Paracoccaceae bacterium
GGTCTAAACCTTGCGAGAAATTGTAACTCAATTCCCATCTCAGGAAGGCATTATAGGTTAGAAACCAACCCTCCGTCTCGGACAGACAATACCCCAGACACACATAGAGCTGGGGCATTAGGCGCGTCTTTAAGGGATTCTTTCACGATTGCCAAGGGGGAATGCCACAGTTTCAGTCAATTACACCAAAGTCACACAAAGTTTTCGTAATTCAGGTTGCAACCTGCGGTATATCCGTCAAACATATCCCATCATTGTTTTTTTATTTTCGCAAGGCTCCTATGACAAAAACGAACGTTTTCTTTACGTTAACAATCGCGCTCTTAACATTGCTCGTATCGTTAGCCATGACAAAGGATGCAAGCATTTGGGTCAAATGGGGTGCTTGCGGTATCGTCGCCTGGATCGCAGTGTCGGGTATTTTATACCTAGGCTTGTTTCAAGAAAACCCCGAGGTTGGTGAAAATAAAACCGATGCAGCGCGCAATCGTGCGTTATCCGAAATGTTGACCAAAAGATCGCCAATTGTCATGTATCGGCGTATTTTGGTCAGGGTGCTAAACGGGTTGGATCGGTGGCTGGCAACCGATCACATCCTGAGAACATCTAAAAAAACCGCGCCGATCCGCGCATGGAATAGCAAATCCTATGATCGCGCGCTTTTGTTGGCGGTGGTGTATCCAATTTTATTGCCCTTATTCCTGCATGTTTTGACCGGACAAGCGGTTACAATCGGCGAAATCGGCATCATGGCGCAATCAGACGATATTTATCAACGCGGTATGCTGGGGATTGGGTTGCTCTATCTGCTGTCATTGCGTGGGGTCATTTGGGTTTTGCGAACCCATATCATACCGTTTTTGTTTTTACGGCCTATCGTGGTATAATGGCGCGGTCAGCGCCCCCTGACCTAAAGCTGGGTTTCGTTAAGGGGGCGCTGAATGACTTGATCGCAGTCGCAGTCGCATTCGTAGGCGCATTCGGAGTCGCATTCGCAGGCGCATTCGCAGTCTCAGTCGCAGTCGCATTCGGAGTCGCATTCGCAGGCGCAGTCGCATTCGCAGTCTCAGGCGTATTCGGAGTCGCATTCGCAGGCGCGCTAGAAAAGCGCCAAAAAACCGGCAAACCGGTTCGGGGGTGGCTCTTGTCGTTTACGATGTTAATTGCCGGCCTATGGGGGGCCCTGTTATGGCGCGTTGATCCAATAGAATACCCCGCATTCGACACGGTGTTTTTATTCTTTGGCCTCTTCGTGATTATAAACGCCGTTTTCGATTTCATATCGCTTGGCTTTACCCGTTGGTCATTGCGCAAATCCATTGCGGCGGGGCAATTTCGGGCATCGCTTTTCTGGGGGGTTTTGGATTTGGTGGTTGGGGGCATCACCTTTGGCCTGTTGATCCTATGTTTGATTGCGTCGGTACATGGGGCGAATGTCCTGACAGGGCGGTTGGTTTTGGACCTGACCCAAGTTTTCGACCAAATGTCGTCGCCATCCAATCAATCCATGTTCTGGCTGTATCTGATGGTGTTTTCTACCTTGTTGCCCACGGCAATCCACATCTTGATCTTTCTGTTTTCATGCCTGCTCTGGCCCGCGCATCGTATTGTTTTGTGGCTTTCGCCCCGATTGATCAAGGGCACGCGCCACGAAACCCAAGCACTTTGGGCATCTATCCTATTGGCGGCATGGGGCACGGCGGTGTGTTTGGGGGGCTGGTATGTCATCGACACCTATACCAATCTGCCGGCTTATCTACATCGTTTTGCCGTCGATCAGGTCATCGCATTGGCCCGCGATTTTGCCGAATACATTGGTGCCATAGAAAAAGGCGTTGGATAACCAACGCCTTTTCATGTCATGTAAGGATAGGTGCGTCAGCTTATTTTGCTGCTGCGCTATCCACATTTACAGTCACGCTTGGGCCCATTGTTGAGCTAAGTGTGATTGCTTTCATATATGCGCCTTTGGCACCTGTTGGGCGTGCTTTTGCAACGGCATCAACGAATGCTTTTACGTTTTCAACAAGCTTGGCTTCGTCAAAGGATGCTTTGCCAACGCCTGCGTGTACAACGCCGCCTTTTTCAGCTTTGAACTGAACTTCGCCGCCTTTGGCTGCTGTTACAGCTGCTGCAACGTCCATTGTCACTGTGCCGACTTTTGGGTTTGGCATTAGGTTACGTGGACCCAAAACTTTGCCCAAACGACCAACAACTGGCATCATGTCAGGTGTCGCGATGCAGCGATCAAATTCGATTTTGCCACCTAGGATGGTTTCCATCAAATCTTCTGCGCCAACGATGTCTGCGCCGGCTGCTTTTGCTTCGTCTGCTTTTGCATCACGTGCGAAAACCGCAACGCGAACAGTTTTACCAGTCCCGTTAGGAAGACCAACAACACCACGAACCATTTGGTCCGCGTGACGTGTATCAACCCCAAGGTTCATCGCGATTTCGATTGTTTCGTCGAATTTTGCGTTTGCATTGGCCTTGACCAAAGCAACGGCTGCGTCGAGTGCCAGGTTTTCTTTGCCTGCGAATGCGTCGCGTGCGGCGCGTGTACGTTTACCGAGTTTAGCCATCTTACTTCACCTCAATGCCCATAGAACGGGCAGAGCCCAAGATGATTTGCATCGCGGATTCAACGTCGTTTGCGTTCAAGTCGCGCATTTTCGCTTCTGCGATTTCACGAACCTGAGCAACAGACACATAGCCCGCAGTTTCACGACCAGGAAGCGGAGAGCCTTTTGGACGGTTCCGTTTGCCAACAGGCTGAAGGCCCGCAGCTTTCTTGAGGTAATAAGACGCTGGTGGCGTCTTGATTTCCATCGCGAAAGATTTGTCTTGGTAATATGTGATCACGGTTGGGCAAGGCGCACCTTGTTCCATTTCTGCAGTTTTGGCGTTAAACGCTTTGCAGAATTCCATGATGTTAATGCCGCGCTGACCCAAAGCTGGACCAACGGGTGGAGATGGGTTTGCTTTGCCTGCAGGGATCTGCAGCTTTAGCGTACCAACGAGTTTCTTAGCCATTTGGCGTTTCCTTTATCCAACACCCCTTTGACGCGTCGCAGGGGCCATTCAAGTTGTGTGGTCTGGATTGGATACCGCGGCATCCTCCCCTCCCACAAAGTTACGTCAGATCTGTTTAGAGACCTGAGTAAATTCCAATTCAACCGGTGTTTCACGACCAAAGATCGAGACCGTCACTTTGAGACGCTGATTTGCGTCATCAACTTCTTCGACCATACCGTCAAAGTCTTCGAACGGACCGTCGTTGACTTTGACTTTTTCACCGATTTCAAAGCTGATCAATGTACGGGGCGCTTCTTCGCCTTCTTGTACACGGTTCAAAATCGCGTTCACTTCGGCATCGCGCATTGGCATTGGGCGCCCTTGCGGACCCAAGAAGCCGGTGACACGGTTCATCGAGTTGATCAAGTGATAGCCGCGATCAGACATTTCCATACGAACCAAGACATAGCCCGGCATAAAGCGACGCTCTGTGGTCACTTTTTTGCCACGGCGCACTTCGATCACTTCTTCTGTTGGGACAAGCACTTCTTCGATCTCAGCTTCGAGACCGGCTTCTACAACAGAGGTACGGATTTGTTCAGCAATTTTCTTTTCAAAGTTTGAAAGAACACTGACTGAATACCACCGCTTTGCCATTTATCTTATCCTCATATTCAATCGCAAACGCTCGTTTTAAATTTGGCGCGCGACCAACAAAAAATCCGGCGCACAACACGAATCGTTGAACGCCAGAACGAATTTCTGTGTGCGTTTAACCCTAGGCACATTCAATTGCAACCGCGTTTCCCAAGTAAGCCGCTATAAAAGCATGTCTCTTTGGGTTTGCACCTTGGGCTGGTGCGCAGGTTACCTTGGCCAATGGCATCCCTATCGAGCGGATTGATAGGCACGCAATAGGAACGGGGTCACGAACAAGCCCCCATGTTGAAAAGCAAAAACGCCGACCAAACCAATGGCGGCGTTTCCCCAAAACCAACCAGGTGTTCAATTAGCCAAAGAAGCTAAGCATAAAGTTCAAGCCAAAGCGGATAATCACATCCACCAAAGCAAAGAACACAGCCGCCAAGGCCGCCATGAGGAACACCATAACCGTGGTCAACAACACTTCGCGGCGGGTTGGCCAAACAATTTTGGAAACTTCTGAGCGAACTTGCTGAATGAATTTTACGGGATTAGTCGTGGCCATAATCGGATTCCTAGTCTGTGTTGACTGTCAGATATGCGAGGATGACAGTTTATGCAAGGGTGTTCCCACAACTAAGACGCCCAATCCCACAGGACCTGAAGCTTGTGATTGATCAACACCTGCGTCGTCGAATAGCCGAATTTCGCATGACCTGGGGTTTTATCAAAGTCAATCGCCCCGCCGACAACGGTATTTGCCAGCCAATATTTACCCTGCACAGCCTCAGGGCAATCCTCTTTGGGAAAAATCACGGTCACAGTCCGTTTGGATGCTGGAACAGTGATATTGGTATTATATTCGGGCCTTTTATTCGCGAATAAATCCATAAACTTGGTTCGGATCGTTAGCTCAAAGGTATCGCCTTGGAATACTGTACCTTCGTTGGGAACGATATCAACAGCGCGCATGCCGCCCGAGACATTGCTGGAGACAATCTGCGCCCCCCCGATTTCGATGTCATCCAAATTGGTATTCATCGAAAAATTCAAACGGTGGCCCCTGTAATCACCGCTGACAATCAAATACTGATGCTTTTGAAACAAACTGGCGTCACGTCTTCCGGGCATGATCGTCAATTCCGTTGCTGTATCAATTAGATAGCGACGAACATCCAATCCCCCAACGCCATAATAGGTTTGGTATTGTAACAAGTCATTAAACCCGTCACGGACCGACACAGCGTCGAATTTATCTAGGATATTACGGACATGGAATTTTATAGTTTCTGTTGAAATTTCCAACGCGTGCGCGATTTCTTTGCGCGTGGCTCCGACCATTAAAAATGGAAGCACTTCTTTTTCGCGCACTGTTAACAATGGGGGTGTGCTCATGATTTTTCCGCCAAATTACCTATAGTTCCCTAAAGACTAGGAGGAATATACACGAAAGGCCGGCGCACAATTCCACAAAAACAGCAACATGAATTTGCATTTTTGTGAAATGGCAGGGGCACCAGGGCTCGAACCCGGGACCTACGGTTTTGGAGACCGTCGCTCTACCAACTGAGCTATACCCCTATCGAGGTCGGGTGTTAC
>JAHEJA010000013.1:0-12949 GCA_024639125.1 Paracoccaceae bacterium
TTGGATCAACAGTGAATTCATCATCCCCTGATCCGCCCAAAGCCGTATCACCCGCGCCAACGATCAAATCGTCATCGCCTGCGCCACCGTCAAGCGTATCCGTGCCGGCACCACCATCAATCGTATCAGAGCCAGTTCCGCCTAGGAGGCTGTCATTGCCTGTGCCGCCGTCAATGCTGTCATTGTCGGCACCGCCATCAATGGTGTCATCGCCTGCATCGCCGTCAATCGTGTCATCGCCACCATTGCCTTCGATGCTGTCCGCGCCAGTGGTGATTTCATCACCGCCGCCATCCGTGGGCAAATTATCATCGTTATAGCCAAGACCCATAACTTCGCCAGTGTCTTCACCATCGACAATACCGTCTGCGCCGCTTGGGATACCAAGCGCGTTCAACCAGCTTTCTGTGGCAGGATCGGTTGGATCCGTGGATGGTGCCTGAACACCAGGCATCGTGACAGAGGTGCCATCCGGGAACGTCAATGTTGTGCCCGTTACTGGATCAGTGGTGATTGTCACGTCATCCGTTGTTACAGGATCGCCGGTAACAGGATCCGCCAGACCCGTTACATCAAGGGTATCAACACCTGTGTATGTGCCATCGCCATTGTCGATTGGACCGTCAACGCCAGTCAGCGTATCCTCGCCATCGCCATTTTCAAGCGTCACAACATCCGCATCGCCATCTTGGTCGCCAAGATTGATGCTGTCATTTCCTGCGCCTGCATCAATGGTATCTGCGCCAGCGCCCATGTCGATGCTATCATCGCCATCAGAGCCAGTGATCACATCGTCAAAATCAGTTGCAACAATCTCTTCGATTTCAACGAATGTCGCTGTATCCGCGCCAACTGTTACTGTGCCGCTTTCTGGATCGGCTGCGTCAACCGCGCTTAGGTCGATATTGGCACCAGATGTCAGGTTCGACATATCCAGCACGTCAACATCGGTATCACCGTCGTCTTCGCCGCCAGTGATGCTGTCATTGCCAAAATTGTCACTGAGCGCAATCGTGTCGGACCCGCCATTGCCCATAATGGTATCGTCGCCCAAACCACCGTCGATATAGTCGTTACCAATAGGACCTGTAGATGCGGCTGATCCACCAAACCCAATCGGCTTTTCCATACCAGCAATCGCAATGGTACCATAAGAGTCATTGTCGAGATGCAGCATCATAGCGCCCGAGCCAGCGGGAACAGGACCAAAGTTAGAAATCGATACGAGACCGCCATGCGCTTCGGCAAATTGGTCCAGAACATAATCAGAGTTATATGATCCCGGACTCAGCAAAATAACGTTCTGAGAAGGATCCGCAACATTTGTCGCCGTTATTAAACTCATTCCTGTGTAGAGATACACATTGTCGTTCTCAAGAAAATCAAGATTATTTTCAGCCCACGTTTTATATTGAGCATGGGTGTAGGTATTGCCATCCCCCATAACCAAGCCGAAATCTGTATATGAATAATAACTACCTGAATTCGCTGTATATAGCTCGCCATCAAGCGTGAACTGCTCACCAGTTGTGAGCAAGCCGTCCCTTGTTGCGCCCGCTTCTTGGATAACACCATAGCCCGTAGGGGTTAGATCATTACCAGATTGCGAAAATACCGTTGTTAGAACCTTGGGAGAATCGTTTATTTCGTTCCCTTCCCAACCTTCTAACTGGCTTCCACTTTCTGCATAGGTTGCAACCAACGGATAGTTGCTAGCAGGAGTGACCGTATCAAGAATAGGATCCGTAGAAGGCGTCAACCGCATATCAATGTCGGTATAGGTATCGGTCCCCTGCGTTATCTGACCTGGTGAGTTTAGGGTAACGCTGGTGATGCCACCGTGATCTTTTACAAAGTTTTGCAAAGCCTCATCACTGACAGCAGTCCCAACAGACACAAATGCAATGTAATCAGTTGGATCATCGTCATTCACCGCTACGGTCAAAAAGATCTGACCTGAATTTCCGTCAGATACCAATGCTGAATTGGCAGCATAGTTTTTGACGTCGTTCATAGTATACGTATTACCGTCGCCGGTTAGGATGCTATAGTCCGAGTAATATGATGTTTCATATGCATCCCTATTGACACAGGTATAGGATTGTCCATTTACAAGAACGCTTGTTTTGCCATCAGCATAGTAATCGTTAGCGTCGATTTCATTATCCGTCTTGCTGCCACCATTGGTGATGCTTATCCAACCAGCATGCGACAATGTCTGACCGTTCAAGTCAAACATCGCATCGCCTGATAGTCTAAAGGCGGATGTATAGGACGAAATAACACCTTCGTTATCAACATTTGCTTGCACGTCTTGCGTGTTCCCATACGGGTCTTTGTCAGTTTTGATGTCGTACTGTGCTAGCTCTTCTTGCGTAATAGTGACCGGATCAAAACCGTAAAGCGCCGCAAAGTCGCCACCAGAGGTCGTTGAACTGCTGCTGCCGCCATCGCCTGAAATGACATCATTCCCAGTACCACCCAGGATCGAGTCATCACCCGCACCAGCAAGCACGGTATCATCCCCTGCGCCTGCCAAGATTGTGTCGTCCCCGTCACCCGCTTCGATGCTGTCGCTGTCGCCAGTGTTTGAGTTAGGGTTGCCATCATCGTTATCGATCATGTCACCATCAGTGTCACCTGCATAGCTTGCATCTATCAGATCATCCGATGATGTCCCTGTTACGATTTTGTCAGTTGGAAATACTGGGTTAAGCGCCTGATCATATGAAATTAAATCGACATAGCTTGCGTAGGTTCCTTCTGCCGCATTGTACGTGTCGTATGAATCCAAATTATCCTGATGCGTTACGATAGAAACCGGGGCCGATGGATTGGCCGGATCTGGGAAATTTATGTTTGATAGATCTTGATCAGCCGTTGGGAAAAAGAAATAGCGAGTGACGCCTGTCGTCGAGTCACTAGCACTCATGTAATACCCGACAACGGAAGCAGAATATGTTCCAGCCGCTTGGTTGCCGTCAAATATTAGACCATAGAGTTGCACATAACCATAAATATCAAAGCTAGATCCATCACTGGATGTAAGAGTCGTATCACCCAACCCATAACCAGGCCCGCCCATAGGTTCTAAGTGTCCAGAGCTCACATCTTGTGGCCATCCTGCAAACTCGGCTTCAACCGTTGCATTATTGGTAACGGTTCCAGCATCATTGAACGTCATCGAACCGATGCTTAAGATTTGACCATTCGACTGATCTGGCGAAGCGTTCAATTCGATATAAAAGCGTTCAATCTTGCTTTCGGCGACAAGAGACGCGGCAACAGATGTCGGATCTGTGTGGTGCGTTTCTGTATAATATTGACCCGAAAAATTAGCGTGGTTAACGGAAATTGTTGTCATAAAATTTCACTCCTAATTACAGCAGGCATCCCATGGTCCTGCGATGGATATTAAGTTTTTAATCGGTCATTTAACTTAGGTTAACGACCACACATTTGTTTGTTTAAGCTTCACAGGTGTATGAATTTCTAAAAGTTTCCATGTCGATTGCCCCCCTTCGAACGTGTCGGCTCATAATGACGTTTTTGTCATTAGAAACTGAGGTATCTGACTCAATGAAAACTGAGTGATGCAAGTCACGTAAACCTGCGCGAACGGATTTGGCGCGCGTTGAACGATTGAAATCGTCCGAGACGTAAACAACATCGTTGCTGGCTGACTTAACGTCCATTTTAGTTCCCTTCAAACCCCAAGCACCGCGACAGAATGATATTTCACCCCGAAAGCTTTACTGATTACGAATATACTTTCGTATGGTATACTCACAAATTAGGCAAAAAGATGGCCTAAAGACGGACAATTGATGGAAAGATGGCGGCGAAAACTTTTGTTTTTTGCGCGCGCCCACAACAATCGATGTCACCCGATGATGCGCTTCAGCAATATAAACGTCGGTAGGTATCTTTATGCTTTACCGCACAAAATTACCTGCTCCCCAAAACGATTCTCGGGAAACAACACTTACTTTTTACAGTATTTAGCAATCAAAGGCAATAAATCTTAACTTTGGTCATAACTTTCGCCAAATGGTAAAAAATCATTGGCGTCCAAGTTATGCGTCTGAAATTAGGGGTTTATTAAACGAAAACGGAATATTCGGTGAATATGCACCCACTGAATTGATATGGCAGCCAAATAATTCCCCGCAACGCCTCTCACTGATGAGGGCGGAAACTGCTGTGAAATGTTTCACCGGCGCTCAGGTCAACTTTGCGTTTTTTTCGCAAAAACAAGAAACGCCCCAACCCGCGCCAAGGCCCTAAGGGTTGGACATTTGGGTCACGCGGAAACTTGGCTTGCCAGCCCTCAGGACAAGGAAGCCCAATCGCTTGAAAATTTTCCACCATCCAAACAAAAGGAATGTTGGACAAGGGGCGCACAGCTTCGTTGCCAGACAAATGCCCCCCCACATCGCCATGTGCCCCCCGAAACCAGACTTGTTTCAAGGTTGACTCGGGATTGTAACAGGTATCCCATTTAACCAGTTGAAATGCCGAACGTACTTCGTCATGCGCCATTGCATGAAAACCCGCATGTACGCAGGCAGGTAAATCATGAGAATGAAAGGCATTCGGATCGGGCAAAATTGCATCCAGATAAGGTGGGCGTAGCCCCAATGCGCGCACCGTGTCCCACACGCCGACCGCATCAATTTTAATATGCGCCAAGCAATAATTTGTTTGAAAGTATTTGGCACGATCGCTGGTGGCGCCATTTTGATAAAACTGCCAAGCCTGATCGATGGTGTGATCGCTGACACAGTCAGACTTTAGTAAACCAATGGCATCAATCAAACCGCTAAGCGATCGCACAGCAAATGCACCGCGCGAATACCCCGATAGAATAATGCGATCGCCCGGAGTGTAACGCGCACTGAGTTCCCCATAAGCGCGACAAATTTGTGCGCCAATCCCCTTGCCAGTTGCCAAAGCCCACAGGGATTTCCACCCATTAAATTGCAGGCCAGGTTCATAATAAACATAAACGTCAGGTCGCGATTTTCCGAGCAACTTTGCCAATTGCCCTGCATTGGTTTCACGCCCGATTTCAAACGAAGACAACGTTCCATCCAAAATAATAACATGCCACTTTGGGGATTGGGTTGCCTGCACCACAATGGGCGTGGACTTGGGAGCCCATCTAAACCAGCGTCGCAACTGCACTCGAAATTTTTTAAACCGCCATCTCATGTGTCGCCAACATGTTCCAAACACGTAACGGAGTAAAGGGCATGTCAGCCTGACGAATCCCTAAATCCCAAACTGCGTCTTGCACAGCATTTGCAACCGCGGCCAAAGCACCAACAGTTCCGGCTTCACCGCACCCTTTCATTCCCATAGGGTTGTTAATCGATGGCACGGACACGGTTTCAAACCGATAAAAAGGAAGGTCTTGGGCCAACGGCATCGCATAATCCATAAAGCTTGCGGTCAATAGCTGACCTTCGCTGTCGTAATGTACCTGCTCTTGCAAGGCTTGACCGATCCCTTGGGCCACACCGCCGTGGACTTGGCCCTCGGCAAGAACCGGATTGATCAAGTTACCAAAATCATCCACCACAGAATATCGATCCACGCGGACAACGCCGGTGTCTGGATCAATCTCTACCTCCGCCACATGCGCGCCATTCGGATAAGAACGCGCATCCAAGGTTATGCGATCTTCATGTTCCAACAAATCCAACCGCTCGTCGTGTCGCGCCATTTGTGCCGCTTCGATCAATGTTGGTGTCATGTTGGACCCAGCTGCCCGAAAGGTGTCTTTATCAAACTGAACCGAAGCCACCTCAACACCCATTTTATCCGCAAGGTAGGGAACAAAGGCTGAAATCATTTTTTGAACCGTGGACAGGGTTGCGGTGTTTTGCACGGTCACGGACCGTGATCCCCCTGTACCGCCCCCTTGCTTGATCAAATCACTGTCGCCTTGTACGACGCGGATCAAGTTGACGGGAATACCAGTTTGATCCGATAGAAACTGTGCATAGACCGTTTCATGCCCTTGGCCGTTGGATTGTGTTCCAACCAGAATATCGACGGTGCCATCCTGATTGAACACAATTTTAGCCGACTCGCTGGGATCACCCAAAATGCTTTCGATATAATAACAAAGCCCAATTCCCCGAAGTTTGCCGTTTTGCGCACTCGCGGCTTTACGATGCGCAAAACCGGCCTTGTCAGAAAACCGTTCCGCATGGTCCAGAATCATTTCAAAATCACCAACATCATAGGTTTCCCCAGTGGCCGACGTGTACGGAAAGGCTGTTTTGGGAATAAAGTTCTTTTTGCGCAACGCCCAGCCATCAACCCCAAATTGACGTGCGGCACGATCCATCAAGCGTTCCAGAACATATATCGCTTCGGGACGACCTGCACCGCGATACGCGTCCACTTGCGTGGTATTGGTGAAATAGCCTTGCACAGATAACCAAGTGGTCTGAACATCGTAACACCCCATCAAAACACGGGAAAACAATTGCGTCTGGATGGCCTGTGCAAACTGTGAATTATAGGCGCCCATATTACAGGACGTTGTCACGCGATACGCCAGCATTTTGTGATCTTCATCAAATGCCGCTTCGGCAACAGACACCAAATCCCGCCCAGCATTATCGCTCAGCATCGCTTCGGTCCGCTCGGACATCCACCGAACAGGCCGACCAAGCTGCATTGCCGCAAAGGCGACAACATAGGTTTCCGGATAAGTCATAGCTTTCATGCCAAACCCACCCCCAACATCGGGGTTCGTCACGCGCACCTGATCTTCTCGTAGGTTCAACATCGCAATCAAACGCGACTTTGGAACCCAGACCCCCTGCCCGTTGACACACACATGCAACCGATCATTTTCCCATTCAGCAAAGCATCCTCGCGGCTCCAAAGAATTCACAATAATCCGGTTATCCGCTATTTCAAGCTGAACCACATGTGCAGCTGTTTCAAACGCGGCCTGCGTTGCCTCTTGATCCCCAAGCCCCCAATCAAAAGCTTGGTTGTCAGGGGCCTCGGCATGGATCGTTGCCCCGCCTGCGGCAACGTCAACATGAACGGGTAAATCTTCGTAATCAATAAATATCAACTCAGCCGCATCCCGGGCTTGGTTCAAACTGTCGGCAATCACAACAGCGATCGCCTCTCCGACAAAGCGTACTTTGTCTTTGGCCAAAAGTGGGCGAACTGGGTTCACCGCCGTTGTCCCATCAACATTTTTGACGGCAACACCTTTTAGGTCGATATCAATTCCTGCCTGTTCGAGCATATCAATGGTGATGACAGCATGAACCCCATCAGCCGAACGGGCCTCTTCAACGTCCAAGGAATTAATCTTTGCATGCGCAACGGAGGCGCGAAAAACATAGGCAAACAAAGCCGTCTCAGGGGCGATATCATCTACATACACGCCCCGACCTGTCAAAAACCGGTTATCTTCAACCCGCTTAACAGGCTGGCTTTTCCCAAATTTCTCCATCTCGTGTCCTCCCTAATGTTAGGGGGGACACTAATTGCAAATCTCAACAAGTCCAGTGTCCGCAGGCGTTATTCGTTCACAAACCACCATTTCCCCGCCGCCATAGCCATTAAACGACGTACACAAGGACTGGGAATAAGCCCCCATGGATTGAATGACCAAATAATCCCCTTCAATGATTGTGTCAGGCAACTCTAATGCAAAAGGCAAACAATCAATACTGTCGCAGGTAGGTCCATACACCTTGCGCGCGTGCTTGGGGCCGAATTTCAATTCACCCGCGATGTCATACAAAGCCAAGTGGCGGTCCGCCAATTTCGGAATATCTCGCCATTCACCGAGCGCGCCATACATGCCGTCATTCAAAATCACATCACCATTTTCGCGAATGACCTTGACCTGAAGCGCAACAGCAACGGCATCCGCGACCATGGCCCGACCGGGCTCGCATACCAATCTAGAGCGCTCATGTGGAAACGCGTCATCAACCGCTTGATGAATAGTATCAAAAACAGACACCATTTCTGGGGCAGCACTAGATCGAAACGCAGCAAAACCTCCGCCTACATTTAACGTTTTCAATTCTATCCCTGCAGCTTTGGCAACCCGCGCACAGGCATGGATATAATCAGACCAAACAGAGGCAACCTCGCACTGCGTCCCGGGATGAAAGGTCATTGCCGGCTCAAAGCCACGTTCAACCACGTATTTTAGAATTTCAATTGCATCAGTTTCAGTCGCACCAAATTTTTCGCCAAAATTATATGCGCCACCCTTAGTCTGCAATTTCAACCGAACTGCAACTTCGGTCCCTTTTGGCAACGCACCGAGCTTGGTTAATTCTTTGACACTGTCAACAGACCAGGACGAAATATCAAATTGCTTTGCAATTTCGATTTCCCGCATCGAACGCAATGGGTTGTGATAATGCAAACGAACCTGCGATGACAAAGCCCGTACAGCCTGCATTTCCTGAACAGAAGCCACATCAAAACCTTCAATACCGGCATCGATTAATGTTCGCAAAACCAGTGGGTTTGGATTGGCTTTCACCGCATAGGTGGTCATCCCTTGAAAGCCTGATTTAAATTGAACCAATGTATTTTCTAACTTTGAAATATCTAAGAAATAGATTGGCGCATCGGGCTGCTCTCGACGCAAATAGGCTTCAGGTGTTAAATTAAATCCTTGATGTTGCAACTTCATAGCTGGCTCCTCTGCTCTAAAAATAATCTCATTAGAAATAGTCAAATTAACCAGTTATCTTTTTTAAATTGCAAGAATGTTTCGTTAATGTTAGTGGCTCTGCATGCAAATTGACGAAATAGACAAAAAACTCTTGCAGCTCATGGCTGAAAACGCGCGGCGCTCGGTATCCGAGCTGAGCCGTGATTTGAACCTTGCGCGCACAACTGTACAAGCACGGATTGAGCGGCTTGAAAATCATGGGCACATAGTGGGCTATACAATAAAGCTCGGCAAAAGCCTCCGTTCCGCTCTGCGCGCGACGGCACTGGTTAGCATAGAACCAAGAGCGGCACCAACCGTGCTGCAACGCTTGAAAACGCTTCCCCAAGTCGAACGCGTATATACAACATCCGGACGATTTGATTTGATTGTTGAACTTAGTGCGACAACAACAGAAGAGCTAGATGAAACGCTTGATCGCATAGGCGAAGCGCGTGGTGTCAATAGTTCAGAGAGCTTGATACATCTCTCAACAAAGATCGATCGCGCGCTTTAATAGAATGCCTATCGGCATACTCTATTGGTCATGACCTATCGGTCATAGCGCCTTTGGCGAGAGTATTTTCAGCAAACAGAAAACAATTGGTCTTTCTTTTTGCGAAAAATACTCAAAACACGCGTAGCGTGGTCGCCTGCCAAGGCGAAAAGAACGGGAAATGCCTTTTCCTTTTGCCCAAGAAAAGGTATTCCGCAACAAAATTGCTATTCGAACGGGAAAAGACCAATGGGTTTGGAAAAGACTTTTAATGCAGCTGAGGCAGAGGATCGCCTTTATCAGGCGTGGGAACAATCTGGTTGTTTCAAAGCGGGTGCGAATGCAAGCCGCAGCGAGAGTTTTTCAATTATGATCCCTCCCCCCAATGTGACGGGGGTTTTGCATATGGGGCATGCGTTCAACAATACGCTGCAGGATATTTTGATCCGTTGGAAGCGCATGCAGGGTTTTGATACGCTTTGGCAGCCTGGTACGGACCATGCGGGTATTGCAACGCAAATGGTGGTTGAACGTGAATTGGCCAAGACACAACAGCCATCACGGGCCGAATTAGGGCGTGATGCGTTTTTAGAAAAAGTTTGGGATTGGAAAAAGCAATCTGGTGGAACGATCATTAGCCAATTGAAGCGTCTTGGAGCATCTTGTGACTGGGATCGAGAAGCCTTTACCATGTCCGGAGCTCCGAATGCACCAGCAGATGAGGATGGCAATTTTCATGATGCGGTGATCAAGGTCTTTGTGGAGATGTACAACAAAGGGTTGATCTATCGCGGCAAGCGGTTGGTGAACTGGGATCCGCATTTTGAAACGGCGATTTCAGATTTGGAAGTCGAGAATATCGAAGTCGCAGGCCACATGTGGCATTTCAAATATCCGCTCGCCGGTGGCGCGACCTATACCTATGTCGAAAAAGATGAGGACGGGAATGTTATTCTAAGCGAAGAGCGCGATTATATTTCGATCGCGACCACGCGCCCCGAAACGATGTTGGGCGATGGGGCGGTTGCTGTGCATCCAGATGATGAACGCTATGCGCCAATCGTTGGTAAATTGTGCGAAATTCCCGTTGGGCCCAAAGACCACCGTCGATTGATCCCGATTATTACGGATGAATACCCTGATATGAACTTTGGATCGGGCGCGGTAAAGATCACCGGTGCACATGATTTTAACGACTATCAGGTCGCCAAACGCGGTGGCATTCCCATGTATTCATTGATGGATACAAAGGGGGCCATGCGGGCGGATGGTGCGCCTTATGCTGAGGAAGCCGCCAAAGCAAAATCCATTCGCGATGGTGATATCGAGTGGGATGAAAACACCATTGCAGCTATGAACCTTGTTCCCATGGAATACCGTGGGATGGATCGCTTTGAGGCGCGCGAAAAAGTGATCGCTGCGATTACAGCTGAAGGTTTGGCTGTAATGACACCCCAGATCCTGACAGATGCCGAAGGCAATGAAACAACGTCTCTAGTGCCAATGGTCGAGAACAAGCCAATCATGCAGCCGTTTGGCGACCGCTCAAAAGTCGTGATTGAGCCAATGCTGACGGACCAGTGGTTTGTGGATACAGTCAAAATCGTCGGCCCTGCGCTTGATGCTGTGCGCAATGGCGAAATTAAGATTATCCCTGAAAGCGGTGAGAAAACATATTATCATTGGTTAGAAAACATCGAACCTTGGTGTATCTCCCGCCAGCTCTGGTGGGGCCATCAGGTGCCTGTTTGGTTTGATGAAGACGGCAAGCAATATTGTGCGGCGACCGAAGAAGATGCAAAGGCGCTGGCACCCGGGAAAACCTTGACGCGCGACCCTGACGTTCTTGATACTTGGTTCAGCTCTGGTCTTTGGCCGATTGGGACGCTGGGGTGGCCTGAAAATTCTGACGCTTTAAATCGGTATTTCCCGACTTCAACATTAATCACGGGCCAAGACATCCTATTTTTCTGGGTGGCGCGGATGATCATGATGCAATTGGCAGTCGTGGATAAAATCCCGTTTGATACCGTGTACTTACACGGTCTTGTGCGCGATGCTAAGGGTAAGAAGATGTCAAAATCCACGGGCAACGTTGTTGACCCGTTGGATATTATCGACGAATTCGGGGCGGATGCTTTGCGGTTCACCAATGCCGCGATGGCATCGATTGGCGGTGTGTTGAAATTGGACATGAGCCGTATCCAAGGGTATCGCAACTTTGGCACCAAGCTTTGGAATGCGTCGCGCTTTGCAGAAATGAATGATGCGTTTGGATCTGATGGTGCAATGCCACAGCCGTCGCAAACCGTGAACAAATGGATCATCGGCGAAACCGCAAAAGTCCGCGAAGACGTTGATGCAGCCCTAGAACAGTATCGGTTTAATGACGCAGCGAATACGCTTTATGCCTTTGTTTGGGGTAAAGTGTGTGATTGGTACGTCGAATTGTCTAAACCGCTGCTGAGCGGTGACGATGCCGAAGCCAAGGCCGAAACACAAAAGGTTATGGCATGGGTCATTGACCAATGTTTGGTCCTATTGCACCCAATCATGCCTTTCATCACAGAAGAACTATGGGGAACGCCCCGCGCACGTGCTAAGATGTTGGTACATGCAGATTGGCCAACCTATAGCGCCGCCGAATTGGTTGATCACGATGCAGATCGTGAGATGAATTGGGTGATTGCCTTGATCGAAGGCATTCGAAGCGCACGATCACAAATGCGGGTCCCTGCTGGGCTAAAAATCCCAATGTTGGTAAGTGCTTTGGATGACGCAGGTCAGGCCGCTTGGGATCGCAATGCAACTATGATCCTGAAACTAGCGCGGGTTGACAACCTTGCTACTGTAGACAGCTTCCCCAAAGGATGTATCACCGTTGCGGTTCCTGGTGGGACTTTTGGGCTTCCGTTAGCAGATATCATCGATATTGACGCCGAAAAAGCCCGGTTGAGCAAGACTTTGGAAAAGCTAGCCAAAGAAATTGGTGGCATGCGGGGTCGCTTGAACAACCCAAAATTTGTCGCCAGCGCACCCGAAGCCGTCATCGACGAAACCCGTGCAAATCTAGCGGAGCGTGAAGAAGAAGACACCCAATTAAAAGAGGCCATGAGCCGTCTAAACGAATTGGGCTAAGCAAATTGGCCCCTTCCCAACGGAGGGGGCCACCATCTACGATGTGATCAGAGGTTGATCAAACAAAGCATCGACAAATACCCCCAACAAAGCTGTTCTGTTTGTGGTACCAGATTTGCGGTATATTGCGTTCAATTGAGCCTTGATTGTGCCTTCGCTTGTGTTGCGAAGATCGGAAATTTCCTGAATCGACATGCCCTTGATCGTAAATAGCGCAACATCGCGTTCGGCTGGGGATAATGCCCATTGTACGAAATGATCCTCTAGTAATTCGTGGAATGCACCGGATGCGACCCGCAATTGTGATTGTGTACGACGCGACAGTGCAACGCTTTTGCGCAGTAGGAAAATCCCAAAAAGCGCACCAAGCACCAATCCTAATGCAGCGGTTATTTCGACGATTTCGCGCATTTTCCAGCTCATAGGCGCGCGGTTGGCCCCCATGAGATTGAGTAGAATATCGGATACAAATACACCTGCCGATACAAATTGAATGCAAAATAGCACAACAAGAAAAACATTCAGACGATATACCATCAGTCATCATCCTCGTCATCGTCGTCATGATCATCATGGTCGTCATCATCATGGTCGTC
>JAHEJA010000013.1:13049-26459 GCA_024639125.1 Paracoccaceae bacterium
ATCATCATGGTCGTCATCATCATGGTCGTCGTCGTCATCATGATCGCGTTTGGATTTTTTACGTGATTTTTTACGGTCGTCATTGCGTTCAAAATGCGCAAAGGGATTACCGTTTTGCGCAGAGGTGTCTGAATACCAATAATCCCGTAACAATTCCCCAGTAAGCGGGTTGATTACGATTTGTCGTTCATGATCGCCGTTATGCGCTTCGATGTACATCCGACCAAGCCAGGTGCGCGTGACTTCGATCTTAGAATAGCCTTGCTGTTCTAACTGTGACGTCACCTGAGATTGCAATCGATCCCAAGACCTTGTTTCTGCGGCCGCAGCGGTCGCGCAGACCATCCACAAACATGCAGAAATGATATATCGTATCATCCAAGTCGCCCCTTTTGCTTGATCGCAAACTAGGCAATTCCAGAATAAAACGAAATCAGCCCAAGGATTATTTCGCAATAAAATCCTTGGGCTGATTGGTCTATAACTAGAGTTTAGACTAATTTATATTTTCATATCAAAGCCAAGATGCTTGGCTACGGTAAAGATGTCCTTGTCGCCACGTCCACACATGTTCATACAAATAATGTGATCCTTCGGCAAAGTTGGGGCGATCTTCATCACATGCGCCAGCGCGTGGGAGGGTTCCAAAGCAGGAATGATGCCTTCTTTTTCACAGCACAATTGGAATGCTTCCAAGGCTTCTTTGTCCGTAATCGCAACATATTGCGCGCGACCAATTTCATGAAGCCATGCATGCTCTGGACCGATCCCCGGATAATCAAGCCCGGCTGAAATAGAAAAGCCTTCTAGGATTTGGCCATCATCATCCTGCAAAAGATAGGTCCGGTTACCATGCAAAACACCGGGGCGACCCCCAGTCAAAGATGCGCAATGCTCCATCTTTTGATTGACGCCTTTGCCACCTGCTTCGACGCCAATAATGTTAACGCTTGTGTCATCCAAAAACGGAAAGAAAAGCCCCATAGCATTAGACCCACCACCAATCGCAGCGATGATCGTATCCGGCAAACGCCCTTCGGCTTCCATCATTTGCTCTTTGGCTTCTTTGCCAATGATCGCTTGGAAATCCCTAACCATAGCCGGATATGGATGTGGCCCAGCCACGGTCCCGATACAATAGAACGTATCGCGCACATTGGTCACCCAATCACGAAGCGCGTCATTCATCGCATCCTTTAGCGTCCCGCGCCCAGATGTCACAGGTACGACTTCTGCGCCAAGCAAACGCATCCGGAACACATTTGGCGCCTGACGTTCAACATCATGCGCGCCCATGTAAACCACACATTTCAAACCGAATTTTGCACATACGGTTGCTGTTGCAACGCCATGCTGCCCCGCCCCTGTTTCAGCGATAATTCGGGTTTTCCCCATGCGACGGGCCAAGATGATTTGACCCAAAACATTGTTAATTTTATGCGCGCCTGTATGGTTTAGCTCATCACGCTTCATATAAACTTTGGCACCGCCAAGATGCTCGGTCAGGCGTTCAGCATGATACATTGGGCTTGGGCGTCCAACATAATGCGTCCATAGATCGTGCATTTCAGCCCAAAAGCTGTCGTCTGTTTTCGCATGTTCGTATTGCGCTTCTAGCTCCAGAATAAGCGGCATTAGCGTCTCAGAAACGAAACGTCCCCCAAAATCACCAAAGCGGCCTTTTTCATCAGGACCCGTCATGAAGCTGTTGAATAATTCAGTCGCCATAGCGAACCTCCCAAAATGCGTTTGGCAAGATGTAGCGGTGTTCCCTGCTATGGTAAAGGGCAAGTGCCTATGAAATTTTACCTAAGCCTGTGCTGCTTGGACAAAAGCACGCATTTTCGCAACGTCTTTGACACCGGGCGAAGTTTCAACTCCTGATGACACGTCCAATTGACGCGCACCGGTCATGTCTATCGCCAGCTTTGCGGTTTGCGGCGTAAGACCCCCAGCAAGCATCCAAGGAAGCGTCCAACGCCGCCCTGCGAGTAAATTCCAATCAAAGGCTAGACCATTTCCACCGGGAAGATCCGCGCCTTTGGGGGGTTTGGCATCGACAAGAATTTGATCTGCAACTTTGGCATAAACTTCTAGCTGTGCCAAATCGTCTTGGGTTGCGACGCCGATTGCCTTCATTACGGGCAGGCCGAATTTGGCTTTGACGTCGGCCACCCGTTCGGGCGTCTCTTTGCCGTGCAGCTGGATCATATCAATTGCAACTTGACCCAACATGGATTCCAAAAACGCATCATCTGCGTTCACAGTCAGCGCAACTTTGGCAACCCCAATCGGCGCAGCCAAGGCAATCGCGCGCGCCTGTTCTATGGTCACGTTTCGCGGTGATTTTTCAAAGAACACAAGACCTGTGTAGCGCGCACCCGCCTCTGCCGCCTGCTCCATCGCAAGCGGGGATGTTATGCCACAAATCTTAACAGATATGTTTTGCTGCATTAAACTGCGTCATCAAGCAAAGCCAAAACATCGTCTTGGTCTTTGTATTTTTCGCCTTTTAGCTTTTGCAGTTCACGTTCAACACGCCGCAAGTCACGGGATTTGCGCGTGACCTCTGCGCGGTGCTTGTATTCGCGCAACCATTCCCAAACAAAGCCCACGAAAACGCCAAAGATTGTACCGCCAAAGAATATGACAAACACAGGCAACTGAAGCGACCATTGCAATCCAATCACATTGGCCAATTCTTGTGGGAAAACAGAAAGTTCCGTCATTGTGCGGTTCGCCAAAGCGACGACAACCAAAATTATTGCCAAACTGGCAAGGAATGCATAGCGAATATAGCGCATTAAACTTAGGCCTTTCCGTTCAATCGATCCCGAAGGAGTTTACCGGTCTTAAAGAACGGAACAGCCTTGGCGTCAACCGAAACAGAGTCACCCGTACGCGGATTGCGGCCTATACGCGCATCGCGTTTTTTGACAGAGAACGCGCCAAATCCACGAAGCTCAACACGATCGCCATTTGCCATTGCCGTCGTGATTTCGTCAAAAATAGTATTTACAATACGCTCAACGTCCCGTTGAAACAGGTGTGGATTTTCATCAGCAATTATTTGAATAAGCTCCGAGCGGATCATCGTCTTGGGCTCCCAGAAATATGTTGTTGTTTTTAATAACTATAAATCAACACAAGCAATTGGGAACAAATTTATGTGTTTCACAGCAAACTTTATCGCGAATTGTCTCTTAATTGGAAAATCCGGCCACTCAGACCCCGAATTGGGCCTCGAAACTGTGCACATCTTGTAGAATTTTCACATTCCACCGAATCAAAAAAGAAAATCCCCGGCGTTGCCGCCGAGGATCACTAGACCAAAGGTCTATGTTTTGCTTATTCGTCGCCTTTAAGCGCGGCACCAAGGATATCACCCAAGGACGCACCTGAATCAGAGGAACCATACTGTTCAACTGCTTCTTTTTCTTCTGCGATTTCACGTGCTTTGATCGACAACCCAAGCTTGCGTGTTTTGCTGTCAACATTTGTGACGCGAACATCAACTTTATCGCCTGCATTGAAACGCTCTGGACGCTGTTCTGCACGATCACGTGACAAGTCTGAACGACGAATGAATGACTTCATGCCTTCGTATTCGACTTCGATGCCGCCATCTTCAACTGCAGTTACGGAAACAGTGATAACTGAACCGCGCTTCACGCTGCCTGTTGCTTCTGCGAATTTGTCACCACCCAAAGCTTTGATGGAAAGAGAGATACGCTCTTTTTCGATATCAACTTCGGAAACAACCGCTTTGACCATGTCGCCTTTGCGGTAGCTTTGGATCGCTTCTTCGCCGCGTTCATCCCAAGAGATGTCTGACAAGTGAACCATGCCGTCGATTTCGCCTTCGAGACCGATGAACAAGCCGAATTCAGTGATGTTCTTAACTTCACCTTCAACTTCGGTTCCTTCTGGATGCGTTTCAGCAAACACTTCCCATGGGTTGCGCTGTGTCTGTTTCAGACCCAAAGAAACGCGGCGTTTTGCGCCATCAATTTCCAAGACCATGACGTCAACTTCTTGGCTTGTGGAAACGATTTTACCTGGGTGTACGTTTTTCTTGGTCCATGACATTTCTGACACGTGAACCAAACCTTCAACGCCTGCTTCTAGCTCAACGAATGCGCCGTAGTCAGTGATGTTGGTAACGATACCTTTGTGGACAGATTCCAATGGGTATTTCGCAGCAACGATATCCCATGGATCTTCTTGAAGCTGTTTCATGCCCAAAGAGATACGGTGGGTATCTTTATTGATTTTGATAACCTGAACTTTGACAGTTTCGCCAATTGTTAGGATTTCTGATGGGTGGTTCACACGGCGCCATGCCATGTCTGTGACGTGCAAGAGACCGTCTACGCCGCCTAGATCAACGAATGCACCGTATTCAGTGATGTTTTTCACAACACCTTCTACGTCCATGCCTTCGGTCAAGTTGCCGATAACTTCTGCACGCTGTTCTGCGCGTGATTCTTCTAGGATTGCGCGACGTGAGACAACGATGTTGCCACGGCGACGGTCCATTTTAAGAATCTGGAACGGCTGCTTCATGTTCATCAATGGGCCAGCGTCGCGTACAGGGCGAACGTCAACTTGGGAGCCAGGCAAGAAGGCAACTGCGCCACCAAGGTCAACTGTGAAGCCACCTTTGACACGGCCAAAGATTGCGCCGTCAACGCGTGCGTCGTCTGCGTATGCTTTTTCCAAGCGATCCCATGCTTCTTCGCGGCGGGCCATTTCACGAGAAATAACCGCTTCGCCACGTGCGTTTTCAGCGGCACGAAGGAAAACTTCGACTTCGTCGCCAACAGAAACGTCAGGCGCTTCGCCAGGATTTGCGAATTCTTTTAGTTCAACGCGGCCTTCCATTTTGTAGCCTACGTCGATGATGGCTTGTCCCGCTTCGATTGCGATGACTTTACCTTTAACGACAGACCCCTCTTGAGGTGTGTCCATTTCGAAGCTTTCATTAAGCAGCGCTTCGAATTCTGCCATTGATGTCATTTGAGCCATGTGGTCTCATATTCCTTTACTAAGCATTTATTCCGGCCGGGTGGTTGTCTCCACCGGTCTTGGGGTTAATTGGTCAGTATTTTCAACAACAAAACAGGGACAGTTATTCACTGCCCCATATGTAAACGTGTCGTTTTTAAGGGAAACCCCGTACTGACACGGCCCTAATAGTCGGAACAGCACTATTTATCAAGGGCATTTTCACATATTGAGCGCCTAGCGGCGCGCATATTTTCCCACGTCCGCCTTTGGCGGAGCTTTGGGCAGATGTGAGTATTTGCGCAAAGATGAAGGGTTATGCCGACTGTTTTGAACGGATGAGATCACATGCGGTTTGAATGGCGCTTTCGATTGTGAGTTCAGAGGTGTCGATGACAATCGCTTCAGCTGCGGCCCGCATCGGCGCATCACTGCGCGTGCTGTCACGCATATCGCGTTCGACGACTTCGTTTAGAACCTTTTCATAGGTGGTCTTTGCGCCTTTTGCCGAGAGTTCTTGAAAACGGCGATTGGCGCGCACTTCTGGGCTGGCCGTGACGAAGAGCTTGATATCTGCGTCAGGGCAAATAACAGTGCCAATATCGCGACCATCCAAGACCGCGCCACTGGCTTGTGTGGCAAAGCTGCGTTGGAAGTTTACCAACGCGGAACGAACCTCGGGGATTACCGCTACTTGGCTTGCGAATTGTGCGACATTTGCGGTGCGCAAATCGTCGTGTTCCAGATCCAAAGGGTTCAATGCATTCGCAGCTGCTATTGGGTCTGCTCCGCTCATGACCTTGAAACCGACGGCGCGATACAAGAGCCCTGTATCAAGATGGGCCAAGCCAAATTCGGCAGCGACGGCTTTCGATATAGTGCCTTTGCCTGCGGCGGCAGGGCCATCAATTGCAACTATGAATGTCATTTTGCCTCTCCTTTAACCAGGGAAATTAGCCTGCGATTACATCCGCTCTAGCACCGCTCCGAGATCCGCCATTAGCCCTTCGAAGATGGGGAACGAGGTTGCAATAGGTCCGCAATCATCAATTGTGACTGGCGCAGAAGACGCCATGCCCATCACCATAAAGGACATAGCAATGCGGTGATCCAAAAATGTTTCACACAAGGCACCACCGGCGACATTGCCCATTCCGCATCCTGTGACGATCCACCAATCATCCCCCTCTTCTACAGTGACACCATTGGCCCGCAAGCCTTTGGCCATTGCATCGATCCGATCACTTTCTTTGACACGAAGTTCTTTGACGCCCTTCATGACAGTGTCGCCTTGGGCGAAGGCCGCGACCACGGAAAGAACAGGGTATTCATCAATCATGCTGGCCGCACGTTCGGGGGGGACTGCGATGCCAGTCATGTTGGGCGAATATCTAGCCCGCAGGTCAGCAACGGGTTCACCGCCCTCTTCGCGTTCGTTTTCATAGGTTAGATCAGCCCCCATTTCACGCAACGTTGTGAACAGCCCAGCGCGGGTTGGGTTCAAGCCAATATTGGGGACCAACACGTCTGATCCTTTGACAATAAGGGCGGCACAAACAGGAAAGGCCGCCGAGCTTGGATCCCGCGGAACAACAATTGTCTGTGCCTTTAATTCGGGTTGACCTGTCAATGTGATCACGCGCCCTTGGGTCGTGTCTTCGACGGTCAATTCAGCACCAAAGCCAACCAACATACGTTCCGTGTGATCGCGCGTGGCTTCTTGTTCAATGACAACGGTTTTCCCTGGCGCATTCAGTCCAGCCAACAAAACAGCCGATTTCACCTGAGCAGAAGGCACAGGTACTTTGTAGCTAACAGGTACCGGATTTGCGGCGCCTACGATTGTCATGGGCAGGCGGCCACCTTGGCGGCCAAAAGACTGTGCGCCAAAAAGGGAAATAGGATCCGTGACGCGCGCCATTGGGCGTTTGTTAAGGCTGGCATCGCCTGTAAATGTCACTGTAATCCCAGTGGTTGCCATGCAGCCCATGATCAAGCGCACCCCAGTACCAGAGTTCCCGCAATCAATCACATTCTGCGGCTCAGCAAAGCCACCAACGCCGACACCGTCAATTGTCCAATGCCCAACACCATGTTGTTCAACAGTCGCACCAAAAGCTTGCATGGCTTTGGCTGTATCAAGGACGTCTTGACCTTCGAGAAGGCCGAACACTTCGGTACGACCAATGCTGAGCGCGCCCAAAATCAAAGAACGATGAGAGATAGACTTATCCCCCGGCACATGCGCGTCGCCCGAAAGCGGTCCGCATTTACGAGAGATCATCGGAATGGGGGCACCATGAGAGGACATTTACGTTTTTCCTTTGTTATTTGCGCTACTGATACCCCAAGCTATTGGGGGCGTCTATGTCCTGATTGCAATTGATGCATCCAAATAAGGATCTTGGGCGAATAATCGGCCTGACTGCTGTAACGAATGCCGCAATTTGCGTATCAATTTGCGGGCATCTTTGCCTTCGACAAATTTTCGGGCCGGCATCATTGATGGGCGTAGAAAGCTTTCACACCATATACCATTTGCATTTATGATATTATGATGATCCATGATCAAATGATAATATGTTACACCTTGCGACGGCGTTATTCGCCGGATGCCTTGGATTTCCAAAGCATCTTTTATCGGCACCAAAGCCGATAGCTCACCTAATTCAGCAAGCACAGGACGCCCCGTGACATAAATGCGATGTTGGGGCGACAAATATAATGGTGGCAGGTCGGGATCCTGCCCCAAAGCCCCTTGTTTTATGCGGATTGGTCGATGACGTTCATTTTCTGCCATATGCGCTTGGCTAAAGGTTTCGACAGACACAAGCCGAATTTGCTGATCCCCACGGTCCAAAGTAACCACCCTATCCTGCGCAGACAATGTCTCGATCGGCTTAAACCCATGCGGGGTTTGAATAAGCGTTCCTGTGCAAAAACAGGATGGCGCATAGGTTGTCGCATAGCCCATGTCCTTTAGGACGGCGATGGTCATATTGCTTACGGTGTTATTGGAATCGATATATCCCGTCATCAATTCATCATCAAACGTGGCTTCGTCCCAATGGCTTGCATCGGTTCCAGAAGACCCAGAACTGCTTTCGACGGGAACACCGGCATAGGCATCTAGATCAGACGCATAAATCGCGGGATACAGCGATTGATATTCATAGACACCATGTTGGCCGGTATATCTGAAATCCGGATGTGCGGTGGTCCCGATATTATTGATCAACCCCATCGTTTCCCACAGGCTACCAAAACCAATCACATGTAGCATTTCATGCATCACCACGGACGTCCAACGATTGGCACCAGAGGCCACGTCACCGTCAAACAAGACTTGCGCATCCGCACCGTCAAATGTCATTTCCCCATAAATGGGCAATGCTGTTTCTGGTCGAATATATGTTGGCCCAGCTTGAGCCAGCACGCCCCCCTGACCATCAATCGGGCCAAGAGTTGCCGATATTTCCAAATCATCAACTTGGCGAAATCCATTGCCATCACCAAAATCGGCAAAGGCATTTTCAATGTCTCCGATAATAATAGAGGTAAGATAATCAGAGGCGCTTATAAACGCCTGTTGCAGATCTTGTGACCACTGACTTCCTTGGAAAACGAGTGTTATGTTATAAGACGACGCCATTGGGCCGCCACTCGTATATTCTGTCAGTACCATAAAATCGCCCGCCTGTTCCTAAGTCAAGTTAACGGTCCGAGGCTTTGCTAAATTAGAGGTTACGTCCTTTTGTCACCGTCACTTGTGCGAAATGTACTATGCCTTAACAAAAGTTAAGTAATGAGGCGTGCGCCCCTCTCTTAGTGCTTTTTGTTCATAACGTGTAGATATCCAATCAGACCAAGGTTGGCGCCAATCCTGTGGCGAATTGGCTTGCCATTCGAACCCATGCCTTGGAACAACTTGAAGCGTTTGACGTACATAATCTTCGATATCTGTAGCAACACGGAATACTGCGCCAGGTTTAAGTACAGTTGCCAATGGTGCAATATGTTCATCAGTTACAAACCGACGACGGTGATGCCGCGTTTTCGGCCATGGATCAGGATACAACAGAAAAGCCCGATCCACCGAATTCTCGGGAAGGACATCAAACATATGACGTGCATCCCCTGGATAAACCCGAATGTTGTCGGTGCCCGCTTCGCGGATTTTGCCCAAAAGCATCGCTACGCCATTCATAAATGGCTCACACCCAATAATACCGACATCAGGATTTAAACCAGCCTGATGAACCAAATGTTCTCCACCACCAAAGCCGATCTCAAGCCATAGAGGTTTATCGCCAAATAATCCGACGACATCCAAATTATCACGATTTGGGTTTTCTTCCCAAGATACCGCACCCGGCGACAAGGAAAAAAGGTCGCTATCAAGGTTTGCGACTTGCGTCTTGCGCAATGTCTTTCCCTTGAAACGACCATAAAAATTGCGCCATGGCGCGCCGGTTGGATGCGTATCTTGTGTCATGGCGCCCCATTAGCCTGTTTTCCGAAATGGATCAATGGGGCTATATTTTGAGTATTTTATCAAAGATGAAATACGAGGTAAAAGAGTGGCGCCCAAAATGGGCGCCTCTATGTGGACAAACCAACTAGATTGCTTTTTTCAAGGCATCTACCAAATCGAGCTGCTCCCAACTAAATCCGCCATCCGCTTCAGGAGCGCGGCCAAAGTGGCCATAAGCTGACGTCCGTTGATAGATGGGGCGATTTAGCCCTAGGTGCTGACGAATACCGCGGGGTGTCAGGTCCATACATTGAGCCACTGCTTTTTCGATCAGTTCAGCCGGAACCTCGCCGGTGCCAAATGTATCTACATAAATTGACAAAGGCTTTGACACACCGATCGCATAGGACAATTGGAGCGTGCATTTTTCGGCCAGCCCAGCCGCAACGATATTTTTTGCAAGATAACGCGCGGCATAAGCAGCCGAGCGGTCAACTTTGGTCGGATCTTTTCCTGAAAACGCACCGCCCCCATGAGGCGCTGCACCACCGTAGGTATCGACGATAATTTTACGACCTGTTAACCCTGCGTCCCCATCTGGACCACCAATCACAAACGTGCCTGTCGGGTTTACCCACCATTCAGTGGCATCACTGATCCATCCGTCGGGAAGAACCTCGCGGATGTAGGGTTCTACGATGTCACGAATATCACGGCTCGTTTGAGCTTCATCCGCGTGCTGAGTGGACAAAACGATAGAGGTCACACCGACCGGTTTCCCGTTTTCATACCGCACAGAGAGTTGCGATTTTGCATCCGGGCGCAGGGTTGGTTCTTGGCCAGATTTGCGCACCTCGGCCAAGCGACGAAGGATCGCGTGGCTGTATTGAATTGGTGCAGGCATTAATTCTTGGGTTTCGTTTGTGGCATAGCCAAACATAATCCCCTGATCGCCTGCACCCTCGTCTTTGTTGTCCGCGGCATCAACGCCTTGGGCAATATGCGCCGATTGTTCATGCAGAAGATTGGTAATCTCAACTGTTTCATGATGAAATTTATCTTGTTCATACCCGATGTCTTTGATGCAGGACCGGGTAATCGCGTCCACTTTGCCCATGTATTCGGTTAGTTTGGATTGGTCAGACAAACCAACTTCGCCGCCTATGACCACCCGATTGGTGGTAGCAAAGGTTTCGCAGGCCACGCGTGCTTCTGGCTCTTGGGTCAAGAAAGCATCCAAGATTGCATCGGAAATCCGATCACAAACCTTGTCGGGGTGGCCCTCGGAAACTGATTCTGAGGTGAAAATATAAGACGAACGTGCCATGAGATAGTGCTCCATTAAAAGTTCACACCACGTCAGGAAGCCGTTGTGGTGCAGTTGGCGGCGTTTAGGATGCTACGTGTGTCGCGTCAATCCCAAAGTGCCCTTGGGCGTGATTAAGCACAAAAACCCCAAGAAACACAACAAAAGGATAACGCTTCGTTCGCCCCATCGAGTGTAAACTGTTGCGGCAATTGGTTTTGGCAAGGGAACGTCGATAAATCCTTGTTCATTCAACGGAATTTTTTGCACAATGCGTCCCAGCGGATCAATCACAGCCGATATTCCGGTATTTGCAGCCCGCACCAATGGGACCCCTTGTTCAATTGCCCGCATCTGTGTTTGCGCCAAATGCTGCGATGGGCCAGAAAAATTGCCAAACCAACCGTCATTGGTCAATTGCACCATAAGATCCGCACGATCTGCATGGGCATTTACTTCTTGCGGAAACACGGCTTCGTAACAGATCAATGGCAGCACCGGCCCAACTGGTTCCACCGCGACCACGGTCGACATGGCCCCTGTATCAAAGCCACCTCCGACAATATCGGCCAAAGCAGAGAGCCCGAACCATTCAAACACAGTGCCAAATGGCAAATATTCCCCAAACGGAACAAGGTGAGCTTTGTCATAGATAGCGGCATAAGATCCATTCTGTTCGACAAGCACAACAGAGTTATAATACGCATCCTCTTGGAACCTAAGCGCCCCAACCAGCACAGGCTTGCCTTGAGCGAACAAGGCAATCTCAGCCATCAAATCTTCGGCGTAATTCAAAAATACCGGTACCGAAGATTCAGGCCAGATTACCAAATCAACATCCCCGGCGCGCCCTGTATAATCCAAGGCACGTTGAAAAAACACCATCGAATATTCTGGATCCCACTTTTGGGATTGCGTAGCATTTGGTTGCACTATGCGAACGGTCTTATCACCAAATTCTATTTGTGGACGATGAAATAGGGAGGGGAGCAAAAACAGCACTCCGATGAGGGCCAATAACACCATAGTCCGGCGTGCAAACATCACCGACGCAATTGCCAATGCCGCAATCAGTGTCAACGCGCTTAGCCCGTAGGATCCGATGAATGCAGCCCAAAGCGCAACTGGCGTTTCCACCCAGATATATCCGATCTGCCCCCAGGGAAAACCTGTTAGTATATACCCGCGAAGACATTCCGCGAAGGCGATCGAAAAGCTAAGCATATAAGGCGATTGCGCCCGAAGTCGGACGGGAATTGCCCACAGCATGGCCAATCCACCCGACATGGCTGCCAAAGCAAAGGGCGCCATCCATCCCGTGATTTTGATATCAATTAAAAAGGGTTCTACCAACCAATTCATGGTGACAAGGAAATATCCAAGCCCAAACCACCAAACAGTCATCGCGCGGCGTATCTGTGGGGCTGACAGCCACAGAACCTGAGCTATTACCAAACTTGGAAACGCAATATACCATAAACCAAACGGCGCATGACCAAGCGCGAGGATAGCGCCCAAAGCCAGAAAACTTAGCTTTGGGGTTTGCAACAACCACGCCTTCATATGACATTATTCCCCAGCGAGCGCATGCCCAGGAAGACGCACGCGTGCCCTTTGGACGCGGCGCGGATCCGCTTCGAGAATTTCGAATTCTGTTCCATTGGGATGCACAATAACTTCGCCACGTACGGGCACGCTTCCTGCGAGCATGAACAAAAGCCCACCAACCGTGTCGATATCTTCGGAAATGGTATGATCTTCGGTAAAGTCCAATCCAACAGCCGTTCCGAATTCTTCGACAGAGGCTTTGGCTTGGACCAAATAGCACCCTTGTTTTTCACGCGCCCATTGTGCGGAATCAGCACTGTCGTGTTCATCTTCGATTTGACCAACGACCTGTTCAATCAGGTCTTCGATCGTCACCAAACCATCGACACCGCCATATTCATCAATAACCAAAGCCATGTGGCGGCGCTCTGACTGCATTTTGGTTAATAGAACACCAATGGGCATCGAGGGCGGCACGAATAGCAATGGGCGTAGCATTGACAACAAGTCAAATTCTTTATGTTCGCCCACAAACCCATACTTCAAGGCAAAATCTTTTAGATGGGCCATACCCAAAGGTGTGTCCAATGTGCCTGAATATACCGGCAAGCGCGTCATTTCGCTTGTTCGGAACGCTTCGGAAATTTCTTCGATTGTTGCCGTATCGGGGATTGCGGCGATTTCAATCTTAGGGATTGCCACATCTTCGACCCGAAGCCGGCGCAGATTCATCAGGCCATGCGTTGGCTTTACAGGTTCAGCCGGTTTACCCGATTGTGAACTCGCTTGCGTGGGTTCTGTATGACGACCCCCAAAGCTTGATAGAATGCGTGAAAAAATTGACTTCTTTTGTCCGATGGACTGCGCGCTTTGCGCTGCCATAGAAGAGCCGTCTGAATCGCCCATAACGTCTTTCGTTGTCCTATTCCGTTTCGTTTAGTTCATATGGGTTCGATATACCCATAGTTTCAAGTATTGCAATTTCTATGCCTTCCATCAACGCGGCATCTTCGTCTTCTATGTGATCATATCCAAATAGATGCAAAATTGCATGAATTATGAGATGCGTAAGATG
>JAHEJA010000065.1 GCA_024639125.1 Paracoccaceae bacterium
GCTCGAACCCGCGACCCCCGGCGTGACAGGCCGGTACTCTAACCAACTGAGCTACAACCGCGCGTAAGCGTGGGGATAGGACGTTTGTAAAAGAACGTCAATGGAAATAAAGACTTGCCGCTACATTTTTTTCACCGCATCCTAAAGGCGCGGTTTAAGAATAATATTTGAAACGGGATGCATTGAATGACACAGGCAGAACTGGCCTATCAAGAGGCGCTGGATCGGATTAAAGAAGCTGGTGAAAAGCAACTGTTCGACCTAGATCTACGCAATCCTTATCTTGACCGTCTCCCCCCCGAAACCGCCAATTTGACGGCGTTAGAAATTCTTGACCTTGATGACGCTCAAGTAAGCGATCTGACACATATCGCCAACTTGACCGCGCTAATACACCTCTACCTCGAAAACACACAGGTCAGCGATCTGGCGCATATCGCCAATTTGACAGCGTTGGAATTCCTCTCCCTCACCAACACACAGGTCAGCGATCTGGCGCATATCGCCAATTTGACGGCGTTGAAAACCCTCTACCTCACCAACACAAAGGTCAGCGATTTACGCCCGGTTTTAAATTGCAAAAAGATGACCAACGCAGGACCTCTTGAAGGATTATATTTCGAGGGATCATTAGCAACACAGGTTGATCCAGAGTTAGACAGGTTGTCAAATATAGAAGACGATCATGAACGCACCCAACAAACTTTCGCCTACCTCGAAACCCTGCCCCCCTATCCCGATCCTTTGCCGTGGGAAAAAGAGATTGAACCGGCAGCAGTTCCAAAATTAACCCTAACCGAAGACCACCGCATCGACGTAATTTATGACGTGCCAGATGACAATCATGACGAGGTTGCGCGCGACAGTTATGAGGAATTACAAGAAGAAATTCCAAATTTGCAACGTTTTACAAACCAATATTACGAACTGGAACCGCTGTACCGCAAGCTTTGTGATCTAACCCAATGTGAGTATGGCCAACATCGTGTTGTAAAGCTTCACATCACGCTTTCAAAGTTGGCGAAAATATCGAAAGGCAATGCAAACCGCAAACTTGCCGAGCAGTTTCCACAAGAGTGTTTGGATGTCATTGACAGTATCATTAGCGTTGGAACCCCTGTTACAATGGGAACGCAACAGGTAAAAATATATAACGAACGTCAAAAATTGGCACTGCAAGACGGAATTGAAAAAACCACGCTAGAACACGAACAAACGGTTTTAGATGGTTTGTTGAAACAGCCAGAGTTGACAACAGATCGGGCCAAAGACGAAATAACAGAGTTATCCCAAGACATAAGCGACCCTGATGTTTACCGCTCGGGTTTTTTGCGAAACAGCTTTCTTTTGTTGGGGCAGATTGTTCAAAAGATCAAAGATGCATTGTTTAAGCAAGCGGCAACAGCAGCTGCCAAGTTTATATACGCCAACACTGCGGCGTTCATTGCCCTTGCACGTGATTGGGGCGAGGCAGCATTAATTTGGGCACAAAGCGTTGTGCGTCAGGTTGTGGATATTTTAGGTCAACTTTTCTAATATCCAAACACATCTAATCGTGCTGGGTTAGGTCATCATGGTGGTGAAAGCGGCCCACATGCCAAAGCAAAAAGCCCCGCCAAAAGGCAGGGCTTTATAAAGTGGCGCGGTTGACGGGGCTCGAACCCGCGACCCCCGGCGTGACAGGCCGGTACTCTAACCAACTGAGCTACAACCGCGCTGGGATATGTTTTTCAACAAATCGTGTGGGGTTATTAGGGGCAAGGAAAACTATCGTCAAGCATCCAAATGCAGAAAATCAAAACTAATTCTCGTTTCTTGAAATTTTATGGCCTTGTCCCCTGCTGCGCCGCCAAATCGCGCAGCATTTGCAAGCCGCCCATGTCCTTGATCACATCGAGCAGTGCAGCGGCACGATTCGCATCAGTACATTCGGTCGCCCATTCCACCATGGTCACAACATCATCCGCAGTTAAACCTGTGTGTCCGTCAAATTTGACATCAGCCAAAGCGGATCCGGGGGATCCATGGCTGACTTGATGTGCCAGGTTTTTGTGGTTTTTACGATATTCTCGGTGCGACATCACTTAGCCACCCCACAACCTATAGATTAGTAAACCCTTGTATCACACCACAAACGGTTCACGTCAACTAAAATGACACCTCTGGTCAAATTATTGTGTATTTGTGGTTAACAATATCTTACCGCGCATAGGTCTATCGTGCTGAAATAGTCGAATACCCCTAAAATTGAACCGAATGCGCCCTTGCACCATAGGGCAATCAAAGGCATCTTGGTGCGAAATGAGTCTGGTTGAAATCCGCCTCCGATAGCACCATATCAAGACTCCTGAAACGGAGACGACCAAAGTTGCCTACTGTGGGACCAGCGCCGTCTTGCTAAAATAAGGAATGAAAATGCAAGAGAGTATGAACGCCTCTTACCCTGTTTTGCCTTTGCGCGATATCGTGGTATTCCCACATATGATCGTGCCTCTGTTCGTTGGACGTGAAAAATCCGTTCGCGCCCTAGAAGAGGTCATGCAGGACGACAAACAAATCCTATTGTCCAGCCAAATTGATCCGTCCGAGGATGATCCTTCGGCTGATTCCATTTACAAAATGGGCGTTTTGGCGAATGTTTTACAGCTGCTCAAGCTGCCGGATGGTACGGTCAAAGTGTTGGTCGAAGGCCAGACACGCGTGATGATCACCGAATTCCTTGAGAATGATGATTATTTCGAAGCCGCCGCTATCCCCATCGAAGAAACGTTGGGGGATGAAACCACAATCGAAGCTTTGATCCGCACTGTATCAGAGGAATTCGAACGCTATTCCAAAATCAAAAAGAATATCCCAGAAGAAGCACTGACTTCCGTTGCCGAAACGACAGAGCCGCATAAATTGGCTGATCTGGTCGCTGGTCATTTGGGAATCGAAGTCGATCAAAAGCAAGAATTGCTTGAAACTTTGTCTGTCAGCGAACGGTTGGAAAAAGTGTACAGCTTGATGCAGGGTGAAATGAGCGTGCTACAGGTCGAGAAAAAGATCAAAACACGCGTCAAATCGCAAATGGAACGCACACAGCGCGAATACTATTTGAATGAACAAATGAAGGCCATTCAAAAGGAATTGGGCGATAGCGAAGACGGACAAAACGAAGTTGCCGAGCTAGAAGAGCGTATTTCAAATACCAAGCTTTCCAAAGAAGCACGTGAAAAAGCAGATGCGGAAATCAAAAAGCTAAAAAGCATGTCGCCGATGTCCGCAGAAGCCACTGTTGTGCGGAATTATCTGGACTGGATCCTGTCGATCCCATGGGGCGTGCGCAGCCGTGTCAAAAAGGATCTGGGAAATGCACAACGCATTTTGGATCAAGATCACTATAGCCTGGACAAAGTCAAAGAGCGGATTGTTGAATATTTGGCGGTACAACAACGCAGTGCCAAACTAAAAGGCCCGATCTTGTGTTTGGTCGGTCCTCCCGGTGTTGGGAAAACATCGCTTGGTAAATCTGTAGCCAAGGCAACAGGGCGCGAATTTATTCGCATTTCCTTGGGTGGTGTACGTGACGAAAGCGAAATTCGCGGTCATCGTCGCACATATATCGGATCTATGCCGGGTAAGATTGTTCAGGCGCTAAAGAAAGCGAAAACCACAAATCCACTTATTTTGCTCGATGAAATCGACAAAATGGGCCAAGATTTCCGTGGGGATCCAGCTTCGGCAATGCTTGAAGTGCTTGATCCAGAGCAGAATTCAACCTTTGTGGATCATTACCTAGAAGTCGAATATGATCTTTCTAACGTTATGTTCCTGACCACAGCGAATAGCTATAACATGCCCGGCCCTCTTTTGGATCGGATGGAAATCATTTCGCTCGCTGGCTACACAGAAGACGAAAAGCGCGAAATCGCACGTCGCCACTTGGTCGACAAAGCAACGAAAAATCACGGTTTGAAAAAAGGCGAATTTGCCGTCACGGATGACGCATTGGAAGGCATAATTCGGTATTACACACGCGAAGCAGGTGTTCGTAATCTTGAACGCGAGGTGTCAAAACTTGCCCGTAAAGCCGTTACAAAAATTGTCAAAGGCGAAACCAAGGATGTCACGGTATCCAAAGATAACCTTGATGATTTCTTGGGCGTCAAAAAATTCCGCTATGGTTTGGCAGAAAAAGAAGATCAAGTTGGCGTTGTCACAGGTTTGGCCTGGACATCTGTTGGCGGCGATTTGCTTTCAATCGAAGCGCTGCGCCTTCCGGGTAAGGGTCGCATGAAAACAACCGGCAAGCTGGGCGATGTGATGAAGGAATCCATCGATGCAGCAAGCTCTTATGTGCGGTCAATCAGCCCAAAAATTGGCGTCAAACCACCGGTTTTTGACAAAATTGATATTCACGTCCACGTTCCAGAGGGCGCAACACCCAAAGACGGACCAAGTGCTGGTCTAGCAATGGTGACATCAATTGTATCGGTGCTAACTGGTATTCCAGTGCGCAAAGACATTGCAATGACGGGCGAAGTGACGCTGCGCGGCAATGCTTTGGCGATTGGTGGTCTCAAGGAAAAACTGCTTGCTGCTCTTCGTGGGGGTATCAAAACGGTATTGATCCCAGAAGAAAACGAAAAGGATCTAGCCGATATCCCTGATAACGTAAAACAGGGGCTGGAAATTATTCCAGTGACGCATGTCAGCGAGGTTCTGAAACATGCGCTCATCCACGCCCCCGACCCGATCGAATGGGACGAAGCCGCAGAAGAAGCCGCGGCCGCTGCCTTGGCCAAGCCCGTCGCCGAAGCCGCAACAACACATTAAGTCAAAGCCCGCTTTACGCGGGCTTTTTCTTTTCCACGGCAAAGCAACCAAGCTAAACCTTTGTAATTCATTAGCTTTATAAAAAAATGCCGACATCGCTAAATTTTCCCAAGTTTTTGCGATTTCCCCTCTTGCGCATAGGAATGGCATTGGGTATTACGCCGTCAGAGGGTGATTAGCTCAGTTGGTAGAGCGCTTCGTTTACACCGAAGATGTCAGGAGTTCGAGTCTCTTATCACCCACCATCTTCCTCACATTTTGCAAAAAACACAATACACCTACAAATTTGCTAAAATTTGACATATTTGCCGTTTAACGTCCGATAACGGTATCGGAGTAAGTGTCAGTG
>JAHEJA010000019.1 GCA_024639125.1 Paracoccaceae bacterium
ATCCCCAAAAGATGTTTTTGCGTAAAACTCATCGCTTTTGCCTCGCATTGTTGGGGCCGTTATAAGAAGCATTCCACGATTGAGCAAGAACACCCGTGCGCGATTGTCCTCTTTCCGTTTTCAAAGACTCTCTTTAAGCTGATCAAATGGAATCGCAGATAGATTGGCATACCGCACGCGCGTTATATGAGTGGCAAGCAGAGCTTGGCGCGACAGAACCTATTTTGGATGCGCCCGTTAACCGATACGAGCTAGAACAATCGCTGAAACCTGCATCGAAAGCAGGGAAAAAACAACCGGATGCACCGGTTTTAGAAATTAGCCCCGTTGAAATCGCAACCCAGCTTGTTGGTGGGGTCGCTGACCTAAGTAGCTTAGAAGCGACTGTGCAAAGTTTTGATCTTTGCGAACTGCGCAAAGGCGCGCGCAAATTTGTGTTCGCCCAAGGCAGCCCGCGTGCCAGGGTGATGGTTATCGGGGATGCCCCTAGCCGTGCAGACGAAGATGCAGGCCATCCTTTTGCTGGGCGCGAAGGTGCGTTGTTTGACAAGATGTTCCACGCCATTGGTTTGGAGCGAACCGCCACGGAGGATGCTTATGGGCTGTATCTTGCGAATTTATTTCCGTGGAACCCGGCACGTAAACCAACGCCTGTCGAAATCGCGATGATGGCCCCGTTTGTGCGCAAGCATATCGAACTGGCGGCGCCTGATGTGGTTGTCTTAATGGGGCCATTGATCTGTCAGAGCCTGTTAGACGCACCCAGCCTAAGCGTTGCCCGTGGATCATGGCACACGCTTAGTGAACGGCCCACTTTGGCCATTTTCCCCCCTGCCTTTTTGATGCAGGATCCGTCAGCGAAACGGGCTGCTTGGCACGATTTGTTGATGCTTAAATCCAGATTGGACACATAATGTCGCGCATTGATGATACCAAAGATTTTATTCCCGTGCGCATTGCCGTTTTAACGGTCTCGGACACACGCAGCTTGGACCAAGATAAATCAGGTCAAACCTTGGTTGATCGCATCGATCAGGCAGGCCACACTTTGGCGGCGCGCAAGATATTGCCAGATGAACGTGACATGATCGCGGATCAGCTTCGCGCTTGGATTAGTGACCCCAAAGTGGATGTTGTGATCAGCACAGGTGGAACAGGTCTAACAGGGCGCGATGTGACTGTCGAAGCCCACCGTGACGTATATGAAAAAGAAATTGATGCCTTTTCCACGGTGTTTACAATCGTGAGCATGGGAAAAATCGGCACCTCGGCGATTCAATCGCGCGCAACGGGTGGCGTTGCAGGGGGAACCTATCTGTTTGCATTGCCAGGCAGTCCGGGTGCATGCAAAGATGCATGGGATGAAATTCTAGTCAAACAATTGGATTTCCGTCATCGACCGTGCAATTTTGTTGAAATAATGCCCCGTCTGGATGAACACTTGCGACGGAAATAATTGCGTCATTCGTTTAACCTATGCTTGGCGCTTTTTAGAAGTGCGCTAGATCGTATTACGAAACACAACTTTACTTAGGGATTGCACACCATGCGTTTTATCAACAAAGCGTTGACAGGGCTTTTGTTCGCGAGCCTTTCAATTGGGCTATTGCTGTTTGCAGGGTACGAAATCAAAACCGCAATTGGTGAACGAATGGGGCGCGAGCCTCGGACCCCTCAAGTGCGCGAACGTGTGTTCACTGTGAATGTTGTGACGGCTCAACCCGAGACGATCACCCCCATACTCGAGGCATTTGGCGAAGTTCAAAGTCGGCGCACCTTGGATGTGCGCATGGCAGCAGGTGGTCAAGTTGTCATGCTCTCGGATAGTTTCGTCGAAGGTGGGCAAGTGACCCAAGGCGAATTGTTGGTGCAATTCGATGATGCGGATGCCCAAAGTGCGCTGAGCCGTGCCGCCAGTGATGTTATCGACGCGACCGCCGAAGTCGAAGAAGCCGCGCGCGCCATAATCTTGGCCCAAGACGAGCTGACCGCAGCTATGGAACAAAAAGACCTGCGGGATCGGGCCTTTGAACGCCAAAGCGACCTTGCACAACGCGGCGTAGGCACGGCGGCTTCTGTCGAAGCGGCGGAACTCGCCGCGTCATCCGCGTCGCAATCGGTCCTGTCGCGTCGCAGCGCTATTGATCAGGCAAAAGCACGCGGCGCCAATGCTAAGACACGATTGGCACGCGCTGAATTGGCCAAAGCAGACGCAGAACGCCGGTTGTTGGACACCAAACTTTATGCCGAATTTTCGGGAACACTCAGTCAAGTGACCTTGGTACAGGGTGGGCTGGTCAGCAATAATGAACGTATCGGCAGCTTGATCGATCCAGATGCTTTGGAAGTCGCTTTTCGGATATCCACCGAACAATATGCGCGGTTGCTGGATGATGCGGGAAAACTGATCCAAGCGGATGCAACTGTTCAACTGAATGTCTTGGGGACGGATTTAGAGTCAAAGGCGGTTCTAAGCCGTGATAGTGGATCAGTTGCCCCCGGGCAAACCGGTCGGCTTTTGTTTGCCAAAGTCACCGAAGGCCGCGGATTAAAGCCTGGTGATTTTGTGACAATCCAAGTCCAAGAACCTGAACTACGGTTTGTGCAACGGCTGCCATCCACGTCGCTTGATGCAAATAACGCGGTGCTGGTGATTGGAGAAGGTGATCGGCTAGAGGAAGTGAAAGTCAATCTTTTGCGCCGGCAAGGGGACGATGTGTTGGTGCGGTCTCGGGATATTGTAGGACGGGACGTCGTCGCACAACGCACGCCTGTTTTAGGATCAGGGATCAAAGTAAAGCCCTTGAACCAAGCGCAGCCATTAACACTCGAAGAACCTGAAATGGTCGAACTTAGCCAAGAGCGTCGGGCCAAGCTTGTCGCCGCAGTAGAGGCGAACACTTTTATTCCTAAAGCTGCCAAAGAACGTATTTTAGGTCAGCTTCAAAAAGACAAAGTACCAGCAGACGTGGTGCAGCGACTAGAAAGCCGGATGGGGGGATAAATTATGGTGCGTGAACTTCCACAAGCTGCAGGCGGACTTTTATCCTATTTCACCCGCCATAGAACCGCTGCGAACCTATTGTTGGTTGTCTTGGTCATTGCCGGCCTTATGGCGATGCCGCGCATGCGGTCGCAATTTTTTCCCGATGTTGTGGTTGATAACATATCAGTCAGTGTCCGTTGGGATGGCGCTGGCGCAGAAGACGTTGACGATGCGATTGTGCAAATTCTGGAACCTGCGCTTTTGTCTGTCGAAGGCGTTACAGGTGCCGAAAGTTCATCGACCGAAGGTCGCGCGCTTATTTCAATAGAATTTGAACCAAATTGGGATATGTCGCGCGCCTCCAGCGATGTTGAAACCGCGCTCAATCAGGCGTCGAACCTTCCCGAAGATGCCGAAGACCCGACAATCGTGCGCGGTGCTTGGCGTGACCGTGTGACCGATGTTGTGATTTCCGGCCCCGTTCAGGTGGAACAGTTAGGGTTGTTTGCCGATGAAATGGTGCTGCGATTGTTCGCAGAAGGCGTGACGCGCACGACCATTCGCGGATATGCCGCCCCCGAAACATTGATCGAAGTGCCATCGGCGAACCTTGTGGCTTTTGATGTCACTATGCGCCAGATTGCAAGTGCCATCGCCGAAGAGGTCAATGCCGACCCCGCAGGCGATGTGGCGGGCGCAAATGCGCGTGTCCGAACCGGTGTCGAAAAGCGTACGGTTGATGATATCGAAAACATTGTTTTGCGATCAAATCCCGATGGATCAACGTTGAAAATTGGCGATGTTGCCAAAATTTCGGTAGAAGGCGTTGATCGCGAGCGGACTTATTTTGTGGGTGATAACCCTGCGATCTCGGTGCGTGTGGATCGATCAGAACAAGGTGACGCAATTGGGCTTCAACACCAAGTTGAACGTGTTGCCAAAGCCCTTGAAGCCACGCTTCCCGAAGGAACAAAAATTGAATTGATCCGTACTTTGGCGGAATTGATCACGGGTCGTTTGAATATTTTGCTTGATAACGGGGCCAGTGGATTGGCCTTGGTTGTGGTGCTATTATTCTTGTTCCTCAATGCCCGAACTGCATTTTGGGTGGCCGCAGGTATTCCAACCTCAATGCTCGCGGCGATTGCGATTATGTATACCTTTGGCGTGACGATAAATATGATCTCGCTTTTTGCCCTGATTATCACGTTGGGGATTGTGGTGGATGATGCGATTGTCGTTGGTGAACATGCCGACCATCGTGCCCGCATGGGGCTTGATCCCATGGACGCCGCCGAGAGTGCGGCGAAACGTATGGCGTTGCCTGTCTTTGCCGCGACACTGACCACGATCATTGCGTTTTTTGGACTGGTTGCGATTGGGGGGCGTTTTGGAAGCTTGATTGCAGATATCCCCTTTACTGTGATTATGGTTTTGGCCGCGTCTTTGGTGGAATGCTTCTTGATCCTGCCAAATCACATGGCACATTCTTTGATGGCCGGGGACAAGAACCATTGGTACGACGCCCCAAGCCGGATCGTGAACCGTGGATTTGAATGGCTGCGGGACGGGCTGTTCCGGCGCTTTATCGCTTTGGTCGTGCGCGCGCGGTATGTTGTGCTCGCAGGGGCGGTTGCATTGTTGTCGACACAAGCCGTTTTCCTTATTTCTGGTCAAGTTCCATGGCGTTTCTTTAATGCCCCCGAGCAATCTTCGGTGACAGGTAACTTTGCCATGCTGTCCTCAGCAACGCGTGATGATAGCATGGCTATGATGCGTGAAATGCAGCGGGCCGTTAATGAAATAAATGACGAATACAAAGAAAAATATGGTCGCAGCCCTGTTGATTTCGTGATTGCCGAGATCGGTGGAAATTCTGGTCGTTCATTGTCAGGGACTGAAAACAAAACGCCCGATCAATTGGGTGGTATTTCGTTAGAGTTAATAGACCCAGACTTGCGCCCTTATTCTAGCTTTGCATTTGTCGCAGATTTACAGGACCGTGTTCGCAAGCACCCATTGGTGGAAACCGTATCGTTTCGTGGGTGGCGTGGTGGCCCTGGTGGTGATGCGCTTGATATTCAGTTTTACGGCGCCGATGCACAGACACTTAAAGCTGCATCCGAAGATCTAAAAACGGCCTTGGCGCGGTTTCCGATTGTGTCCGCTGTCGAAGATGATCTTTCTTATGACAAAGAAGAGCTTGTCTTGGAACTTACCCCCCAAGGCCAGGCGCTGGGCTTTACAATTGATAGCCTCGGAAGCGTCTTGCGCAGTCGTCTAAACGGGATCGAAGCCGCCACATACCCAATGGGTCCAAGAAGTGCGACAATTCGGGTTGAACTGCCTAGCAATGAACTTACGGCTGATTTCTTGGAACGCACACAGCTTCGCACGCCAAGCGGCACATATGTTCCTTTGGCTGATATCGTCAGCGTCAAGCGTCAGGCTGGGTTTTCAACCGTGCGCCGCGAAAATGGCATTCGTTTGATTTCTGTGACAGGAGACATTTCAGAAGACGATCCTGCCGCCGCAGAACAAGTCATGGAGTCCTTGGAAAAAGAAATCCTGCCGGAGATTGCATCCATTCGCCAAGTCGATTTCCGTATGGCGGGACTTGCCGAGCAAGAAAATGCATTTCTAAACGATGCGCGCACGGGTCTTATCCTGGTTTTAACTGGGATCTATTTGGTTCTCACATGGGTATTTGCCAGTTGGTCACGACCCATTGTGGTCATGGCAATCATTCCCTTTGGGCTGGTTGGAACCATTTTTGGCCACTACGTCGAAGATGTGCCGATGTCGATGTTCACTGTTGTCGGGCTATTGGGCATGACAGGGATTATCATCAATGACTCGATCGTTTTGATTACCACGATTGATGAACACGCCAAGGATCGGGGGCTAATTCCGTCGGTGATTGATGGTGTTTCGGATCGGTTGCGACCGGTTATGCTGACCACATTGACGACAGTTTTGGGGTTGCTACCTTTGCTATATGAACGGTCTTCGCAAGCGCAGTTTTTGAAACCGACTGTGATTACCTTGGTCTATGGGCTTGGCTTTGGTATGATCTTGGTCTTGCTGGTGGTGCCTGCATTGATGGTCGTTCAAAGCGACGTCAAATCGTTGGTCCGTTCGTTCCGTTTTGCGGTGCGTGCGCGTCATGCCAAAGTGCGTTTGGCCTTTGTTGGGTTATCCATTGTCATCGGCGCATGGTTGGTGGCAACGATGGGGTGGATGATTGGGTTCGGTCATTTGCCGCCGTTCCTTGCGTCCACTTTGTTCGCGGCCACAGAAGCGCAATCCACGCTGGATGAACCATCAATGGGTTTGGCGCTTGGGCTATTTGCGGCTGGCGCTGTTGTGGTTGTTGTTTTGGCTTATGTTGCGGCGTTCTTGATGCGGCTGTCACCGCGCCGTGCATAACGAATACTGCAGCCGGACCCCTAAGGACGGCTGCAGCCACGCACTTCGATTGCTTGGCTTGTGCTGATCAAGGTGAACCTTAGATCAGACCGTGCCAAAGCAATGGCTTTACCTGAATTTGATTTGATCCGTGCGCTTGCTTTGAATGTTTCTCCATCACGATTGCTCGACCTCAATGCGATCCAATGATCAGGGTTGGCGCTTTCTATAATCAATGTTTCCATGTCCCCTAAAGACGGATGGCTGAACGTTGTTTCAAGGGTCCAATCTTTGGCATTTTGTCCGAAAGAACATGTCACAGTCATTTTCTGCGTCTTGTCAATGGGCACATCTAGCATGCCTGCGACCAGTTTGGGCACAGGCTTGCGCTGGGTTGGATCAAGCGTTTTGTCAATTTGTAATTCAACCGGGATGCAGATGTCTTTGCAAACGCCCATCATGGTCTGAAGCGACACTTTGATCGGGGCTGTTGCATCCAGAGGCGTAATTTTGAAGGGCAGCATCACATGTTCGAGATACCCCACAGATCGCAAATCATCCGGACCAAATGGCACGGGACGGGGCCAAATAATTTCCACTGATTTTACATTTTGTGATCCGTGAAAGTGAAACTCTGGTGGGATACCTGCATCCCCCGGCGCGCGCCAATATGTTTTCCACTCAGGGGTAAGATGCATTTCAAAGGCCGCAACATATTTGCCATCAAAGCCCATCCAGCCAGATTGAATATCAGCAGATGTAATGCCTTGCGCGGTTGCAGGACCAGCAATGCCAAGCATCGTTATACATGTCGCAATAATGTTTTTCATTCTGATGTGATGGGGCAAACGTTCCCAAAAGCCAAGTCACTTTAATGCGAGCCAATGCGCATGTTTGATGGCACGTGACCTTAATCGCGGGGCGCAGCCGCACGATTAAGGCGGTCGTTAATAGCCGCTCCTATGCCTTGTGATGGGATAGGGGACACTGCTATTTTTGAACTGTTTCGGTGATCTAATAGATGCAACATGGAAAACAAATTTGATGCGGCTTCGACTAAATTTCCCGTAGGTGAAAGGTTCAAATCGCACTCCACAGAGCCGAACCCTAACCCAAGCTCATCGGCTGCGAAACTGGTTGCGTTCAGACGAACTTGGGCACTTGGCGCATAATGCGACACCATTTGTCCCGGCGCCGAAATTGCGTCTTGTGCGCTGTGCAAGTCAATCGAACGACCCAGTGCTGCTTGCAAATCCGCTTGGGTGATACCACCCGGACGAAGCAGCGTGGGTGTGCTGACTAGGCCGATAATTGTCGATTCCAACCCTACGGCGCAGGGCCCACCATCCAAAATCGCCGCAAGTTTCCCATTTAGGCCGGCAAAAACATGCTGTGCCGTTGTGGGGCTGATCCGGCCACTTGGATTTGCAGAAGGGGCAGCGACGGGGCGATCCACGTGCTGCAAAAGCGACTGTGCCAATGGGTGTGCAGGTAATCGTAGTGCCAAACTATCCAGACCCGCGGTCACAATCGGGGAAATGCCGCTATCGGGTCGCAATGGTAATACGATCGTCAAAGGGCCGGGCCAAAAAGCATCTGCCACCCGTTGCGCATCATCAGACCAATAAACATACCGTTGCGCCGCCTCGATCGTGGCGACATGCGCAATCAAAGGATTAAAGCTAGGGCGCCCTTTGGCGGCATATATTCCGGCAACCGCATCGTCATTTGTCGCATCCGCCCCTAGTCCATAAACCGTTTCTGTTGGAAAAGACACCAACTGACCGTTGCGCAGCAAATTGGCGGCTTTGGTTATGTTGTCTTCAGAAGGGGATAGTATTTCCGTTGTAAGGTGAACCATTTTTTGACGTTGCGTTTCAGTTGAAGGGGTGGGCGACATAGGTAATTTAGGGACAGTTTTACGTCGCATACTGATCTTTGAGCCTTATGCCAACCCTTGTGTCAAGGAGAGCCCATGCCATTTCGCGCACCCATCGAAGAATATTCATTTATTTTTGATCATGTGGTTGATTTCAAACAAGTCAGCAAAACGGACCGCTTCGAAGATGCAACGACGGAAATGGTTAGTGCCATTTTAACAGAAGCAGGCCGCATGGTCGAAGACGTCATGGCCCCATTACAACGCAATGGCGACCTTGATCCGGCGGTTCTGGAAAACGGCATTGTGCGCACATCCAAAGGCTTTGCTGCGGGGTATAAAGCCATTGCCGAAGGCGGTTGGGTCGGGATGTCAGCATCGCCGGAATACGGGGGGATGGGCCTTCCGATGACCGTGACCACAGCTGTAAATGAAATGATGGCCGCGGCCTGTTTATCTTTGCAGTTGAACCCGCTGATGACCCAAGGCCAAATCGAAGCGTTAGAACACCATGCAAGCGACGACATCAAGGCGCTTTATTTGCCGAAACTAATATCGGGCGAATGGTGCGGAACGATGAACCTTACGGAGCCACAAGCGGGATCAGACGTTGGCGCCTTGCGTTCAAAAGCCGAGCCGAATGGTGATGGCAGCTATGCGATTACCGGCCAAAAAATCTATATCTCTTGGGGGGATAATGATTTCTCTGAAAACGTGTGTCATTTGGTCTTGGCCCGTTTGCCAGATGGGGTTCCAGGCACCAAGGGAATTTCCCTATTTATTGTGCCAAAGCGGATTCCAGATGCAGATGGTACGCCCGGGGTTGCGAATTCTCTAAAAGTGGTCAGTCTGGAACATAAAATGGGCCTACATGGATCACCGACCGCAGTGATGCAATATGATGGCGCAACTGGGTGGTTGATTGGCGAACCGCATGACGGGATGCGTGCGATGTTCACAATGATGAATAATGCGCGCCTCGGTGTCGGTGGCCAAGGAATTGGCGCAGCCGAAGGGGCCTATCAGCATGCTTTGGCCTATGCGCTTGATCGCAAACAAGGGCGCACACCGGTTCAGAACGGCACAGGTGCAATTATCGATCACGCTGATGTCCGACGCATGGTTTTAACAATGAAAGCCGATGTGTTTACCGCGCGCTCAATTGCTTTGGCGAATGCCGTCGCAATTGACATGGCGAGCGCAACAGGTGATGCAGACTGGTCCGCACGTGCCGCGCTGTTAACGCCAATCTCCAAAGCATTTGGCACCGATACCGGCTGCCATGTGGCGGAAATGGGGGTTCAAGTACATGGCGGCATGGGCTTCGTCGAAGAAACCGGAGCGGCGCAATATTACCGCGACGTCCGTGTTACCGCGATCTACGAAGGCACAAACGGCATTCAATCTATGGATTTGGTTGGACGCAAATTGATGGATGGGGGCGAAGCTGCCTTTGCTTTGCTGGACGAAATGCAAGCCAAACTCGAAGCGGCACGTTTTGATTTACCCGACTTGGTGGAACCGGTCTGGCAAGCCACAGAATGTCTTCGGGAAACCATTGATTGGATGTTGGAACAATCGGATATGACCGAACGATTTGCTGGCTCAGTCGCATTTCTACGGGCCTTTGCGCGAATTTTGGGGGGATATTATCACCTTTGTGCGGCATTGGGCGAAGACAGTCATGGATCACGCACCAAGATGGCGCGGTTTTATGTCAAATCCATGCTGCCAGAATACGTAAGCTTGCTTGAGCAATCACGCCAAGGGTCAGCCGATCTTTATGCCATTTCGCTTGATGAATTGAGCGCCTAAGCATGGTGCATACTCCTTGGACCGAGGCCCCAGCGCGCGGGGAGGCAATTGATATTGCCGATGGCGTAAAGTGGATGCGATTGCCATTACCGATGAAGCTAGATCATGTGAATGTTTACGCGTTGGATGATGGCGATAGCTGGACAATTGTTGACACTGGTTTTAGTTCGCGCACCTCTCGTGCTATCTGGGATGATATGATCCAAGGTCCGCTCGGCGGGCGCCCCATTGGTCGTGTCATTGTAACCCATCATCACCCCGATCATGTGGGATTGGCTGGCTGGTTCCAGTCTGAAAAAGGGGCCGAGTTGTGGACGACCCGAACGGCGTGGTTGTTTTCTCGGATGTTGACCTTGGATGTCCAAGATTTGCCAGTCCAAGAAACGCTGACCTTTTGGACCCGCGCGGGTATGGATGCAAATGTTCTAGCAGAACGTGCTGCCGGAAAACCGTTCAACTTTGCAGATGCCGTTTATCCAATGCCATTGGGCTATCGACGGATCAAACAAGATGACGTCATTACGATGGGTGGACGCCGCTGGAGCGTGCATTGCGGCAATGGACATTCCCCAGAACATGCCACATTTTGGAGCCTAGACGACAATCTGGTGATTGCCGGAGATCAAATTATTTCCTCGATCAGCCCCAATTTAGGCGTCTATGCCACAGAACCAGAGGCCGATCCGGTTGGCGAGTGGCTAGAAAGTTGTGAACGGTTTTCCGCATTGGCGAACGAAGAACATTTGGTGCTAGCGGGACACAAATTACCGTTCACAGGATTGCCCCGTCGCATGGTCCAGTTGATTGAAAATCATCATTCGGCGCTGGATCGGCTTATGGATCATTTACAAACACCACACAGTGCCGCCGAGTGTTTTCAACCACTCTATCATCGCAAGATCGGTGACGGAGAATATGGGCTTGCCTTGGTCGAGGCCGTCGCGCATTTGAATCACCTCTATCAAGCAGGGCGCGTGACACGGCAACTGGATGCGGATGGGGCATATCGGTTTCTAGCGACGTGACAATTTTCACGCGCAAACCTAGGGCTGCGACGTTTAAGACAACATCTGGGCGTGACAGCGCCCCAAGAATCCGATAATCAACCCCAAACACAAATTAAGAGGGCGTCTTCATGGCTGATCACAAACACGGTTCTATGGACACAAAAGTACAAGAAAAAACATTTGACGGCTTTATTGGCATGATGACCAAAGGCGCGATCGCTTGTATCGCAGTTTTAGTTTTCATGGCTCTTTTCAACAGCTAAACTTAGAAAAGGGGCACGGGATGCGCCTCTTTTTGGCATCGTTATTGTGTCTAACACTTCTCTCTGGATGTGTTGGACAATATGTTTGGGCACCTGACTCTGTTGTAGAGCAGGTTAAATACCGGGATTCCGGTGCGCCAAGCCTTACGCTTTTTACTATGGTGAACAACCAAACCGGCAAGGGTGGCCATTCTGCCCTGATGGTCAGTGGCTCTCAGCGTGTGATTTTTGATCCGGCGGGAACTGTGCGTCACGAAGTTTTGGTGGAACGCAACGACGTGCTTTATGGCATTAATCCAAGCGTTTTGGATTTTTACACACGGGCGCATGCGCGTAAAACCCATCACGTTGTGATCCAAACCGTCGAGGTCACGCCCGACGTTGCAGAGCTTGCGTTAAATCTTGCGATAAACAACGGGCCTGTGTTTTCTGGCCTTTGTGCAAATTCAACGTCAAAGTTGTTAAAGAAAGTCCCAGGCTTCGAAAGCATTTCGGTCACCATGGGACCAATAAGTCTGATGGAAGATTTCCGCGAAATTCCCGGCGTGTCAGAACAAGCGTTGTTTGAATATGACGATGAAGACAAAGCAAACGCCCTTCGGGCTTATGTGGCGGATCAGGTAAACTAAAAAAGCGCGACGTATCTATGATCAGAGTTAAGGCCAAGGGCGATTGCCTCTTGGCCTTTTGTTTGAAATACGGTTTGTTGCCTTTGATAGAAATCGTTTTTGCGAACCGAATTTTTGTCACAACAAAGAGGGGCTGTTCATGGCAAAACGAGACAACATAAAAGACATGTTGATTGCGCCTGACCTTAGCAACACGACCTTAACACGGTCTGTTTCTGGGGTGGATCATAATGGTCAGCGCAGTGAAATAGCTGTCGTCGAAGAACGCCCTTTGACAATTTTTCTGAATTCTCAAGAAATTGTTACGGCAATGACGATTGGTGATTATCCCGATTATTTGGCACTTGGGTTTTTGCGCAATCAAGGCATGCTAAAAGAAAGCGATGTGGTCACTGCTGTCGATTTTGACGAAGACCTGGAAACAGTTGTGGTGCGCACAGAGGTGGCCACCAACTACGAAGAAAAGCTGCAAAAGAAAACCAGAACAAGCGGGTGCGCGGTCGGCACTGTGTTCGGGGATATGATGGAAGGTTTAGACGGGCTTACCCTTGCTGCGACACCTGTCAAAACATCTTGGCTTTATAGCTTGGCTCATAAGATCAATCGCACGCCGTCCTTGTATTTAGAAGCGGGCGCTATTCACGGGTCTTGCTTGTGTCTAAGAGATCAGCCGTTGGTCTATATGGAGGACGTGGGGCGCCATAACGCCGTCGATAAAATTGCCGGCTGGCTTTATGCCGAAAAGCAACGCGCAGACGACAAGATACTTTATACAACGGGGCGTTTGACCTCGGAAATGGTGATCAAAACAGCGCAAATGGGAATTCCCGTTTTGGTGTCCCGATCGGGGTTTACTGCTTGGGGCGTAGAAATCGCACGCCAAGTTGGGCTGACCGTTATCGGGCGCATGCGCGGCAAAAGGTTTATCTGTTTGTCGGGAGAAGACAGATTAGAATGGGATATGGACCCTGATTTGGTGATTGACGATCCCAAAACATCGGGCCGCAAAGGGGCCGCACAGTGACCAAACCGATTGGAATTATCCTAGCCGGTGGCCAAGCGCGCCGTATGGGTGGTGGCGACAAGGGGCGATTGATGCTTGGGGGGCGTTCGTTGCTGGATCATGTGATGGATCGGCTCTCCTGTCAGGTGGACACACTTGCATTGAATGCGAATGGCGATCCTGATCGGTTTGCCGATATCGGCGTGCCGGTCATTGCAGACAGCATTCCCGAATTTGTCGGCCCTTTGGCTGGTGTGTTGGCGGGTATGGACTATGCCCAGTCCCAAGGTGCGGATCACATCGTGACAGTCGCCGCAGACACGCCGTTTTTTCCAACGGATTTCGTCGCCAGACTTTGGGACATGGGTCAAGATATGCGTGATCCGCTCGTGCTTGCTGCAACCATGGACGACGGGCGGCTATATCGGCACCCGACGTTTGGATTGTGGCCTGTGTCACTAAGGGATGATTTACGGGCAGCTCTGCATGATGGATTGCGCAAAGTTGTGCTTTGGACGGACCAACATGGCGGACGTTCGGTTGAATTTGACATATCACCGTTTGATCCGTTTTTTAATGTGAATACCCCCCAAGATTTAGAACAAGCCGCGCGCATAATGGGAGACTTTTCATGAAACTATATGGCGTTACAGGCTGGAAAAATGCAGGTAAAACGGGCCTGATGGAACGATTGGTCCAAGAATTTGTAGCCCGTGGGTTTCGGGTGTCTACGGTGAAACATGCGCATCATACATTTGACGTTGATCACGAAGGCAAGGATTCGCATCGCCATCGCATCGCTGGTGCAAGTGAGGTTCTGCTTGCGTCACGCAATCGATTTGCCTTGATGCACGAATTGCGCGACGAAGACGAACCAACCTTGGACATGCTTTTATCAAAACTTGCGCCTGTGGATTTGGTATTAATAGAAGGGTACAAACGCGATCGTCACCCCAAGATCGAAGCCTTTCGTGCGGAAACAGGAAATGCCTTGATTGCACCAGACGATCCAACCATTCGCGCAATTGCAAGCGATACGCCAATCGATTTGGACCGACCTGTGTTTGATTTGAATGATACAAAATCCATTGCCGATTTCATCACAAAAGAGGTAGGTTTGTGATCGCGGGTGCGACGTCACAGCAAACAATTATTGCATTGGATTGGTCGTCCCGATCCAAGCCATCGCCCAAGGCACCGGTCGCCGATGCGATATATTCGTGTTTGGGCCGCGCCGATAGCGGCATCCAAGCCCCGCAGTACCACCGTACCCGTCAAGCAGCGTTTGACTATTTGGTGGCGGTTATAGAGTCTGAGTTGGACCAAGGTCGGCAAGTCATACTTGGAGCAGATTTCGCATTTGGGTATCCAATCGGAACCGCACAAAAACTATGTCATTCTAGCGATCCATTGGCGCTTTGGGATGTGTTGGAAACACGGATCAAGGATGCGCCAAACAATGGCAATAATCGCTTTTCCGTTGCCGCAGGTTTGAACGATCACTTTGACGGGATTGGCCCCTTTTGGGGGTGTCCCGCACAAGTAACCCATGCATCGCTTCCGCACAAAGGAAATGATCGTCATGGTCACGGAATGGCAGAATACCGGCTGTGCGATAGCCAAACGCGTTCTGCTCAATCTGTTTGGAAGCTCTTTACCACTGGGTCAGTGGGATCGCAAACGTTGCTAGGACTGCCTATGTTGAACCGGCTGCGCGCTCGGTTCGCAGGACGTTCAACCGTTTGGCCCTTTCAAGACGACGTGGATGCAGAGTTGATTATCGTTGAAATTTACCCATCGCTCTATGATCTGGATGGTGTGCCCAATGATGGGATTATGGCGATCAAGGACGCCAGACAAGTGTATCGCGTTGTGCAAGAATTCCTTGAAACTGATGTGCTAGCGCATACACTGTCATCTGACATACGCTCTGCGCAGATCCGTCAAGAGGGTTGGATTATGGGCGTTCCACTGCCAAAGGATGCGATATGCTGAAACCGCCCCCCTTGCGAAATGACTGTTTTGCATTGCCTGCTGGTGTCGATTGGGCCCCTGTAGATCAAGCTTTGGCAAACCTACGGGACCGTATGGTTCCGGTCGTTGATCAAGAGGAGGTGACCTTATCTGCTGGTGTTGGTCGTGTTTTGGCACAGGACGTAACCGCGTCGCGGTCTAGCCCGCCATATGCAAATACAGCTGTGGATGGCTATGGGTTTGCCGGCGCGATTGCGCATGAATCTGGGGTTGTGACCTTGCCGCTTGTTTCGGGCCGCGCTGCAGCTGGGGAACCTTTTGCGGAAACTGTGCCTTATGGATCGGCGTTACGCATATTAACCGGTGCGATTTTGCCCAAAGGTGTGGATACGGTTGTCCTTCAGGAAGATGTGACAACAGATGGTCAGCAGATTGCGTTTCATGGACCGTTAAAGCAGGGTGCAAATACGCGTAAAGCAGGCGAGGATATTGTCGCTGAGACCACGGTTTTGACCAAAGGACGCAGATTAACAGCGGCGGATATGGCGCTATTGGCGTCGGTCGGTGTGGACAAGGTGTGTGTTTATAAAACGTTGCGTGTTGGGGTGCTATCGACGGGCGACGAGCTTTGCGAGCCGCAAGACAGCCCCCGAAAAGGGCAGATTTATGATGCTAATCGCCCGATGCTATTGGCGCTTATTGCGCAATTTGGATTTGTTCCGGTGGATCTAGGCATTGCACAAGATGATCGGGATCAGCTTAAGGCGGCGCTGGATCAGGCCTCAGAGCAGTGCGATGTCATTTTGACCTCCGGAGGCGCTTCTGCTGGGGACGAAGATCACATGTCAGCGATATTGCGTGACACAGGGTCTATGGCGCTTTGGCGCATCGCGGTCAAACCTGGACGGCCTTTGGCTCTGGGGGTTTGGAAGGGGGTTCCTGTGTTTGGTTTGCCCGGAAACCCCGTCGCGGCTATGACCTGTACCTTAATTTTTGCACGCCCAGCTATGGCGGTTTTAGCGGGTGCTGACTGGCATCAGCCCCAAGGCTATTTGGTGCCAGCGGATTTTAACAAAAACAAGAAATCAGGCCGCCGTGAATTCCTACGTGCACGCATAGGCGCCAAGGGTGTTCAAGTTTTTAAATCCGAAGGATCAGGACGTGTTAGCGGGCTAAGTTGGGCCACGGGTTTTGTGGAATTAAGCGATGAAGCACAGGCAATAACCCAAGGCGATCTGGTGCGTTATATCCCGTTTACATCTTTTGACTAGTCAAATGCCCCAGCCACACGACCCAGCAACATAAAGGCACGCGCAGTCCGCGTTTCGGACAGTGCAGACAGCTCTGAATCATTTGCGTTTTTTTCGAACTCGGACAAGCCTTTGTCAAACAGTCGCAAGAAATGATGCGCAGCGTCGCGGAAAATAACATCTTGTTTCATGCGGCCAGAGGTCAAAGCCAAAGAGGACCGATCCCGAATAGCCCCAAGGACCGCCATGCTTTTGCCGCGCTCGCCCTTGGCAAAGCGGCGCCATACTTCGGGGCGCGCCATGTCAGGGCGCATATCGTCCATGTAAATTCCATCTTGGCTGAGCAACGTTAGAATGTCCTGTGCTGCTTGGATCAGCTGCGATGTTTTGCGATCTTTCAAGGCACGACGCAATGCAGCGAACCCTTTTTCGTCTTGGGCTGTTTCTGGGAAATTGAGCGCGCGGATCATATCTTCGTTGGTTAACGGTGGCGATAATTCTTCTGCGCGGGTTCCAAGGGCCAAAGCGGGTTGATCATCGAGCAAAGCGTCATCTTGGGTCGCGCGCGCAGTTTGTGCAGCAGCGACACGTGTTGATGTGAACATCGCCAAGGTGGTTTCTGTTTTGCGCTGCGCCGCTGCGATTTCATCAAGCTTGCGGCCGATTGTGGTATCCGACGCAGGTTTCCCCACCAGCTTGCTTTGATCAATATAGGCTTTGCGCAAAGCTTCGATTGCCAGCTGTAGCTTTTCGTTGTCAGCCCGCATGCGCTGGGAGGATCGGATCAGAACAACCGCAACCCAGATCATGGCGACAGGCATAAAGATCATCAAAAGACCAACGAAGGACACGAATAATTCAGACGTGCCCGATTGTGCGGTTAAGGTAATGTAGACCGACACAGCCAACCACAGGATTGCCATGAGCAGACCGGTCCATTCCAAACCCGTCGTCGCGCCTGAGGTGCTTTGGTTGTAAACACCAGCAGGCGTTGGGCGAATGGATTTATCGTTGGACATTTTGTTCAGTCATCAACCGTAAGAAATATCAAGGATTTCATAAGACTTGTCGCCACCGGGCGTGCGCACTTCGACGCTATCGCCAACGTCTTTGCCAATCAAAGCCCGCGCGATGGGTGATTTGATATTCAACAATCCTTTTTCGATGTTGGCTTCGTGTTCGCCAACGATCTGCCATGATTTTTCTTCGTCTGTGTCTTCGTCCACGACTTGAACTTTGGCGCCAAATTTTACGGAACCGGACAAGGTTGATGGATCAATGACTTCTGCCAATGACAAGATCGCTTCGATTTCTTTCACACGGCCTTCGATAAAGCTCTGTTTTTCGCGCGCCGAATGGTATTCCGCGTTTTCGGACAAATCGCCATGTTCGCGAGCTTCTGCAATCGCTTTGATGATTGCGGGACGCTCAACAGATTTTAATTGCTTTAGCTCGATCTCAAGTGCGGTGAAACCCGCGCGTGTCATTGGTATCTTTTCCATTTTTATATCGCTGTCTTTTTATCGCTGCTTATTTCATTTCTATGTAATCAAAAGTGATAGCTGAGCAAGGGCGCTTGCGCAATCCAATGTGATAACACAGGTATAGAACGGCAGTTTTTTTGAAACATAATGGTAATTTTCGCAAAAATTGTGCTGCAATGCCGCATTGCGTCAAATTAATGCCGCCAAATCATTGACGACTGCTTGTGTGGCGCGATAACCATTTCCGAAATAAAATTACGTGCGTGACCCTGAGGAGGACCACTAATGACTGCGATAGAACGCGAAACGATGGAATATGATGTTGTGATCGTTGGGGCTGGTCCTGCTGGTTTGTCTGCTGCGATCCGCCTTAAACAGTTGGATGCGGATCTGAATGTTGTTGTTTTGGAAAAAGGGTCCGAAGTCGGCGCACATATCCTATCGGGTGCGGTTCTTGATCCCTGTGGTTTGGATGCGTTGATCCCTGAGTGGAAAGAAAAAGGCGCGCCCCTGACTGTGCCAGTGAAAGAAGACAATTTTTATATGTTGGGCGAAGCTGGTCAGCTTCGGGTTCCGAATTTTCCAATGCCGCCGTTGATGAACAATCATGGCAACTATATCGTTTCAATGGGGAATGTTTGTCGCTGGATGGCCGAACAAGCCGAAGAGCTGGGCGTGGAAATTTTCCCCGGTATGTCCTGTTCTGAATTGGTCTATGGGGATAATGGCGAAGTAAAGGGCGTTGTCGCCGGTGTCTTTGGACTTCAACAGGATGGCACAGTTGGCCCCGACACCGAAGTCGGCATGGAGCTGCATGGTAAATATGTGTTCCTGTCCGAAGGCGTGCGCGGTTCATTGTCCAAAGAAGTGATCGCCAAATACGAACTGGCCCAAGGGAAAGAGCCACAGAAATACGGTCTCGGAATGAAAGAAATCTGGGAAATTGATCCTGCCAAGCACAAAGAAGGCACAGTCACTCATACGATGGGGTGGCCTTTGGGCAGCAATGCAGGCGGTGGATCGTTTATCTATCACCTAGACAACAACCAAGTGTACGTCGGATTTGTGGTGCATTTGAACTATAAAAACCCGCACTTGTTCCCCTATATGGAATTCCAACGCTTTAAGCATCATCCAATGGTGGCGGACCTCTTAAAAGGCGGTAAACGTGTGGCTTATGGCGCGCGTGCGATCACCGAAGGTGGCTATCAATCCATGCCGAAAATGGTCGCGCCGGGTGTGGCGCTTTTGGGTTGCTCCGTTGGTATGGTGAACGTGCCACGTATCAAGGGCAATCACAATGCGATGTTGTCTGGCAAAGCCGCGGCAGAAGCCGCGTATGAAGCTATTCAAGCAGGGCGTTCCGCCGATGAATTGACGTCCTATGAAACCGAAGTGCGCAGCGGTGCTATTGGCAAAGACCTTAAGAAAGTGCGCAATGTGAAACCTATGTGGTCCAAGTGGGGCTTGTTGCCATCACTTGTTTTGGGTGGATTGGACATGTGGACCAACACCTTGGGGTTTTCTTTGTTTGGCACGGTCAAACATGGAAAAACGGACGCGGCGGCGACCGAAGATGCAAGCAAGCATGCGCCGATTGATTATCCAAAGCCGGATGGCGTTTTGTCATTTGACCGTTTGACCAACGTGTCTTTTGCAATGACAAATCACGAAGAAAGCCAGCCGTGTCACCTGCGCCTAGCAGACCCGACTGTGCCAATTTCTGTCAACTTGCCCAAATATGCAGAGCCTGCGCAACGCTATTGCCCGGCTGGTGTCTACGAAGTTGTCGAAGAAGAAGGCAAAGACCCGCGCTTTGTGATCAACTTCCAAAACTGTGTCCATTGCAAAACCTGTGATATCAAAGACCCGAGCCAGAATATCAATTGGGTCACGCCACAGGGGGGTGACGGACCGAACTATCCGAATATGTAGCGATCAGGGCGGCCATTTGGGTCGCCCTTTGTTTTTCGATTGTCTTGGTTGCCCCCAAGCGGATGACGTATTAGGCTTGCCATAAGCATCGTGAAAGGATTTTTCTTTGCGTATTCCATTCTTAGCTATTTCATTGGCCTGCACATTAAGCCTTTCGACCACGACCCTGAATGCTCAGGGCGCGCTTGGCGCATATTTGGCAGGACGGCAAGCAAACGAAGTAAGCGATTTTCAATCTGCCGCTCAGTATTTCACGCGCGCTTTGGCTCTGGGTGGGCGGACCGCAGAGACCTATGAAAATTTGATATTTGCACAACTTGCCTTGGGCCAGATCAAATCCGCCAAGCCAATCGCTGATAAATTCAATGCGGATGGCTTTACTAGCCAATTTGCAAATATGGCTATTTTGACAGAATTGGCCAAGTATGGGGCCTATGATCGTATCCTAAAGCAATTAGATGCGGAACAGGGCATTGGTCATTTGGTCGATGGGCTGATCAAGGGGTGGGCCTTGGCTGGAACCGGCGACATTCAGGGTGCGAGTGCTGCGTTTGATAAAATGGGCCAAGAAAAAGGGTTGTCCGGATTTGCGACTTATCACAAGGGGCTGATGTTAGCGACGGTTGGGGACTACGCCGCCGCCGAAGACCAATTCGCCCGCGTGGAATCGGACCCGACGCAAATGACCCGACGCGCTGTGATTTTGCGCATCATTGGCATGTTGCAAATGGATCAATTTGAACAGGCTGCGACCTATATGGATGCCTTGTTCAAAGGGGTCATGGATCCCGAATTGGCGGCCCTTCGCGCAATGATTGATGTCGGCGCCAAAGTGGATTTTCCCATTACATCCGCAGCGATTGGCATGGCCGAAGTCTTTTTCGCAGTGGCTGATGTGCTCAGCGCGGAATCTGATGATGAATATACGCTGATCTATGGTCGGTTGGCCGAATACCTAAATCCGCAGCATATTGATGTGATTTTGTTGAATGCGTCTCTTTTGGATCGCTTGGGGCAATATAATTTATCAGCCCAAGTGTATCGCCAAATCCCTCAGAATAGCGCGATTTACTATGTTGCTGAATTGGGGCGTGCGGACACGTTGCGCAAATCTGGTCGCGTAGATGCCGCAATCGAAGCCTTGACCCAGTTGGCGCGCAGCCACGGCACGGTGCCGGATGTTCACACCAGTTTGGGTAATATTTTGCGCCGAGAAGAACAATACAAAGCCGCCATTGACGCCTATGATAAAGCCATCGCGCTTTATGAAACCCCGGAGCGGTCGCAATGGTTTACCCATTATGGTCGGGCCATTTCCTATGAACGTTTGGATCTTTGGGACCTTGCCGAAGCCGATTTTCGCAAAGCGTTGGAACTGTCACCCGATCAGCCACAGGTATTAAATTACCTTGGGTATTCGATGGTTGAAAAACAAATCAACCTGACCGAGGCCCAAGAGCTTATTGCGAAAGCAGTCGAACTTAGCCCTGAGAGTGGTTATATCATTGATAGCTTGGGCTGGGTTTTGTTCCGACTTGGTAAATACCAAGACGCTGTGCCACATTTGGAAAAAGCGGCGGAATTAATGTCGATTGATCCGATTGTGAATGATCACTTGGGCGATGCTTATTGGGCTGTTGGGCGCAAATTAGAAGCACGCTTTCAATGGAACCGTGCGTTATCATTTGATCCTGAAGAAAAAGAGGCCATCCGCATTCGTCGCAAGCTGGAAATCGGGTTGGATGCAGTCCTAAAGGAAGAAGGCGCAGCGCCTTTGGTTTTGGTTGAAAATGACGATTAAGACCTTTGCGCCGGCCAAGGTAAATTTGTCACTGCACGTCACTGGCCAAGATAGCCGTGGCTATCACCTTCTTGATTCATTGGTTGTGATGGTTGATGTCGGGGATCACATAACGGTCGCGCCCAGCGATCGTTTGACATTGGACGTGACCGGTCCTTTTGCCCAAGGGGTTCCAAGCGATAGCAGCAATCTTGTGATCAAAGCCGCGCGATTGCTACACCCAAGCAAAGGTGCGCGCATCACGTTGGACAAACACTTGCCCCCTGCATCAGGGATTGGCGGCGGGTCGTCGGATGCAGCGGCAACAATCCGTGCGTTGGTACGATTATGGGGCCTGCCCATGCCGTCGGTTCAAGAGTTAACTCTTTTGGGCGCAGACATTCCTGTTTGCATGTCGCCGTTTTTGACACGGATGCAAGGGATCGGTGATCAGCTTGATCCGATTTGTCCTCCACCAGATTTGCCCATAATTCTCGTTAATCCCAGAGTCGAAGTGCCCACATCACTGGTTTTTTCTGCACTTCAATGTAAAACCAACCGACCTATGTCGACAGGGCCTAGTCATGATGACCCAAGCTGGTTGGGGTGGCTGTCAGAGCAACGAAATGACCTTGAGCAGCCAGCCATTTCCAAAGCGCCGGTCATCGCCAGTGTTTTAGAAATCTTGCGCAATGGGCCAGGGTGTCAATTGGCGCGGATGTCGGGGTCTGGGGCCACCTGTTTTGCAATCATGAAAGACATCGCTAGCCGAGATGCCTTGGCTGTTAAACTTAGCCGCCTTTACCCTGAATGGTGGGTTGCAACGGGCAAGACGTGTTTTCAGAATTTTATTTGATGCGTTCAACCACATAGAGCGCAAGCTGATCCAAAATATCACGCAAGGGATGATCCGGAAGCGTGCGAATGGCAGATTGTGCTTTGTGCGCCCAAGACAACGCATCCTGACGGGTGGCTTCGATTGCGCCATGCTTTTTCATCAAGCTGATCGCATAGTCCAAATCGTCTTGTTGCTGGTTGCCCTTTTCAATCGTGCGTTTCCAAAACACACGTTCATGGTCATCCCCTGCCGCGATCGCTTTGATCAAAGGTAAGGTTAATTTGCGTTCGCGAAAATCATCGCCGATGTTTTTGCCCGTGGCTTTGCTGTCGCCAACCACGTCCAGCAAATCGTCTACGATCTGGAACGCAATGCCCAAGGCATCACCATATTCAAATAACGCAGATGTATGCGCGTCACTGGCGCCTGCAATGACGCCTCCGACTTCGGTTGCAGCGGAAAACAAAGCTGCCGTTTTGCCGCGTACAACTTGTAAATAGGTGTCTTCCGTCGTTGCCAGATCACGCGCTGCAGTTAGCTGAAGCACTTCGCCTTCGGCAATGGTCGCTGAGGCGTTTGACAGAATATCCAGAACCCGCAAGGATCCGGGTTCAACCATCAATTGGAATGCGCGCGAAAACAGATAATCACCGACGAGAATAGATGATTTATTATCCCACAACAGATTGGCAGTGGGGCGGCCACGGCGTTGTTGGCTTTCGTCAACAACATCATCATGGAGCAATGTTGCCGTATGAATAAATTCCACAGTTGCCGCCAGATGCACATGATATGGCCCAGTGTAGCCACACATTTCCGCAGCCGCGATTGTTAACAAAGGCCGCAAGCGTTTTCCACCGGCATCCACCAAATGTGCGGTGACTTCTGGGATGCGCGGGGCATGCTTAGAGGACATACGGTCACGGATAAGTCCATTTACCGCCTCCATCTGAGGGGCAAGCAAATCCGCTAATACATCATGCGGTTTGTCCAATACCTGCGTCACTGCGCGATGCTCCTTTGTGGGGTGTCGATACATGTGTGGTCTCGACAAAATTCTCTTTCGAACATACATCTAAACAATGAAAGAACTTTTGCGAACGAACGATATCGTGCTCATCTCTTATGTAAAGACGCTTCTAGATTCCGAAGGTATAGCTACCTTTGATCTAGACGTAAACACAAGTACGATAGAAGGATCAATCGGCATATTGCCGCGACGTATAATGGTCGTGCCCAGCCAATGGGACGATGCTGTTGAGATCTTAGAATCCCAAGGGATCACAGGGTCATTTTGATGGACACCACGCAGGATAATTTCCTTGGGGGACAGGTGCGCATAACACAGCCGCGCGACGGATATCGGGCGGGGATTGATCCGGTCATGTTGGCGGCAGCAGTGTCTGCTAAAGCTGGCGAAGCGGTGTTGGAATTGGGTTGCGGTGTTGGTGTTGCGTCCTTGTGTCTAGGGCGCCGCATTCCTGGTTTGCGGTTGGTGGGCATCGAACTTCAGCCAGAATATGCCGCGCTGGCACGCGACAACGCCCACGTGAATGAGGTGGCGTTTGACGTGCATACGGGCGATCTATGTGATTTGCCAGTTGCGTTAAAATCCACCAGTTTCGATCATGTAATAATGAACCCCCCGTATTTTGATCGCAATGCCAGTGTTGCCGCGCAAAACCAAGGGCGTGAAACAGCGCTTGGTGAAGGTACACCTTTGGCCGATTGGATGTCAGTGGGGGCCAAGCGCCTAAAGCCCAAAGGCACGTTCAGCATGATTATTCGCACCGAACGCTTGCCGGATGTGATGCGCAATTTCCCAAATTCCATAGGGTCACTTCAGCTTTTCCCGATTCAGGCACGTGTGGGTCGGGCCAGTGATCTATTTATCCTGAAAGCACGAAAATCAGGGCGCGCTGCCTTTCGTTTAGAAGCCCCAATTGTCATGCATGACGGCACGCAGCACGTGCAAGATGGCGAAAGCTATAGTGCGCCTATTCAAGCGGTTCTTCGGCACGGCGCAGCATTACCTATCCCAAAGAGTTAGCCGCTTTAGCTAAATTTGACATTTTTCCATTACAAATTTTGCAGTCGCAGCGTGACACGACTCAATTTTTGTGGTGGACTGAAATTCTATTGTTCAAAGGAGATACATTAATGAGCGTACTTTCTCACGTACAAGAACTTAAGAAAAAGCATCAATCCCTTTCCGACGCTGTCGAGGTAGAACAACGATCGCCCAGTAGCGATGATCTATGGGTCCTTGAACTCAAGAAACAAAAACTTCGATTAAAAGAAGAAATTACGCGATTAAGTAACTAGACACGATAAGCCCCGATTTGGTTGGGGCTTTTTTTATGCGCTGCGGAGCGTGTCGCCTCGATTAAGGGTCGGTGTCAATTCAATGACTGATTTTTCGGGGCGTGTGCCTTGGATTTGGTTGGAAATCATTTGAGCCGCTTGCTTGCCGATTTCAAAGCGGCACGCGTCCATTGTTGCCAATTTCATTGGCAGCCCTTGAAGCAACTCAACGCCATTAAACCCCGCCAAACCGATGTCATCTGGAATACGAACACCTTTTTCCAAAAGGTAAAGCAAACCACCGGCGCCGATCATGTCGTTTGAATAATAAAAGAAATCAATATCAGGGTGTCGTTTTAGCATGTCTGCGGTCATGTCACGACCCTTTGCCAAGGCAGAGCCACCAGAATAAAATTCTTGATCTACGGTTTCTATGCCGGCTTTTGCCAAAACTTCGGTAAAACCTTCAAACCGTTTCCGTGCGCGGTGGTCCAACGGCATTTTGGTGCCCATGAACCCGATCTTTTTGTGGCCCGCTTCAACAATAGCCTGCGCCATTTGACGCCCAGCCCGTCGGTGCGAAATACCAACCGCGCAATCAATAGGTTCGCCATCAACATCCATAATCTCGATTACGGGGATACCCGACGCGCGCAGCATGGCTTTTGATGCTTCGGAATGTTCTAGCCCGGCAAGGATCACACCAGATGGCCGCCATGATAGCATCTGATAAAGCACCTTTTCTTCCTTTTCAGGAAGGTAGTCGGTAATGCCCACCACCGGTTGCAAATCGGTCTTTTCCAAAACTGAATTGATACCTGTCATCACTTCGGGAAAGACCATGTTCGCCATTGACGGAATGATTACAGCAACAAGATTAACCCGTTGGCTTGCCAAAGCGCCGGCAATTTTGTTTGGTACGTAACCCAATTCTTTAGCGGCCAAAAGGACCTTTTCGCGCGTCGCTGGGGAAACGTCACCTCGTCCACGTAAAACGCGACTTACGGTCATTTCAGAGACGCCGGAAGCCTCTGATACATCTCTTAGGGTCAGAGGGCGTTGCGTGGGACGTGTCACGTGCGATCTTCCTTAATTTTTCCTAATCTTAGACCAGTTTTGGCGCGCCTTTCAAGCCACCAGACGTAAAATAGAATTTTGACTTTCGCACGGGGTGACATTGGTTAGATGTATGGATAAAACCAAATCAAGGCCCCGTGGCTCAACTGGATAGAGCAGCCCCCTCCTAAGGGGCAGGTTGCAGGTTCGAATCCTGCCGGGGTCACCAT
>JAHEJA010000021.1:0-10039 GCA_024639125.1 Paracoccaceae bacterium
GGGCTTTGGGATATCGGTTTCATGTGCGCTTTCTTTTGGACCCGACACGGGCCAGAAACAGGCCCAGAAGGAGCATGTCAAATCTATCTGGTCTTTACTAGATAATTGCTGTTAGTTTGCGGCCATGAAGTCAACCAGTCTTGCGAAATTTTTGATAATGGTGGTGTTTGCATTCACCACCCTTGGGGCGTCAATGTCAGTTTGGCGCCTAAGCTTTGTGCAGGCGTTGGAACAAACGGCACAAAGGGGCGAAGCGGATTTGTCTTTGGCATCAGACCGGCTGATCGCGCAACTGCGCCGTTACCAAGAATTGGTGGTTTTAATGGCTGATCATCCGCATCTAAATGCGATGATGAACGGGGCCTTTGATCCTTTGGCTCAAGAAAGGGCGCAAGATTTGTTATTGGCAGCAGCGGATAAAACAGCCGCTGTTTCGTTGTTTTTTGTGCGCAAAGACGGTGAAATCGTGGCGTCTGCCCACCAACAACTTCCTGAAAACATTGAAACCAGTGGCTATTTTAAGCGGGCGATGGATGGGGCGCTTGGGGTGTCGCATGGATTTTCGGACAAGCTTAACAAACGATTGTTCTACTTTGCTGCACCAAGTTTCGGCTCAGACTCTCAGGTTCAGGCGGCCTTGGTCGTTGCGGTTGATATCGAACGGATCGAAGCGGAATGGCGCGGCGGGCGGCCGACTGTTTTCTTTGTTGATGATGTGAATTCAGTGTTTATTTCAAACCGCTCGGAATTGTTGTTCTGGACCCGACCCGAGGGTGACGTCGGATTGATCCCGTCTGGCCAAGACCCGTTGCCGTTTGAATATTATGATGTGTCAGGTCGGGAAATTTGGCGGATCAATTGGGGGGCTTATGTACCGCAAGATGCGTTGCATTTAACTGTGGCGTTACCAATCCTGCAGATGACGGGCGAAGCATTGGTGGATGCCGCCCCAGCGCGGCGGTTGGCTTGGTTGCAGGCGGCTGTTGTTGCGGCCATTTTTAGTGTGCTTGGCGCGATTGCTGTGTTTACCTTCGAGCGTCGCCGCACGCTTGCGCGGGCCAATGCCGAGCTAGAGCAAAAAGTCATTGAACGTACAGAAGAATTGTCTCAAACCAATGCGCATCTGAGGACTGAAATCGTAGAACGTCAAGACGCCGAAGCCGCGCTTAAGCGGGCGCAGAATGATTTGATCCAAGCCGGAAAGTTAAGCGCCTTGGGGCAGATGTCTGCTGGGATCAGTCACGAATTGAATCAGCCGCTTTTGGTCATTCAGCAATATGCGGAAAACGGTGCTAAATTTCTGGAAAAGGGCAAGCCAGAGACCACGCGAAACAACCTGGAACAAATTTCTGCAATGGCGGCACGCATGTCGCGGATCATCAAAAACTTGCGATCATTCGCGCGCAATGAAAGCGAACCAATGGGGCAGGTGGATGTGGTCGGGGTCATTGCAACAGCGCTTGAGTTGACCCAAACCCATCTTAAGCGATTGAATGTAGATGTGCATTGGTCTGCGCCGGATCATTCCATCTATGTGCGCGCCGGAGAGGTGCGGCTTGGGCAGGTTATTGTCAATCTGATCACCAATGCGGCAGATGCCATGAGCACATCCCCAACGCGGGCGCTTACGATTTCTGTGACACAAAGTGATCGTATTCGGATCATGGTTCAGGATACAGGACCGGGAATAGATCAACCGGATAAAATTTTTGAACCCTTTTATACAACGAAACAGGTGGGTGCCTCCGAAGGTATGGGCTTGGGGCTTTCTATTTCTTATGGCTTGATCCAAAGCTTTGGTGGAGTGATTGTTGGTGAAAATACGAAAACAGGGGCGCGGTTCATTGTTGAACTAGAACCTTGGGCTTTGAAAGAAATGGCTGACTGATGAAGCAAGTGTTATTGATCGATGATGATGCAGCGGTACGTGCCGCGCTGAGCCAAACATTACAATTGGCTGACCTCGATGTTATTGTCTGTTCTGCGTTTATCGAAGCCAAAGACCATATTTCCGCAGAATTCAAAGGCATAATCTTGACCGATATTCGGATGCCGGGGCGCGATGGGTTTTACGTGTTGGACTATGTCATGAATTGTGATGCCGATTTGCCGGTTGTTATGTTGACCGGCGAAGGGGATATTCCAATGGTGGTCAAGGCCATCGGGCAAGGTGCCTTTGACTTTCTCGAAAAACCTTGTCCACCCGATGCGCTTTTGCCAGTGATTGATCGCGCGATAAAGCATCGTGAGCTTGTTCTGGAAAATAGGGACTTAAAAGCCCAAGTCGCCCAAACTGATCCCGCCGCAAGATTGGTTTTTGGGCTTTCGGACCAATCGGAAACCCTGCGCCAAACCATTCGCAAAGCCGCACATTCCGGAACCGAAGCGATCGTAACAGGGGCCGCTGGCACCGGGATCACCAAAGTCGCCGAAGTCATCCACTTATGTTCGAACGCAGCCAAAGGCCCCTTTGTCAAACGCGCGTCCCAAGGGCTTGAGCGAAACGAGCTTTGTCATGTGTATGATGCCTGTGACCAAGGGACTTTGTTCCTTGATGATATCGAAGACTTGCCCAAGGATGCTCAGCTTGCTCTGTTGGATTTGATCGAAGAAAAAGGCGGCACGCGGGTTATAGCGGGGACGACGCAATCACTTGGTGAAGACGGGTTAGCGACGCGATTAATGGCGGATTTGTATTATCGCCTGACAACAATGCCAGTGCGTATTCCGTCTTTGGCGGAACGCCCAGAAGACATCCCTGTGTTGTTTCGCCGCTATGTGGCGCAGGCTGCCGACCAATCTGGGATAACCGCGCCAAATATTACCGCCGATATAGAAGCAAATATCATGTCACAGCCATGGCCTGGCAATGCACGTTCGTTGATGAGTTATGCCATGAGGTTTGTGCTGGGGGTTGAAGATGCAACATCGCAAAACGCAGAAGAACAGGGTCTGGTTGATCAATTGGCCAAAGTCGAGCGTCGGTTGTTGGTTGATGCCTTGTCGCGTCACAAAGGCCGCGCAACATTGGCCGCTGAATACCTAAAGCTGCCCCGCAAGACGTTTTATGACAAGCTTGCTAAATACGGGATTCGAAGCGAAGAGTATCGCGTTTGACGTTTTGTGCGAAAATCCGCACAAATGCGATTTGGTTCGTGCGGAAGTTCACACACCTGTTATCGCTATCATTTTCCGTGGAATTTTAAGTAATTGATTTAAAGTAATAAAATAGATGTGGGTAATTTTCCAAATTGCGATTGTCATAGTTTTGACTTGGGCTAGTTTAATGACCAGCCCATCCCGGGCGCTAAAACTCTGGGAGGAGAAATCAATGAAATTTGTAACCGCAGCCGTGACGGCTTTGGCTTTGACTGTTTCTGCAAATGCTGTTGCTGCAGCTTGTGATGACGGTGAAATCGTAATCAAATTGTCCCACGTGACAAACACTGACAAACACCCAAAAGGCATTGCCGCGACTGTTTTGATGACCCGCATCAACGACGAAATGAACGGCAAAGCATGTATGGAAGTGTTCCCGAACTCAACGCTTTACAACGATGACCAAGTTCTAGAAGCCATGCTTCAAGGCGACGTGCAAATGGCGGCACCATCATTGTCAAAGTTTGAGCAGTTCACAAAAGTGTTCCGCATTTTTGACCTTCCGTTCATGTTCAAAAACATCAACGCTGTTGACGAATTCCAAAACTCTGAAACAGGTCAAGCAATGAAAGAATCCATGACACGTCGTGGTCTTTTGGGTCTTGGTTTCTGGCATAACGGCATGAAGCAAATGTCTGCGAACAAAGCATTGATCGCACCAACAGATGCAGCTGGCTTGAAATTCCGCGTTCAGCCGTCTGACGTGATCAAAGCACAAATGGAAGCAATCGGCGTTAGCCCACAGCCAATGGCATTTTCCGAAGTTTACGGCGCATTGCAAACTGGCGTTGTTGACGGACAAGAAAACACATGGTCAAACATCTACGGCCAGAAATTCTTTGAAGTACAAGACGGCACAACAGAAACAAACCACGGTATCATCGACTATATGCTCGTGACATCGACTGATTTCTGGGATGGTCTTCCAGAGGATGTACGCGCTCAGTTGTCAACAATCATTGCAGAAGTGACAGAGTCACGGAACGCAGAAGTTGGCAATGTGGATGCAAATGCACGTCAGGCAGTTTTGGATGCCGGTGGTGTTATCCGTGAATTGTCAGCAGAACAGCGTCAAGCATGGGTTGATGCGATGATGCCTGTTTGGGATCAATTCGTTGGTGACGTTGGTCAAGACAACATCGACGCTGCACAAGCGATCAACGCGAAACACTAAGCCGGGCGCTTAGAATTTGGCCCGGCCCTCTGATATCAGAGTGGCCGGGTTTTTTTATCCATTCACAAGAACAGGAGGGCGAAATGTCGTCACGGTTCGAACCAAAGGGCATGCTTGGGAAAGTCGTCCATGAGTTGGAAGAAACCGTTATAGCGTTGATTTTGGGCGCTATGGTGGTCATCACGTTTGTTAATGTTGTCTTGCGATACGGGTTTTCTTCGGGCTTGATCTGGGGCTTTGAAACCGTAACGTTTTTGTTTGCATGGCTCATACTGTTCGGGGTGAGCTATGCCGTCAAAGTCACTGCTCATTTGGGCGTAGATGCGGTTTTAAATATTGTCGCCCCGTCAATTAAGCGCGCTCTTGGATTGCTGACAGCGGTATTGTGCATTTTCTATGCGGTTCTGTTGATGAAGGGGTCATGGGACTATTGGGCGAACTTTGCCAATCTTCCCCAAACCACGGGTCGTTGGTTTCCGACAGGCATAGAAGAAATGCGCCGCACGTCTTATCGCGCGTGGTATGCGGTTAACGATATTCCATTCCCCCAATTTCTAAGCTTTTTAGAGCCATTAATGAATGAAGGCGAAGAATACGAAAAACTGCCCCGCTTTATTCCCTATGCAATGTTGCCTTTTGGTGCAGCTTTATTGCTATTTCGATTTGTCCAAGCCTCTGTGCGCTTGTGGGCAGGTCATACGTCGTCTTTGATTGTCAGCCATGAAGCTGAAGATGCTGTCGAAGATGTTAAACATATGAATGCAGAGGCCTAAGCTATGGAAGTCGCAATTTTATTTGGATTAATCATCAGCTTATTGTTGATTGGTGTTCCGATCGCCGTGTCATTGGGGCTGTCCTCGATACTCTTTTTGCTGGTGTTAAGTGACACGTCGCTTGCATCAATTGCTCAAACGTTTTTTCAGGCCATGGCCGGACACTATACGTTGTTGGCGATCCCGTTCTTTATTCTTGCCTCGTCGTTTATGTCGACAGGTGGCGTTGCCAAAAGGATAATTCGGTTTTCCATCGCTTTGGTTGGGCATTTGCCCGGTGGTTTGGCAATTGCGGGTGTCTTTGCCTGTATGATGTTTGCCGCTTTGTCGGGATCATCCCCCGCGACCGTTGTTGCAATCGGGTCTATTGTGATCGCGGGCATGCGCCAAGTTGGTTACACCAAGGAATTTGCCGCCGGCGTCATTGCCAACGCAGGCACCTTGGGGATTTTGATCCCGCCATCCATCGTTATGGTTGTCTACGCTTCGGCAACGGATGTATCTGTGGGGCGTATGTTCTTGGCGGGTGTCATTCCGGGCCTTATGGCTGGTACAATGCTGATGGTGACGATCTATGTGATCGCGCGTATTCGCAACCTTCCTAAGGGAGAATGGAAAGGCTGGGGCGAAGTGTTGTCCTCTGCCAAAGATGCGATCTGGGGCTTGTTCCTAATTGTGATCATTCTGGGCGGTATCTATGGTGGTATCTTTACACCGACAGAAGCCGCTGCTGTTGCTGCTGTTTATGCATTCTTGATTGCCAACTATGTGTATCGGGATATGGGCGTGTTCGCCAAAGTGCCCCCAAAAGCAGGAAACTTTACTGCAATTTTGTTGATGGGTGGGCTTGGAATCGGGTTGGCAATCTGGATCTTTACGGGTCAACCATTGGGTCAATCCATGTTGACGGGTTTGGGTATTGGTGCGTTGCTCGGTGTGTTGGAAAGCCTGTCCAAAGGAAAGATGCCTGTGCCTATGCACATAGTGTCCGACCTTTTGCGTATGCCGATGTCAATTCTTCACAAAGACACCAAAGACACGTTGTTTGATGCGGGAAAATTGACGATCACGTTGATGTTCATCATTGCCAACGCTCTGATCCTAAAGCACGTTTTGACGGACGAGCAAATTCCGCAGCAAATCGCAAGCGCGATGTTATCAGCAGGCTTTGGTCCCATCATGTTCCTTGTGATGGTAAATGTGATCTTGTTGATTGGTGGGCAGTTTATGGAGCCATCAGGATTGATCGTGATCGTCGCACCATTGGTGTTCCCGATTGCGATGGAGCTTGGTATTGATCCAATTCACTTGGGCATCATCATGGTTGTTAACATGGAAATCGGGATGATTACGCCACCTGTCGGACTTAATCTGTTTGTGACCTCTGGGGTTGCAGGTATGCCGATGATGGGTGTTGTTCGAGCCGCTTTGCCATTCTTGGCAGTCTTGTTTGTGTTCCTGATTTTGGTGACATATGTGCCTATAATATCGACTTGGTTACCGACCTATTTCATGGGGCCAGAGTTAATAACGAAGTAGCCAAAGATTCGTGACGAAAATGTAAAAGGCGACGCTTTTGAATGAGCGTCGCCTTTTTTGTTGAGGGCGTGATGTGAGTATTTTGGGCAAAAAGAAAGTCTAAAGAGTATTTTCCAATGCATTTATGATTGGCGAGAAATCTGAAGCTTTGAGGCTTGCACCACCAACGAGGGCGCCATCGACGTTTTTGATTTGAAAAATCGCGTCGGCATTTGATGCTTTGACTGAGCCTCCGTAGAGCAAGCGGATTTCTTTGGCAGTGTCGCCGAAACGGGCGACAAGGGTGTCGCGGATAAAGGCATGTGCTTGGTCTATCTGTTGGTCCGTTGGCACCAATCCTGTGCCGATGGCCCAGACCGGTTCATAGGCGACAACAGTGTTTTCCGCCGTGCTGCTGGCAGGCAGCGATCCTGCGAGTTGGGCCGCGAGAACATCCAAGGTTTCATTTTCAAGGCGTTGAAGATGGGTTTCACCGATGCAGACCACTGCGATCAAACCCGCTGCGTGGGCGGCTTGGGTTTTGGCGGCGATTTGCTCGTTGGTTTCACCATGATCCTGACGCCTTTCAGAGTGACCTAAGATCACGGATGTGGCGCCGATTGATTTTATGAGGTCAGGAGAAATATCGCCTGTGTGCGCGCCGTTTGTTTTGGCATGACAATCTTGGGCGCCGATTTGCACCACTGGGCTTTGTAATGCGGCCTGCATCAAAAGGGGAGCCGGTGGACAAATGAGGATATCGACATTGGGTGATGGGTGCGCCTGTGTCAAATTGTCGAGTTCTGAAAGATTTTCGGCGAGTCCGTTCATCTTCCAATTGCCTGCAGCAAGCTTGCGCATTATTGCCTCCTTGAGAGTTTCATCGTTTGTGTATCTTTAGCAGAGTTTGCGCAATCGGCAATTTGTTTGGCAAAAGGAATGCAATCATGGTGCCTGTTTTAGACGGTTCAAAGGTGCTTTTGCGCGATCCTTGCACAATGGCGACTTTGACGCGTGGCGTAGAGGAACACGGATTTTTAGTGGTTGAAAATACGACCATTGCAGCTGCAGATGTTCTAAAGGTTATCGACATGTATCGAGCCTTTTTCAAGTTACCAGATGGCGCCAAAACGCGCGTGGATATGGCGCGAACCGGGGCTAATCGGGGATGGGGTCGTGCGGGATCCGAACAAGTCGATCCTGATGCGAACCCTGACTATAAAGAGGTTTTTGATAGTGGCTTTGAGCTTGCTGAGAATGATCCGCTTGGTGCATTGGCAGTCTATGCGCCGAACCTTTGGCCGCAGACGCCTGTGGGATTTCAAAGCGTAATTTCAGAGTATTACCGATCCGCAATGGGTGTTGCTATGGATATTTTGCGCGCGATTGCCACTGTTATGGGGAAAGATGCTGCGTATTTTGATGACAAGTTTTCAAAACCAATGGCGTTGCTGCGCGGAAATTATTATCCGTCTCGTCCAGACTGGGCAGGTGACATGGATTTTGGAATTGCAGAGCATACGGATTACGGGTGTGTCACGCTTTTGGCTACGGATGGTGTCGCAGGTTTGGAAGCAAAGACACGGGCTGATACATGGGTTCCTGTGACGGCTGCACCTGGGGCATTTATAATTAACTTTGGTGAAATGCTACAGATGTGGACCGACGGCCAAGTGCGTGCGACACCTCATCGTGTGCGCGGAACCGCGGATGAACGCATTTCAGTACCGCTTTTTTTCAATCCAAACTATGATACCAATGTTGCGCCTATGTCGTCACAGACCCCTATTTTGGCCGGAGAGCATTTGACGAAACGGTTCCGAGAGACATATCTGCACCTGAAGAAATAGGTTACATGCCTTCGAACTTTATTGATTCACCGCATCCACAGGCTTCGGTGACGTTTGGGTTTTTAAACTTGAACCCGGATTCCAAGAGGCTGGTTTCATAGTCTATTTCGGTGCCAAACAGAAACATTTGTGCCATCGGCGCAATCAACACACGTGCGCCGTCTTGTTCGATGACTTCGTCCGATTGTTCCGCCTGATCAACGAATTCCATCGTGTATTCCATTCCTGCGCAACCACCTTTTTTGACGCCAATCTTAAGGCCAAAGCGGTTGTCCTTGGTCATCAACGCGATGATGTGTTGGACCGCTTTCGGGGTCATTGATATCGGGGATTTACCAGGAATTGAAAACATCGTCGTGTCCTTAGACGGAAATGGGATTACATAAACCCGAGTTCTAGTCGCGCTTCATCGCTCATTAGATCCATGCCCCATGGCGGTTCCCAAGTCAGTTCAACTTGAACATCTTGTAAGCCGGCGATTGGACCGACAGCATCGCTGACCCAGCCCGGCATTTCACCAGCAACAGGGCAGCCTGGTGCCGTTAGCGTCATTGTAATGCGCGCTTCGTTTTGATCATTGATATCAATTGTGTAGATCAAACCAAGATCATAAATGTTCACGGGGATTTCAGGGTCATAAACCGTGCGACAGGCTTCGACAACGGACTCATATAGGGGATGATCCGTCGAAGATGGCGCGATAAGTGGTGTGCCCTCAAGGGGTAAAGAAGCCTCGGTCATGCTCTGTCCTATGTATTACCTGAGTAAACATATAGGGTTTTCCATCTGCTTCGTCCAGAGGGGTGATTGGATTAGAAACTATTCTTATTCAGTGGTGGGATATTCAGTGCGGCAACCTGTTCTGAAATCGGTTCGGCATTCATGGGGTGAAGTGCTGTACAGTAGGCTTCTGGATCGCCCATGGGCTGCCATGAACCGCGGAAATATATTTCTAACCCGGAAAAACGGGATTTATAGTGCATTTTGGGACTGGTAGGGACCCAATAGCCCAAATAAACGTATTTCAATCCAGCTTCGATCGCCATATAGATATGATCCAGAATAAGGTAGGTTCCAAATGACCGCGCTGGCTCATCCGGGTCATAAAAGGAATATACCATCGATAGGCCGTCTTCTAGAATGTCGGTCAAGCAGACAGCCGCCAAATCCGCATTGGCATATTCAATGACGCGCGTTTTAATTGGGGTTTCTTCGACCATCGAGGCGAATTCAAAGATATCCATATCCGCCATCCCACCCGATGCGTGGCGGCTGCTTAGGTATTTTTTGAACAATTCGTATTGATCATCATTGGCCCATGGCGAATTGACCGCCCGTTCCAAATCGGAATTCCGCTTTAGCACCCTTTTTTGACTACGCGACATCGTGAATTTGGACACATCGATGCGCGCAGACAGACATGCGTTGCAATCCGCGCAGGTTGGGCGATACAGAACATTTTGCGAGCGACGGAAGCCTTGTTTTGACAAGGCATCATTTAGCTCTTGGCAATTGCTTCCTTGAAGTGCCGTAAAAAGTTTGCGTTCCTTGCGCCCCTCTAAATA
>JAHEJA010000021.1:10139-25494 GCA_024639125.1 Paracoccaceae bacterium
TTGTAGGCATCAAAGGCCGAATTGCCAGATGATTTCATGACAGTGTGGCTGCGAAATGTTGAATAGCACTTCGTTTTAGACATTTTTTTATTCCAGATCATATAAATAAGAAGGGCAAAACCAATGGGCCAGAAAAAGATAAACCCAAGAACCATAGACGCGATCCAGGCGCCTCTTCCTTTTTGGTCAAGCCAATTTTCGGCACGTGCAAACCATGATTTTGGCGCATCGGAGTGTGGCATATATTCGGCGGTGGTCATTTATTCTCTCCATTAAAAAATGTGAATGCGTTTCACATTAAACAGATGGGTGTCGTCTCTCCGGCTTTCAAGGATTAATGTAAATGTTTTTTACATTTTTTGTGAAAGCTATTTTATTACAGATATTTAAATCTATTTTTTCGGTCAAAATGGGTATAAGCTCTGGACATAGATTTGGCGATTAACGACCTAGATAGACAGGGTATTGTGAACTTATGAAGTTTGAACACGTGATCCAATCCGTACCTTTTGTGTTTGATGCAGCACAAGGTGATGATGTGCTTGGTCTTTTTCCACAGGCCAAAGGCGCGCTTCGTGATCTTTTGCGTGGCACAGCAAGCTGTAGTCCGTTTTTGAAATCCCTGATCGAACGCGAACATGATTGGTTAGCCACCGCTTTTGACCAAAGGGATTTAGTCATCGAAAACGAACTGGACCGGATCAAGTCGGTCCCGCTTGATCAGATCGCAGTTGAGCTGAGACGGGCAAAAAAGCGGATCGCGCTTTGGTCGGGTCTCTGTGATATTTCTGGTGTTTATGAATTGGCACAGGTTACCAAGGCGTTGACGGATTTTGCCGATCTTGCTGTTGAAACCGCCCTCCAAGCGGCGTTGACCAAATTGATCCGCCGCGGAAAATTACCAGGTTTCCAAGACGGGGCTGTTTTGGCTGATACGGGAATTTTCGTGCTTGCTATGGGGAAAATGGGGGCATTCGAGCTTAATTATTCCTCTGATATTGATTTGATTGTCTTTTTTGACGAAGCGAAATTCGATCCAGAGGTGTTTCATCAGGCACGCAGCACATTTATCAAAGCAACGCGGGAAATGGCGGCAACCCTGTCGGATCTGACTGGGGACGGGTATGTGTTTAGAACCGACCTGCGCTTGCGTCCAGATCCAGCTGTGACGCCTGTTTGTATGGGAATTGATGCAGCAGAGCGTTATTACGAAAGCTTGGGCAGAACGTGGGAACGGGCCGCATATATCAAGGCGCGCGTCTGCGCCGGTGATTTTGCCACTGGCAATGCGTTTTTGTCTTCGATCCGGCCTTTTGTGTGGCGGCGGCACCTAGATTTTGCAGCTATCGAAGACGCCCATAACATGCGCCTCCGTATCCGCGAACACAAAGGGCTGGGGGGCAAGCTTGACCTGTTTGATCACAATATGAAATTGGGGCGGGGGGGTATTCGTGAAATCGAATTTTTCACCCAGACCCGCCAGATCATCGCTGGGGGGCGTGATCCCGATTTGCGCGTTCGTGGCACGATTGATGGGCTTGACGTTTTGGCGTCAAAGTCGTGGATTGAACCCGATGTGCGCGATAAATTAAGCGATCATTATGTCCATCATCGTACGGTGGAACATCGTCTTCAGATGATCAACGATGCCCAAACCCATAATTTGCCAAATTCCGATGCGGGGTTTGATAGACTTGCTGCGTTTTTAGGGCAGGATCGAACCGCCTTTGAACAAGACTTGCACCATCGATTAGAAGAGGTTCACACCCTTACCGAGGGCTTTTTTGCGCCCGGTCAAACCCAACCTTCGCAGCCTGTTGATCCGCAAGAAAGCGAGGTCACAGCGCGTTGGGGCACTTATCCTGCGTTGCGAAGCGAACGGGCCGAAGTTATCTTTAATCGGTTGAAACCTGAAATCCTTAAGCGGCTTCGGGGGTCTTCTCGTCCAGAAGAAGCGCTGATTGCTTTTGATGGCTTTTTGGCGGGATTGCCTGCAGGTGTACAGCTATTTTCGTTGTTCGATGCCAACCCGCAATTGATTGATTTATTGGTAGATATTGTTGGAACAGCACCTGCCTTGTCGCAATATCTGGCCCGAAATGCCAAGGTTTTTGATGCGGTGATCGGGGGCAGCTTTTGGGCGGAATGGCCATCCCAAGATGATTTGACCCAAGATCTGGCCACAGTGCTTGCCGCCGAAGCAGATTACGAAGCCCAGCTTGATGCGGCGCGGCGTTGGGGCAAAGAATGGCATTTCCGCATTGGTGTGCATATTTTGCGCGATATCATTTCGACCAAAGACGCGTCACATCAATACGCGGATTTGGCACAATCTATGTTACGCGCTCTTTGGCCAGTTGTTATTGCGCAGTTTGCAACAAAACACGGATCTCCTCCGGGGAATGGTGCGGTTGTGATCGGAATGGGGTCATTGGGGGCTGCACGCTTGCATGCGCATTCGGATTTGGATGTGATTGTCGTTTATGATCCTGCGGATCAAGACGCATCCGATGGCAAGCGATCTTTGCCAAGTCGTACCTATTATGCGCGACTTACCCAAGCTTTGGTCACTGCGATGACCGCGCCGATGGCAGAAGGCCGTCTTTATGAGGTTGATATGCGGTTGCGTCCCTCTGGCAACAAGGGACCAGTGGCGACATCAATGGATGCTTTTTGCAGCTATCAATCAGCGGAAGCATGGGTATGGGAACATTTGGCTTTGACACGGGCGCGCGTTGTTGCGGGGCCACCTAAGCTTACCCAAGATGTCGAAGCCTTTCGGCAATCCTTGATGGGCAAGCGGTCGCAGGACACGGTGAAAATGGCTCTTTCTAAAATGCGGGCGCGAATTGCGGGTGTAAAGCCGTCCGGTTTGTGGGACCTTAAAATCGGGTCAGGGCGGTTGCAGGATATCGAGCTGTTTGCGCAAATGGGTCTTTTGGCGGCTGGCAAAAGCACACGCGATGTGGCAAGCGGGCTGATGTCCTGTAGGGAATTAGGTATCATATCTGAGCAAGACGCGGATCATTTGGCAACAACCTACGAAGTCTTGGCGCAATTGCAAATTGTGAGCAAGCTCTTGACCGAAGACAACTTTGATCCAACTGCATGTGGCAGCGATGGCTTGGCTTTGGTGTTGCGCGTAGCACAAGTAGAAGATTTGGTCGCGCTTGAGCAAAAAATAGGGGCTTCTGTACAAGTAGCCGCGGATATTATTGCTAATGCTCTGCCGGAACCAGAGGAGGGTGCCGATGAAAGGTGATGCAGACGATCCCAAAGCGCTGATCCGTGAAGCGTTTAACATTGAGGGAATTACCGAACCGGAATGCAGAACGGTGTTTTTAGATTGGGCTTTAGGTATTCCGATGGATCAAGACACGCAGCTTGTTATCCAGCGGGTTCTGGAACAGTACAAAGCTGAACCACAAGATCACCCAATGATCACAACATTAAAAAATGGTCTAGAGGCAATGAGCAAACCCAAAAGAAGAGGGGGCTGGAAAAGCCGCCCCCGTCCGTGATCTTATTCAGTGGTGGTTACACCAGCGCACAGGCCTCTTGAGCAAGTTTGGTAATTGCATCCCAATCTTTGGCATCAATCAATGCCTGAGGCGCAACCCAGCTTCCGCCAACACAACGCGTATTAGACAGGCTTAGATAATCTTTGGCGTTTTTTGTTGAAATTCCACCAGTTGGGCAAAATGTAACTTGGGGGATTGGCGCGCCGATGGCTTTTAGCGCAGCTGCACCGCCATTGGCTTCGGCTGGAAAGAATTTTTGAACGCTATATCCGCGCTCCAACAGCCGCATTGCCTCAGAGGATGTTGCCGCGCCTGGCAACATCGGAAGATCAGCAGCTTCGGCCGCATCTAGCAACGTATCTGTTGCGCCCGGGGATACGCCAAATCGTGCGCCTGCTGCGACCGCTTTGGTCACATCCGACGGTGTCAGCAATGTACCGGCGCCCACAATGCCACCTTCAACTTGGGCCATTTCCGAAATCACATCCAATGCAGCTGGCGTGCGCAATGTGACTTCTAGCACTGGAAGGCCGCCTTTGACCAAAGCCCGAGCAAGGTCTTGGGCAATAGACGCATCATGAATGACCAGCACCGGAATAACAGGGGCCAGTTCACAGAGTTTTAGGGTTTCAACGCTTGCGTCTTGGGGGGTCATATCAATTTTCCTTGGTTATAGGATTGCGCTTGCGCCATTCGAGGCAAGCCCAACATTGTGGCGGAACACGTCAAACAATTCGCGTCCTGTGCCATACGTGTTCTGTGTCATGTCTACGGTGTCAGCTGTGCGTGCATCAAAGTCGCTTGCCAATACATCCAACGTGCCGGCAGTTGCGTCCAATCTAACGATGTCCCCATCTTTGATTTTCGACAATGGTCCACCCATCGCGGCTTCTGGGCTGACATGGATGGCGGCTGGTACTTTTCCAGAGGCACCTGACATGCGTCCATCGGTGACCAAGGCCACCTTGAGCCCGCGATCCTGAAGCACGGCCAAGGTTGGTGTAAGGCTATGCAATTCAGGCATGCCATTCATACGCGGCCCTTGGAACCGAACCACAACGATCGTATCCGCTGTGAATTCCTCGGCTTTAAAGGCGTCCTTGACGGCGTCTTGGGTTTCAAAAACGCGCGCAGGGGCTTCTATGATGTGGCGTTCTGCGGCGACAGCTGAAATTTTGATCATGCCCGTACCTAGGTTACCGGTGAGCTGCTTCAAGCCACCTGTTGGTTGGAACGGATCTGTTGCGGGGCGCAGGATCTTGTCATTCATGGTTTCGCGGGCGGCTGTGTCGAATGCGATTTTTCCGTCTTTCAATTTGGGCTCTTGGCGATATTTGTTCAAACCATCGCCCATAATGGTTTTTACATCCTCATGCAGTAACCCTGCATCCAACAACTGGCTCATCATATAACCAAGCCCACCTGCAGCATGGAAATGGTTCACATCGGCAAGCCCGTTTGGATACACTTTGGCCATCAAAGGTGTCACAGATGAAATATCGTCAAAGTCCTCGATTTCCAGATGGATACCCGCGGCGCGCGCCATGGCTGGCATGTGCAAAACAAGGTTGGTTGATCCGCCTGTGGCCATCAATCCGACCATTCCGTTCACAAATGCTTTTTCGTCCAGAATATCACAAGCAGGACGATAATCATTGCCCAAGTTGGTGATTTCCAGCACGCGCTTGGTCCCATAGCGGGTAAGTGCGTCCCGCAAAGGAGACTCTGGATTTACAAAAGACGCCCCCGGAAGGTGAAGCCCCATAAACTCCATCAGCATCTGATTGGAATTTGCCGTGCCATAAAATGTACAAGTGCCCGCAGAATGATAACTGGCCATCTCTGCTTTCATCAATTCATCGCGACCGATTTGACCCGTGGCGAATTGCTGACGCACCTTGGCTTTTTCGTCGTTAGGGATGCCTGATTGCATTGGACCCGCTGGTAAAAAGATGGTTGGCAAATAACCAAAGGTCGCCGCCGCCATGACCAGTCCGGGAACGATTTTATCACAGACACCCAAATAGACAGCTGCGTCAAATGTATTGTGCGACAAAGCAATGCCAGCCGCGAGCGCAATAACATCACGCGAAAATAGGGATAATTCCATGCCATGTTGGCCTTGGGTGACGCCATCGCACATGGCTGGAACGCCGCCTGCAACTTGGGCGGTTCCCCCATTTTTACGGGCTTCTTCGCGGATAATGTTCGGATAGGTTTCAAAAGGCTGATGCGCCGACAGCATATCGTTATAAGCCGTCACAATGCCGATGTTTGGCGCGCGCTCTTGGACCAAAGCGTCTTTGTCTGCGCCCATGGCTGCATAGGCATGTGCCTGATTTCCACAGGTTAAATGCGCCCGACGCGGGCCTTTGTCAGCTGCGGTTTTCATATGAGCAAGATATTTTGCTCGGGACGCTTCAGAGCGTTTGATAATACGGTCTGTGACACGCTCGATCGTTGAATTAAGAGCCATGATTTGTCCTTTGCAGTTTTTTACGGCGCATAAGTCATGTTAGCGCTAACTTGGTACAGGAAATAGAACATCCCTTGGAAAACATCAAGCCTTGAATGGTCGGTGTTTAATATCTTTCCAACTGCGGCAGAAAGGAATAGAGAGGGCGCATGACACAGATAGATCGACCAGTAGTACGGCTTCGGCCAAATGCAGCAGCCAAGGCAATTCGCCATGGTTATCCTTGGGTTTATGACAACGAACTTGTGTTCGATAGGCGGACCAAAAAAATTCCCGATGGGACAATCGTTACGTTAGAAGACAATGAACGTAACCCTTTGGGGACGGCGGCCTATAATGCGACGTCCAAGATTACCTGTCGTATGCTTGACCAAGATGAAACTGTGGACATTTCCTATGATTGGATTGCACACAAACTTCGCAAAGCCCTAGACCTGCGTGAGCGCATGTTTGATCAGCCATTTTACCGCTTGATCCACGCCGAAGCAGATGGGTTTCCCGGGGTTATCATTGATCGGTTCGGTGATGTTGCTGTGGTCCAACCAAATGCGGCCTGGGCCGATATGTTGGTGGATACGATCGTTCAGGCCCTCTGTGATGTGACAGGGGTGCAGACAGTTATCAAAAACGCATCCGGTCGTGCGCGATCGCTTGAGGGGTTGGATGACGAAAATTCGGTTGCTGTTGGCACGCTGCCCACTGCGCCTATTCCGGTGTTGATGAATGGGGCAACCTATATGGCAGATGTCGCTGGGGGGCAAAAGACAGGTCTATATTTTGATCAACGGCCTAATCACGCCTTTGCTGCATCCTTGTCCAAAGGGGCGGATGTCTTGGATGTGTTTTCACATGTCGGGGGATTTTCACTTTCGGCATTGGCAGCTGGTGCTAAGTCTGCTTTGGCGGTCGATGGATCAGCGCCTGCGCTTGATTTAGCGACACAGGGCGCGGCCTCAACGGGGGTTGCAGACCGCTTCGACACGCGGCGCGGGGATGCGTTTGATGTCATGACACAACTTGCTGAAGAAGGGCGCACCTTTGATGTTGTGATTTGTGATCCGCCTGCATTTGCGTCTTCTAAGCCAGCATTGGAAACCGGATTGCGGGCCTATGAACGTGTTGCACGGTTGGCAAGTGATCTGGTGAAAGAGGGTGGTATCCTTGGGTTGTGTTCCTGTTCGCACGCAGCACAGCTGGATAAATTCCGCACGGCTTCGGTGCGCGGTATTGGTCGTGCTGGCCGGTCTGCTGCGTTGATCCATACGGGCTTTGCGGGGGCGGATCATCCATTGCACCCACAATTGGCGCAAACAGGGTATCTTAAGGCTTTGTTCTTTCGCTTATGAAGCTTTTGTTTGACACCTGTGTCCTCTATCCAACGGTCATGCGGGAAACCCTGATGGGGGCCTGTAGGGTCATGGGGTGGACGCCACTGTGGTCAGACAGAATATTAGAAGAATGGGCAAGAGCCGCGCGCAAATTGGGACCCAATGGGGAACCTCAGGCGCGCGGTGAAATAGCATTGCTATCTGCAGCCTGGCCGCACGCCAAAGTGACATGGGCCCCGTCATTAGAGGCGCGTTTGTTTTTGCCTGACGAAGCAGATCGGCATGTTTTGGCGGCTGCTATTTCTGGGTCAGCTGACAAAATCGTCACCATGAACATCAAAGATTTTCCGCGCGCAACGCTTTGGGAAGAGGGCGTTGAACGCATTGATCCGGATGGGTTGGTGATGGACGCTTGGATGCAACAAAGTGATGCAATGCATCGGGTTGGAGTAAGCTTGGTTGACCAAGCATCACGTATGTCTGGCGAGAGTTGGACAGCACGGGCGTTGTTCAAAAAGGCCCGTTTGCCAAGGTTTGCAAAAGCATTATCGCAGGTTTAAGGGCATCTGGTGTCGACGCCTTCGGCGAGAGTATTTTTTCAAAGATGAAGACATAAGAAAGGCGCCACATGGGCGCCTTTGCTGTTTATTTGCGAAGAATTGAGCGGCCTGCGTAAATTGCCGTTTCGCCGAGCTGTTCTTCGATGCGGATGAGTTGATTGTATTTTGCCAATCTATCCGAGCGCGCCAAGGAGCCGGTTTTGATTTGCCCACAGTTGGTTGCGACGGCAAGATCGGCGATTGTGGCGTCTTCTGTTTCGCCTGAGCGGTGGCTCATTACATTTGTGAAGCGGGCGCGGTGCGCCATATCGACGGCTTTCAAGGTTTCAGAAAGCGAGCCGATTTGGTTTACTTTGACAAGCATTGAATTGGCTGAGCCTTTTTCGATGCCTTCTGCGAGACGCACCGGGTTGGTGACGAAGAGGTCATCGCCAACAAGTTGGATGCGATCACCAATCGCATCTGTAAGTGCTTTCCAGCCGTCCCAGTCGTCTTCGGCCATGCCGTCTTCGATTGAGATGATTGGATAGTCATTCACCAAGGCTTCGAGATAGGCGACGTTTTCTGCCGAGCTAAGGGATTTGCCTTCGCCTTTGAGTTCGTATTTGCCATCGCGGTAGTATTCGGTCGATGCACAATCCAGAGCAAGATAGATATCCTCACCTGGTTTATACCCTGCTTTTTCGATTGATTTCAGGATGAAATCCAAAGCTTCGCGTGTTGAGGAGAGGTTGGGGGCAAAGCCGCCTTCGTCACCGATGCCAGTTGATAGACCTGCGGCAGAGAGTTCTTTTTTCAAAGTGTGGAACACTTCGGACCCCATTCGCACAGCTTCGCGGATGTTGGTTGCGGAAACCGGCATGATCATGAATTCTTGGATGTCGATAGGGTTATCTGCGTGTTCGCCACCATTGATGATGTTCATCATTGGCACGGGCAAAACGCGGGCGGATGTTCCACCGATGTAGCGATAAAGGGGCTGACCGGAATAGTCCGCTGCTGCTTTGGCCACGGCCAAAGAGACGCCAAGGATAGCATTTGCACCAAGGCGACCCTTGTTTGCAGTGCCATCTAGTTCAATCATTGTGGCGTCAATGGCTTCTTGTTCGGTGGCATCAAAGCCCACTAATGCTTCGGCGATTTCACCGTTGACTGCTGCAACCGCTTCCAAAACGCCTTTGCCCATGTAGCGAGACGTGTCGCCATCACGTTTTTCGACCGCTTCATGCGCGCCTGTTGATGCGCCTGAGGGAACGGCTGCGCGGCCCATTGTGCCGTCTTCAAGGGTGACGTCGACTTCGACTGTTGGATTGCCGCGACTGTCTAGGATTTCGCGTGCGTGGATATCAATGATCATGCTCATGGATGGGTCCTATCGGTTGGATTTCTGCAGCTGCATAACACGGGTGTTTTCAAAAAGAAACAGGGTTTGTTAGCGGTAACATAAATGATAGCGCAAGCAACCATGTGGCGGAGTGCCGCAGTATTATACGGCTTTGGTTTTCAGACGTCGTTCACGCATCAATGTGTAAAGACCGGATAAAATCACAATCAACGCGCCTATTAGGGTGACGACATCTGGGCGTTCCCCCAAAAATGTCATCGACAGGATAATTGCGAATAATAAGCGCGTATAGCGAAACGGCGTAACCACAGAGACGTCACCAATGCGCATTGCCATAACGATCAGATAATATGCAAAAGTTCCAGTGAGCGTCGCGGCTATGAAATAAATCGCATCTGTGCCGCTGATCGGTGTGAAGTTGGGGAAAAACGGCAATGTGCATACTCCGGCCATCCCCATAGCGGCAAAGCCATAGATGGAAACGGTCAGAGAATTAAGGCTGACTTTCATTGTGCGGGTTGCTAAATCTCGTGCTGATAGAAAAAGCACGCAAATTACTGCCAAAAGCGACGCAGGTTGAAATCCTTCGAACCCGGGGCGGATGATGATTAAGACGCCAAAAAAGCCAATTGCAATTGCGAGCCAACGTCGCCAGCCTACGGATTCCTTTAGGATCAAGGCCGCGCCAAACGTAACGACCAAGGGCATCACTTGAATAATCGACGAAAGAAGCGTCAAAGGTATAAGCACAATCGCCAGCATGAAAAAGATGGCCCCAAAAAGATCAGATACAGTCCTAATCAACACAGGCGTTTGCAGGAGATCACGATGGTAAATTGGGGCGCCAGAGGCTTTGGCGATAAGGATATAAAGCAACGCACCGCTAAAGCCGACAATGATAAGGATCTGGGATGCTTGATGGTTTACAGCCAAGAATTTAATAAAAACGTCTTCGATTGCAAAGAACGCCATAGACAGTGTCATCAATAGAATGCCGCGCAAATTTTCCATAGATCACCACGTCGTTATACTTGGCCTGATACTTGGCCTGATAGTTGGTCTGTCTCTGCCTGAGAGCAAAGAAAGTCAAGGGATCACTTTTTAAGGGGCACACCGTAAAGTTCGAGTTTGTGACCAATCAGCCGATAGCCTAGTTTGGCGGCGATTTTTTCTTGCAAGGCTTCTATGTCGGGGTCAACGAATTCAATCACTTCGCCCGAATTCATGTCGATCAAGTGATCATGATGATCGCGTTCTGCGTCTTCGTAGCGTGCACGACCGTCGCCAAATTCTAGTTTTTCTAAAATTCCGGATTCTTCGAATAATTTGACAGTACGATACACCGTTGCAATTGAAATTGACGCATCACGCGCAGATGCCCGAGCATAGAGCTCTTCTACGTCAGGGTGGTCGTCGGATTCTTGAAGGACCAGTGCAATTGTTTTGCGTTGGTTTGTCATGCGCAAGCCATTGCGTTCGCATCGTGAGAGGATTGTATCTGTCATACAGGGGGCCTTGGAAACTGTGGTCACGCCATAGTACGGAATATTTGGGGCAAAATGCAATGACTTGACTTTGTTCTTCTTTCGGCGCATTAGGCACACTCCAAGACCGGTCTAGCTGCGTGAGTTCAAGCTAATCGGAGCATGAGAGGGATCATTTCCCGTAGTCTTAGCAGCTCCAAAAGACCGTTTTGGTTCATCCCACCTCTCACGCATGGGTCCAAAAGTGCTGCGATTTTGCGCAGTTCGATACAATCCCTCGTCAGAGGGGAAGGACGACTATGAGTTTATTTAAAGAAATGGGCCTGCCCAAGGCCTTGTTGACGCGTCTTGCGAATATGGGTCTTGTTGATCCAACGCCTATTCAAGCGCATGCAATTCCCGTGGCTCTACAAGGCCAAGACGTCATGGGTCTGGCCCAGACAGGCACAGGCAAGACAGCGGCATTTGGTGTGCCGATGATTGCGCGCATGATGGAATTCGAAGGCAAGCCAAACCCGAAATCCGTTCGGGGTTTGATTTTGGCACCAACCCGTGAATTGGCCAAACAAATCAGCGATACAATTCGCGAATTGGTCAAAGGATCCCCGATGAAAGTCGGGCTTGTTGTTGGTGGCGCATCAATCAACGCTCAGATTCAGCGCATTGCCCGTGGAACAGATGTTTTGGTGGCAACACCAGGTCGTTTGATCGATCTTATGGAACGTCGCGCGATTAACTTAAGTGAAACCAAGTTTTTGGTTTTGGACGAAGCGGACCAAATGTTGGACTTGGGCTTTATCCATGCTCTGCGGACGATTTCCCAAGCATTGCCATCAGAGCGCCAAACAATGGTGTTTTCGGCGACGATGCCAAAACAGATGAATGAAATTGCGAATAGCTATTTGCAATCTCCCAAGCGCATCGAAGTGAACCCTGCGGGGAAAGCTGCGGATAAGATTGAACAATCTGTGCACTTTATCGCAAAGGCGGAAAAATCCTTTTATCTAGTTGAGCAGCTTGAAAAGCACCGTGATCAGCAATCTATCGTGTTTTGTCGCACCAAGCACGGTGCGAGCAAATTGGCAAAGTTCCTTCAAGGCAAAGGTTTTAAAGTGGATGATATCCACGGTAACAAATCCCAAGGCCAGCGGACACGTGCGATTTCTGCAATGCAGTCGGGCGAAATTATGGTGCTTGTGGCAACCGATGTTGCGGCGCGTGGATTGGATATTCCGGCGGTCCGTTATGTGTATAACTATGAGCTACCGAATGTGCCGGAAAACTATGTGCACCGTATCGGTCGTACGGCGCGTGCTGGTGCCGAAGGCTTTGCAATTGCCTTTTGTTCACCCGAAGAAATGGGCGAATTGATTGCCGTTCAAAAAGTCATGAAAACCACAATTCCGGTTGGTTACGGTCGCCCATGGGAAAACACAGCCCCCCAAGAAGGCAAGAAAACCAGCGGTCGCAGCAGTGGCAAACCACGTGGTCGATCAGGCGGAGGAAACCGCTCTGGTGGATCCGGTGGTGGCGCGCCGCGTACAGCAGAGGGGCGCAATTCGGGTCCAACTGGCGCACAAAAGGCACGTCAGCGTAAACGGGCTAAGCCAAATCGCAGCGCTGCATAATATTGCAAAAGACGTCAAAGGGTGGCCAAAGGGCCGCCCTTTTTTAATACAGCTTGAGCCATTTCAAAAAGATCAGCGTCAATACCCCAATTCCGAGCGTCCCAATCGACAAGGCTGCAAACGCCCAAGGCGTCTCGACACCGGGCATTCCAGCCACATTGACCCCAAAAAGACCCGTCAAAAACCCAAGTGGCAAAAAGATTGCAGCGATAATAGACAGAATATAGCTGTTTTTTCCTTGTCGCTGGGATTGCATGTTGAACACATAATCTGACAAGTTGCCAAGCCGGTCCAAAAGTGACGAGATTTCTTCTACTGATCGCGTTAACTGGTTTGCGGATTCTTCCAAGCTGCGACGTGTTTGTTTGTGATGTGAGGCAAAGCTAGAATTCACCAGCTGATGCAGGGCGGCGTTTTGAGGGGCCAAGTACCTATGCAAACGTATAAGCGATTTTCTAAGTGGCGCTAATGACTCGCCGCGCTTATCCATATCATCTTCGAATATCGCATCTTCTAAACTTGTTGTATCCTCATCAAATTGTAAACTTTGGCTTTCTATGCGTTGTGTCAAGCGGTTCAAGATATGCCCGAATTGCGCCAAAGGCGTTGTTCTTGCATGCCCGTTCTGCGCCTCTTGCCGAATTTCATCCACAGAATATATCTTGCGCTTGCGTGCTGTGATCAAAATATTTTTACCGATCCAGCATCGCAGTGAAACCATGTCGTCTAGATCTTGGCCGGGGTTCAGGTTAATCCCGCGCAAAATAATGACAACCCCGTCTTCATCTTCGAAAAAATGGGGCCGCGTTTCGCTTTGAAGAAGAGGGGGCACATTACTAATGGGCACATATCTTTCCACCCAATGCGACACGTCATCTTGCATCAGGTCCAAATGTATCCAGCGATATCCCACACCAGGCAGGTCGAGTGTCGGATCAACAAATTTGGAATGCCCGGAAGGGTCGATATCAAAACAAGCAATGATTGCCATTTCGGGTCCTTTTTAATTTATTTTGGTGCGTGATCAAAACACTTTGCAAGCGCCGGATTTGTAAACGTACAACGACTTGAGCTTGTTTTGAAATTCATCTGGTTCATACTATCTGATTGATACCCAAGTACTAGGCTTTTTCATCTTGATTGCCTCGGGGAAATAGCGTTGTGTCACGCCATGACAGAACGGAAATTAAAAATCGACGTGCAGGGTGCGGTGTTATTGACGGGGTTTTCCCTGTTGTTGGGGTTTAATCAAGTTGTGATTAAAATCAGCAACGGTGGTTTTCAACCGGTGTTTCAAGCGGGCCTCAGGTCATTGTTTGCGCTGATTTTTTTGGCGATTTGGATGAAATGGCGCAAAATACCCCTTGTGCCAAGGGCCGAAAACTTTTGGCCGGGGCTTTTTATCGGGCTATTGTTTGCCGTTGAATTTATTTGCCTCTTTGTGGCGCTGGATCACACAACGGTCGCGCGCTCTAGTATTATGTTCTATTCGATGCCTGTTTGGTTGGCGATTGCTGCGCATTTCCTTTTGCCAAATGAATCGCTGTCCGGCGTGCGACTGGTTGGGTTGATCATCGCAATGGTCGGTGTCGCTTGGGCTATGACATCAAGAAGCACAACAGGCTCCGCCAGTCTTTATGGCGATCTGCTCGCGCTTTGCGCGGCCTTTGGCTGGGGCGGCGTGGCCTTGACGGTGCGGTTGTCGAAATTATCGAGGGAACGGCCCGAGACGCAATTGTTTGTCCAGCTTTTGGTATCTGCTCCTGTTTTGCTTTTTGCGTCTTTGTGGTTCGGGGATTGGATACGGGACCCCACGTGGATCAGCTATGCTGGTTTGTTTTTTCAATCCATTGCTGTGGCCAGTTTCGGGTTTTTGTTGTGGTTTTGGATCATGACGATTTATCCGGCATCAAGCGTTGCATCCTTTAGCTTTCTCAGCCCCGTGTTTAGCGTAACCCTTGGATGGTTGATATTAGGTGAATCCATCAGCATAGGTGTTTTTGGTGCATTGGCCTGCGTTGCGGTAGGCTTGGTGCTAATCAATAGGAAATAGATGAAGCCTCCCCTTTATTTTTGCCGTCACGGGCAAACCGAATGGAATAGAATTGGGCGCATGCAGGGCAAATTAGACAGCCCATTGACCGAACTAGGTCAAGCCCAAGCCAAGCGTCAGGGCGCGTTGTTGAGGGCTGCTATCCCCGATTGGTCCCAAGTTGATATCCTTGCAAGCCCACTGGGGCGTGTGCGTCAAACGGTGGATTTCGCGCTTGGTGATGTTGAGGGGAAAATCCGTTTTGATGATCGGTTGATGGAAATCGATGTCGGCGAGCTGACGGGCAAATGCCGTGATGCTATTTTGCAATCTGATCCACGCTTTGATCAAGCGGGCTATGATGGCTTTTGGTCCGCATATTTCGCAACAAAGACGGGCGAAACATGGGATCAATTTTTTGCACGGATGGCCGAGGTCGCCGATACGATAGATCGCCCAACCGTAATTTTCGCCCATGGTATCGTCGGTTTTGCACTACGTGGTTTGTTCAAGGGGTTAACGCCGCAGGACATGCCGTTACAAGCCGGTGGGCAGGGGTGCGTTTTTTGCATCAAGGATGGTGTTGAAACCATTCTTGACTAAGCGCTAAGTCCCGCAAAAGGTTGCTTGCACTTCTTCTTCTGGACGGGGTGGCACCGTCAGATCCGCAAATTCAGGCAAGGGTTCATAGGGCTGTGCATAGGCTGTCATAAGGCGTTCGAACGGGGTAAAGTCGTCATTTACGGCGGCTTGGATCATGGCTTCGATCTGATGGTTGCGCGGGATAATGATCGGATTGCTCGACGTTAATCGCACGTCCACATCGTTTTCATCCGCTATGCGTTTGCGCCACTGGGTTTCCCAAGTGCGGAACGCGCGCGTGTCATCAAAGTTCAGTGACGCAGTTCCATTCGCTAAACCTGCAAAGGTATTTGTGAAATCGGCCTCTTGTGTGCTCATGAGTTCAAGCAGGGATTTAAT
>JAHEJA010000004.1 GCA_024639125.1 Paracoccaceae bacterium
TCTGATTGCGCCAACGGCAAATTCTTATCAACGCTTGCAACCGGGGTCTTTGTCTGGGTTTTGGAAAAACTGGGGTGGGGATCATCGCAATGTGACCACGCGGATCAGCTGCGAAGGTGGGTCAAAGTCACGATTGGAACACCGCATGGCTGATGCCTCTGCCAACCCCTATACGGCTGTTGCCGCTGTGTTGCAGGCATCCCTTTTGGGTGTTGAAAAAGGGTATGATTTACAGTCGGTTGAAACGGGGGACGGATTTGAAAAAACCGATGCCAAGGACGGGACTGCCATTGATCTAAAGGGGGCGATTGCCGATCTAAAGGCGGATACAGTTTTGGGGGATGCCATTGGACGTGAGCTGGTGGATAACCACATATTTATGAAAGAAAAAGAAGTCAAAAAGACACGTGATCTAGAAGGGGATGCCCTGCGCGATTTCTATGTGTATTATGTTTAACGGCACGGAACTTTGTCATAATTCTGTTACGACGGGCCGCTAAAGATTTGACAAACGTGACGACACGGACACAAGGATTGAACACATGGTAACCTATGCAGTTAACGGATTAGGGCGCATTGGAAAGCTTGCTCTCAAGCCTTTGTTAGAAAGTGGTGCGCAGGTTGCATTTTTGAACGATGCTGTCGGAACGCCAGAAATGCACGCGCATTTGTTTGAATTTGATACTGTCCATGGACGATGGAATGCGACCTTTGGGTTCGATGATACCTCTGTTTCAATCAACGATACGCGGATCCCGATATATCAAGAACGCGCGCTGTCCAAGCTTCCGTTAGAGGGCGTGGATATTGTGATTGATTGTACCGGAGCCTTTAAAACCGAAGCCGCCCTTGCCCCATATTTCGCCGCGGGTGTCAAAAAAGTCGTCGTGTCAGCCCCCGTCAAAGACGGTCCGACAGCAAATATTGTCTATGGCGTCAATTCAGAAACCTATGATGCGCAAAAACATAATATTGTGACCGCTGCGTCCTGTACCACCAATTGTTTGGCCCCTGTGGTCAAAGTGATCCATGAAAACCTTGGGATCAAGCATGGGTCAATAACGACCATTCATGATGTCACAAACACGCAAACAATTGTGGATCGCCCCGCCAAAGATCTGCGTCGTGCGCGCTCTGCTTTGAATTCCTTGATCCCGACGACGACTGGATCGGCAACTGCTATCACGTTGATTTATCCCGAACTCAAGGGGCGGTTAAATGGCCATGCGGTGCGTGTGCCTTTGCTGAATGCTTCGCTTACAGATTGCGTCTTTGAAGTCGAAACACCCACAACGGCAGAGGCAGTAAATGCATTGTTCAAAACGGCCTCCGAAACCGAGCTAAAGGGTATTTTGGGGTATGAAACCCGCCCCTTGGTGTCGACCGATTATGTGAATGACGCCCGTTCGTCGATTATTGACGCGCCCTCTACTATGGTTGTGAATGGAACGCAGGTGAAAATCTATGCGTGGTATGACAATGAATGGGGCTATGCACATCGGTTGATTGATGTGGCGCGGATGGTCGCGGCGTCGCTCTGATGTTGGCATTCGCTGCGGTTACAGTGGCCTATTGGGTGTTCATGCTAAGCGACGGTGCGCTTAGGATGTTGGTTCTATTGCATTTTCACACCTTGGGATTTAGCCCGTTTCAATTGGCAAATCTTTTTGTTTTGTACGAAGTCGCGGGGATTGTGACCAACCTGTCTGCGGGGTGGATTGCTGCGCGCTTTGGCTTGGCCTCGACCCTTTTTGCAGGGCTCGCGCTGCAGATCGTGGCGCTTGTGGCTTTGGCGCAACTTGATCCGTCTTGGACGATCGCGGGATCGGTCATATTCGTCATGTGCGTTCAAGGTCTATCTGGCGTGGCCAAGGATTTGGCGAAGATGAGTTCGAAATCAGCAGTCAAAATATTGGCCCCCCAAGGCGACGCACCTTTGTTTAAATGGGTGGCGTTTTTAACGGGGTCCAAGAATGCAATCAAAGGGTTGGGTTTCTTTTTGGGCGCGTTTTGCCTTGGCGTATTTGGCTTTGTACAAACGGTTAGCGCCTTTGCCATATTGCTCGCTGTGATTTTGACGCTGTTGATTTGGAAGCTTCCCAAAGGGCTGCCAACGGGGGTAAAAGATGCCAAAGTTAAGGACGTCTTTTCCAAAAACCCCAAGATCAACTATCTATCCCTTGCCCGTGTGTTTCTGTTTGGTGCGCGTGATGTTTGGTTTGTTGTTGGCATTCCGCTATTCTTTTATGCGCAATGGTCCGATGGCACGGACCAAGGCAACCGCGCGGCCTTTTTCGCAATAGGTAGCTTTATGGCGATCTGGGTGATTTTGTACGGATTTGTCCAGGGAATGGCGCCTAAATTGATCCGGCAAAGCAAAAAGACGGCGGCCACATTGGCGTTGCAGCTTGCAATAATTCCTATGGGTATTGCTAGTTTAATCCTATTGTTTGAAGCTTATCAAACATGGATTGTCATTGTCGGGTTGCTCGTTTTTGGCGCGGTTTTTGCGCTTAATTCGTCATTGCATTCCTTTTTGATCCTACAGTTCAGTGATGCAAAACGTGTTACGTTGGATGTCGGGTTTTATTATATGGCAAATGCGGCCGGTCGATTGATCGGTACGGTCCTGTCCGGCGCAGTCTATCAATTCGCCGGACTTCAGGCCTGTTTGCTGGTGTCGAGTATCATGTTGTTTGTCACTTGGTGGGCGATGAACAAACTGTCAGCTTATGACTGAAACCCTGTAAGGAATTTGGTTAGGTTATGCCCTAGCATGTCCGAAATATATCCACCTTCTTGCACCATCAAAGTGGGGACATTCAGACCAGCGGCGCTCTTGGCAATGTCAGAAAACCCTTCAGGGGTGATTTTCAAGGCCTGAAAGGGATCATCAATGGATGCATCCAATCCCAAAGCAATGACCAATGCATCTGCTCCGAACATAGAAATTCTATCTATCGCAACATCAAGCGCGGCCAAAAATGCGTCATTTCCCAGCCCACGTTCCAAAGGAAGGTTCAGGTTATAGCCTAGACCGTCATCAACCCCACGTTCATGAGCATGTCCCCAAAAGAAGGGATAGAACCGTTCAGGATTGGCATGAATTGAGACGGTCAAAACATCTGAGCGGTTGTAAAAGATGCCCTGCGTACCGTTTCCATGATGCACATCTACGTCCAAAATTGCGGTGCGAAATCCCGCGCGGGAAAGGTGATTGGCAGCAATTGCTGAATTGTTCAAAAAGCAAAAACCACCCGCCAAATCGCCGAATGCATGATGCCCAGGCGGGCGCGCAAGGGCATAGGCGGATTTTTCACCGCTGATCAAAGCCTCCGCCCCATTAAGTGCGGTTTGTGCCGACCAATAGGCTGATCGCCACGTGTGTTCCCCAATTGGGCAGGCTGTATCGGCTTGGTGGTAGCCTGACTGACCAACGACGGATTTTGGATAGCTGTCAGCGCGGTTTGATGGATGGATGTTCGGGATCACCTCTTCGCCATTTCCTTCGATTCGGCTCCAACGTGGATAGATGTTTTTTAGGAACGCAAGGTATTCAGGCGAATGTATAGCGGCAATCGGCCCCATGCCCAGATTGTTAACGGGATGAAAATGGCATCCCGCTTCTTTTGCACCGGCTTCTAGAATGGCAACACGCTCTGGCGCTTCTGGGTTTGGCTTTATGAGGCCATTCGCCATGAAATATTTGGGATTATGTCGGGATTGCTCTTCGTGAAGATAGGCACGCATCATGATCTCCTGTTTTTGGGGATTAAGCCCTGCCTTGGGTGAATTATCAACGCTTAGTTTCGGTGCTACGCGCGATTTCATGGTCATAAGCCGTTGCCTGCCTCTGCGAGATGTGGCAATACAGGGCAACACGCGATGAGAAAGAGCTGCTCGATGTCTGATTATACACTTCGCCGTACCATGATGGTTGATACTCAGGTTCGCCCATCTGACGTTACAAAATTTCCAATTATCGAAGCGATGCTAAGCGTTCCGCGCGAAGCCTATGTTCCGCAAAATATGCGCGAAGTGGCTTATGTCGGAGAATGCGTCGAACTTGGGGCGGGGCGCGTTGTGCTTGAGCCGCGGACATTGGCGAAAATGCTGGATGCTTTGGATATCCAACAGAACGAATTGGTATTGGATATTGGATCGGCGCTTGGATATTCATCCGCGGTGATTGCGCGGATGGCAGAAGCCGTTATCGCCCTCGAAGAAAACGAGGCAATGGCCTCAGACGCCCAAGAGAATTTCATGGAAAACGGTGCGGATAATGTTGTGTCCGAAACGGGTGTGCTTGCTCAAGGGGCGGCTGCACATGGGCCATATGATGTTGTAATTCTTCAAGGCGCGGTGGAAGCCATGCCCCAAACAATCCTTGATCAAGTCAAAGAAGGCGGTCGCATCGCGTGCATTTTTGCAGAAGGTGCCCTTGGAACCGTGAAAATTGGATATAAATTAGAGGGTAAGATAACGTGGAGATTTGCATTTAATGCCGCTGCGCCTGTCTTGCCTGGCTTTCAACGCGAAGCTGCTTTCGCGCTATAAATTTTTCGGGTGACGCCCCATGCGGTAATGCGCGGTTCCGTCATCCATCATGAGGGGGACCGAATGGTCAATATTTGTCGTAAACTTGCGATGCTTGCGGGCGTGTCGACGTTGGTCGTTGGTCTGTCTACTGCGTCGCATGCAGAAACACTTAATCAAGCTTTAATAAGTGCCTATAACAATAGCGGGTTGTTAGATCAAAACCGCGCTGTTTTGCGGGCCGCTGACGAAGATGTCGCACAGGCGATGGCAACCCTTGGTCCTGTAGTGAATTGGAGCGCCACCATGCGTCGCCAATTTTCGCGTGGATGGGCCGGGGATCTGTTCTTGGGGGACACGGCGTCTACGACGGCCTCTGTTGGGTTAGATGTGTCACAATTGTTATATGATGGTGGTCGAAGCGCGCTTGCGGTTGAGCAACGCAAAGAAGCTGTGCTGTCGTCCCGTCAAACTTTGGTGTCCGTAGAGCAAGCTGTTCTGTTAAACGCGGTTCAGGCCTTTATGGATGTGCGCCGCTATGCTGAAACAGTCGCCTTGCGCGAAAACAACCTGCGCGTATTAAAAGAAGAGCTGCGCGCGGCCAAAGACCGGTTTGACGTTGGCGAAATCACTAAAACTGATGTTGCCTTGGCAGAGGCCCGCCTTGCTGCGTCGCAAAGCGCATTGGCTGCGGCACGTGGCAATCTGGCCCAAGCCAAAGAATATTATCGCCAAACCGTTGGCAAAGGTGCCGGGCAATTGGATGCGCCGAAATCTGTGCCTAACTTGCCAAAATCTGCGGCTGCAGCCAAAGCAATGGCCGTCCGTAATCACCCGGATATTCGTAAATTGCAGCATGATGTCACATCAGCTGAATTGGGCGTGCAAGCCGCTGCATCCTATCGCGAACCGCGCGTGACGCTTGGGGGGCAGGTTCAGCTATCTGATCAATTCCGCTCGGACCAGTCGGCACTTAGTGGGTCTGTGACATTGAATGCATCAGGTCCGGTATATGCTTCTGGGCGTTACCCATCCCTTATGCGTCAAGCGGAACATCGCAAGAATGCGACACGCTCGGCATTGCTTGTGGCGGTCCGCCAAATCGAACAGCAAGCCGGCAGTGCCTATGCTATCTTGGACGTTGCCCGCGCTGGGCGCAGTGCCAGCGAAGAACAAATTCGTGCGGCTACGGTCGCTTTTCGGGGTATCCGCGAAGAAGCCACGTTGGGATCACGCACGACATTGGATGTGTTGAACGCGGAACAAGAATTGCTTGATGCGCGCGCTGGATTGATTTCTGCGATTGCGGATGAAAACATAGCGGCATTCCGGCTTTTGGCGTCTACGGGGCAATTAACCGTCGATCATTTGAACCTGCCGGTTCAAAAATATGATCCAACCGCCTATTACAACATGGTCAAAGATGCGCCTGCTGCAACCAGCAAACAAGGCAAGAAATTGGACGATTTGCTAAAGTCTTTGAACAAGTAATCTGCGAAGCCACTTGTAGGATCGCCCCAAGATTGTTACCCTTTCGGGAACAATAGGGGCGATACCAAATGACAGAAGCAGCAGGCAAAGAACTCTCGGATGTTTTGACATCTCTTCGCAAGCTCGTGGCGGATGAGCCTGATCAAACTGTTCATACCACTGAGGATACGCCGAAAGGGTCGGACACACTTGTGCTGTGCCCTTCTTTGCGTGTGGACGATAGTGAAATTGCGACGCCCCCATCTTTAGAAGATAAAATCACCAAGCTAGAGCGTTTGATCGCAAACACAGATCAGCTATGGGAACCTGATGATGTGGACCAGGACGAATTTGCAGGCAGCAACACATCCGTCCCATCAGCATTCATAGCCACTGAAAAAGCGGTTGCCAGCGTAGAAGACGACATTGCCCAATTGTCAGAGGCTGTCGTGAACACCGCGCCAGACACCGTTGACGAAGACGCGTTGCGGGACTTGGTTGCCGAAATGATCCGCGATGAATTGCGCGGTGCTTTGGGTGAAAAAATTACCAAGAACATTCGCAAGCTTGTCCGCCGCGAAATCAACAGCGCTTTGTTAAAGCAGCGTATTGAATAAAAAAAGCGCCGGTAAACCGACGCTTTCTAGATTATCGCAACTCTGACTTAAGCTGCTTCTGCATGTTGTGCTGCGTTACGACGTTCGCTTTCTTCGCGTGACAGCGCGACAGATGTACGAACACCTTTTCCTACAAATTCCATCAAACCAGTGACAACCCGTTCATTTGGGTCAATCCCTGCGCAGCTAAGGACTTCGCGACCATCGCGAGACCGTGCCCAACGTGCAATTTGTTCAGGACCATTGCCGTATTTTTTATCATCCGCAATGGCATCATCTAGCGCAGCAAGAACCACGGCGGCGAACAGTTTGCGCGCTCGGTTCCCTTGTTCACTGTTGAATGCTGTTGCATCAACGAAATCTTTCATCTCGTCGTCCTTTATTATTGCTCTTGTGTTTCAGGCGTGACGTGCCTTATGACCGAAAAAACATGATTCGGGTAGTTTTATTTTGCATATCTCTGTTGCAATTTTTGCAACGCTCGTCTTGCGCATACCATAACGCGTGACTTGCCTTGCGCTTGCCCTCAATATATAGGGTCTGTTAAACTTTCATCAACCTTTGAGACTAGGTTTCTAACATGGCAAAGATAAACGGTAACGAAATTCGTCCTGGCAACGTATTGGAACATGACGGCGGCCTATGGGCTGCGGTTAAAGTGGACCACGTGAAACCAGGCAAGGGCGGCGCATTCGCTCAGGTCGAGCTTCGGAATTTGCGCAACGGTACCAAACTAAATGAACGCTTTCGCAGCGCGGACAAAGTTGAACGCGTCCGCTTAGAGCAAAAAGACCAGCAGTTCTTGTATGAGACAGATGGCATGTTGGTGTTCATGGACACAGAAACCTATGAACAAATTGAATTGCCATCCGAACTATTGGGCGACCGTCGTCCGTTCTTGCAAGATGGCATGACTATCGTTGTTGAATTCTATGACGAAGAAGCCCTGCATGCGACTGTCCCACAAAAAGTGACCTGCCAAATTGTCGAAACCGAGCCAGTCGTAAAAGGTCAAACCGCCGCGAATAGCTTTAAGCCGGCAATTTTGGACAACGGTGTCAAAGTCATGGTGCCACCGTTCATCGCCCAGGACGAAATGATTATCGTCAATACGGATACGATGGAATATTCCGAACGCGCCTAATTGCGTTTAGGAATTCTGAAAATGGCCACCGCAGGGTGGCCTTTTTTATGTGCGTATCACATGTGCCGTGCCCGCAGTGAGCGGTCCGTTGGCACGATCGAACCTAAGATATGCGATCGCTTGGCCATTTGCCTGGGAAAATAGTGTTCCCACGTCTTTGCCGTCGTCGGCTATGATGGGGGTCCCTATGTCGGCAGAGCCTTCTATTGAAACGGTTTCGAACCCTTTGCGCAATTCGGTTTTATGCTTCATGCGCGCGGTGACTTCTTGGCCGACATAGCAGCCTTTGCGAAAATCCACCCCGTTAAGCCGTTCAAATCCGGCTTCTAGGATGTAACTGTCCGGCCCCAATTCGACCCCATGTTCGGGGATGCAATGGCTGACCCTTTGTGCGGTCCAGTCAACGTCTTGGCTTTGATCGTGGTCACTATAAAGCCGCCATCCCATGGCAGGGTGCCTTGGGTCTAATAAGGCCCCAGAGGGCGCATTTTCGATGCCACGGCTCACACCTAGATCGGTTGCCGTGATCGTCACGTCAGCCCGCAGGCGATACATCGATAGCCGCTTGATCAAGGCGTCGGCGTCCAGTTGCGGCGCGTCCAAGAGGATGTCAGCCCCGTCAGGCGCCAAAAAGAAATCACAGATATATTTGCCTTGGGGTGTCAAAATCGCAGCATAGACCAAACCATGATCTAGCTTTTTGATGTCGTTGGTGATCAGCCCTTGCAAAAACTTGCGGGCATCCGATCCTGAAATGCGAAAAACTTGGCGCAAAGACATTCTGTGTTCCTTTGATTTTATAAGTGTCTTAGATATAGGGGGATAAAGCCACAAGGACCAGAGAATGCCTGCGCCAATCTCAGTAATTATTCCGACATTAAATGCACAAGCCGCTCTAGAAGGCAGTTTGCCGGATTTGTTTCTAGGGATCGAAGCTGGTTTGATCGCAGAGCTGATCATTTCGGATGGTGGATCCAACGATGCCACGCTTACTATTGCCGAAGATATCGGCGCGCTGGTCGTGTCGGGCACGGCGTCGCGTGGGGGGCAAATTCAGCGCGGTGTTGCTGCGGCCAAAGGTAAATGGTGTTTGATCCTGCATGCGGATACTCACTTGGGGGCCGGATGGTGCGATGCTGTTCAGGCCTACTTGGAAAACGGGCAAGGGATCGGGTATTTCGATCTTGGATTTCAAGCACGTGGAATTGGACCGCGTTGGGTGGCGGCTTGGGCGAATATGCGGTCGCGAGTGTTCAAATTGCCCTATGGTGACCAAGGTCTGTTGGCGCGTCGGGATGACATCCTCGCGCTTGGCTATCCTGATCAACCGTTGATGGAAGATGTTGAATTTGCCAAACGGGCCAAACCGCATCTACGCCCCATTGGGTATCGCATTGAAACCTCGTTTGCCAAATATCGCTCTGCTGGCTGGCTGCGTCGTGGGGCGCGCAATTTGATCTTGTTGGGTCGTTACAAGCTAGGCGCGGACCCTGCGACGCTGGCGCGTGAATATACGCGTCGTTAGCGCGCGATTAGCTTGCCATGCCGTAACTCGACCGTGCGATCCATGCGGGCCGCCAGTTCGGGGTTATGCGTCGCGATCAAGGCGGAAAGCCCAGTCTCGCGTACGATTTTTATCAAGGTTTCAAAGACCGTGTCCGAGGTTGCTTGATCCAAGTTTCCGGTCGGTTCGTCAGCCAATAGAACCTGTGGTTGATTTGCCAAAGCGCGACAAAAAGCAACCCGCTGTTGTTCGCCTCCTGAAAGTTCTGCAGGTCGATGGTCAAAGCGGTCATGTAAGCCGACCAGCGACAAAAGCTCTTGGGCGCGTTGCGTGGCATCTTGCTTGGGGATACCGTTGGCTAGTTGCGGCAGCGCAATGTTTTCACAAGCCGTGAATTCAGGAAGCAAATGGTGGAATTGATAGACAAACCCCATATCGTTGCGGCGAATTGCTGTGCGTTTTCGATCCGATAGCGTTGACAGCTCTTCTCCGTTTAGGCGCACAGAGCCGCTGTCAGGTGTGTCCAAAAGTCCGGCAATGTGCAGCAAGGTGGATTTGCCCGCCCCAGATGGTGCCACCAAGGCTACGATTTCACCGCTGCCCAGTTCGAAATGTGTGTCCACCAAAACATCGATTTGATTGGGGCGGCCTATGTGGTAGCTTTTTGAAATAGAATTAAGGCTGAGGACCGGATTATTCATAACGCAATGCCTCGACTGGGTTCATACGTGCGGCACGGCGCGCAGGGAAAATTGTGATAACAAAGCTAAGGCCAAGCGACAAAGACACGGCCTTGATCACATCCCTTAGGTGCAATTCGGCGGGGATTGAATAGATGCCTCGGATTGACGGGTCCCAAACACCGCCACCGGCAACGTAATTGATAAAAGAAAAAATTGGGTCGATGTAGATCGCAAAGAGACATCCCAAGATAACCCCAAAGATCGTACCAATTATGCCCGTAAAGCTGCCACAGATAAAAAAGATCCGCATCACTGACCCTTCGGTCAATCCCATCGTGCGTAAAATGCCAATATCACGGCCCTTGTTTTTGACCAACATGATTAGCCCCGAAACGATATTCATGGTCGCGATCAAAACAAGGATCGCCATTATTATGAACATCACGTTGTCTTCGATTTCAAGCGCGCGCAAGAAATTGTTAGACGCGTTTTTCCATGTCCATAGCTGAGAACGGGGGCCGGCGGCCTGATAGAGATCGTTCGACAGGGTATCGACGTTGTCTGGAATGTCTACCATGACTTCGATTTCATCAGCGGCATTTTCACGATTGAAATAGCTTTGCGCTTCGTCAAAGGGCATGTACACGCGGGTCTTATCAATGTCGTAGCGGCCTGCGGTGAAAATATAAGTGATGAAATACGATTTGACCCTTGGGCTGGTCCCAAAGGCGGTTTTAACGCCATCTGGTGAAATAAGTTTAATTTTATCACCAACTGTTGCGTTTAATTCACGCGCCACCCCAGAGCCGATAGCAATCCCTTGGGCAAAGTCTTTGATAGATCCTTCATGATCTTCTGGATTGGCAATCCGAGGCAGGGTTAAAAGGTTGTCATAGCTTATGCCATAAACCTGAACACCCGCATTTTCGCCTTCGAAATTGGCCATAACTTGGCCCTTGATTAAGGGCGCGGCGCGGGTCACGCCTTGTACTGTGCGGATGTTGTCGACGACTTCGTCGAAGTTTGGAATGGTCCGTTGGATTTTCCCGAATTCATCAGCTGCGGGCATATTATAAACCGTGACATGCGCATTCGCCCCAAGGATTGTATCCACGATTTCCGACCGGAAACCCGAACGCACAGACAGCGTAGCAATCAAAGCAAAAACCGCCAAAGTGATCCCGATCAAGCTAATCCATGTCATGACGCTGACACCGCCTTCGGACCGTTTTGCGCGTAAATAGCGCCACGCGATCATCCATTCATATTGGCTGAAAGGGGGAACTGATTTGCTCAAAGGATGTCTCCTGCTGAAATTCTGCAATCTTGCTGATCACTATTGTTGATTGCTTGTAAACTGGCTTGCTTGAAATCAAAAGTAACTATTCCATCACTTATAGGTGATTTTCTGCGCTTGCGTAAGACACCGAGAATGATTTAGCAAAAGACATGACACATACACGGTTTACATCCCTTACTCAGAAATTGCCGCAAACTGTGCCGTTTGTTGGCCCCGAAACTCAGGAACGGCAGAGGGGCGGTCCCTTTTTGGCACGTTTGGGTGCGAATGAAAACGTATTTGGGCCGTCGCCCAAAGCCATCGCCGCGATGCAGGCCGCATCACGTGAGATTTGGAAATATGGGGATCCAACCAGTTATGATCTTCGCATGGCATTGGCGGATCATTACGATATTGGGTTGGATAATATCGTCGTCGGCGAAGGCATCGACGGATTGCTTGGGTATCTTGTGCGGCTCATGGTGGGGTCGGGCGATCGGGTTGTGACATCCGATGGTGCCTATCCCACGTTCAACTATCATGTCGCCGGCTTCGGTGGTGAGCTTGTAAAAATCCCCTATGTCGATGATCGCGAAAACCTTTTGGGTTTGCTTGCCAAAGCCAAAGAGGTGGATGCAAAGCTTGTTTATTTTGCAAATCCCGATAATCCTATGGGCACTTGGGTCACGGGATCCGAAATCCAAGCTGCTTTGGATCTTGTTCCAGAGGGAACAGTGTTGATCTTGGACGAAGCATATAGTGAATTTGCCCCCAAAGAGGCCGTGCCGGACATCGACATCAATGATCCTCGTGTGATACGAATGCGTACATTTTCCAAAGCATATGGTATGGCCGGGGCACGTGTTGGCTATGCGCTCGGGCAGTCAGATTTGATTGGAAACTTTGAAAAAATACGCAACCATTTTGGCATGAACCGTGCAGCCCAAGACGGGGCAATAGCAGCACTTGAGGATCAAACCTATCTTGAGGACTTAGTCAAAAAAGTAGCGCTGGCACGCGAACGTATTTATCAAATTGCTTTAGACAATGGGTTGAACGCGCTGCCTTCAGCGACCAATTTTGTCAGCATAGATTGCGGCCAAGATGGTGCTTTTGCACAGCGGGTCTTGGCGTCATTAGTCGCTCAAGGGCTTTTTGTGAGGATGCCATTTGTAAGCCCACAAAACAGATGCATCCGTATCAGCGCGGGAACACCCCAAGATTTGGACATTTTGGCAGAGCTACTGCCCAAGGCTTTGGCGCAGGCGTCAAACGCCTGATGCAATGACTTTGGCTGCGGCGTCAACCGCACCTGAGCCATGTGGCGCATTCAAAGCACAAAGAGCAGCTTCGACCGATCCAATGACGCCAAACAACATTTGTGCGTTTATGTGACCCATGTGTCCAAATCGGAAAAAACCATCGCCATTGGGGTCTTGGGGGGTGGACATACCAAGCCCGATGCCAAGCGTCATGCCCATGTTGGCTTCGACCCATTTTCGCAGCTGCGTTCCAAGCGGGGCGCCAATGTGAACCGACGTCACAGCGGCGCTGCGCAAATTTTCATGCTGGATGTTCATGCGCATTGTACCGCCGTCTTGTCCCCAACGATCAATCGCAGCCCATAGGCCAGACGCTAGGGTGTGATGGCGTTTCCAGACATTTTCTATGCCTTCTTCGTGGATCATATCCAAGGCAGCCCGCAGCCCGTATAAATGCTGGGTCGGCGCCGTTCCGCAAAATAATTCGTAAAACATTTCGGGATTTGCCCGTGGCGCCCAGTCCCAATAGGGGCTTATGATTTTCAATGATTTCTGGTGTGCAGCGGCTTTGTCCGAAAAGAAAACAAATCCTAATCCGGGCGGTACCATTAGGCCCTTTTGCGAAGCTGCAATAGCAATATCTACGCCCCAATCATCCATTTCAAATCGATCACACCCCATAGAAGCCACACAATCGGCCGCCAAAAGGGCAGGGTGGCCCGTGTCATCCATCACGCCGCGCAAGGCCGCAATATCGTTGCGTACAGAACTGGATGTATCAACATGGGTGGCGAGAACGGCTTTGTAACGGTGCTCTTTATCTGCGCTCAAAGCATTCCGAATTTTTTCAAAATCATAGGTGCCATGATTGCCAAAATCCAAGACGTCAACGCCAATCCCCAAACGGCGCGCCATGTCGGCCCAGCCATGTCCAAACCGTCCTGTTGCCAGCACCAAAACGTGATCACCGCGGTCCGCGATATTGGCAAGAGCGGCTTCCCAAGTGCCGTGACCATTGGTGATATAGATCGCCACATGATGCTTTGTTCGCGCCACCCGCTTAAGATCCGGCAGCAGAGCAAAGGTCATATCAACCAGCTCGCCTTCGTATATGTTTGCGCTGACGCGATGCATTTCACGCAAGACGCGTGCGGGCATCACAGAAGGGCCGGGAATTGCGAGGTAGGTTACACCATTTGCCAAAGTCATCTTTGTCACTTTCATCTTGTTATCCAAAGTTCTAATCTTTTCGGCGACAAGGTCAATTGGTCTTGGTGGTTGCGTCCCTTTCAAAAGCGGCTTAGACCATCAGGACAGTCAAAGAAAGAAGGCGTATGCTCTCGACATTACAGCATAAATTAGACCAGCTGGAACGCAAACTACGCACGTCTTTTGGCACAGATATTTCTACACCGCGTGCGCGTCGTTGGACCACGTTTCATTATCATTTTTTTGATCAAGCCTTTTTGCGTGAAATCTGGACTAATTTCGCACAAATCGCCCCAGAGGTGTATCGTTCTAACCAACCCACGTGGAGACGGTTCAAACGGTACAAAGCGATGGGCATTAAGACGGTATTGAACCTTCGTGGCGCAAACGCGTTTTCACAGTATTTGTTCGAGCGGGAATATTGCGACAAACTTGATCTTGGTTTAGTTGATCACGCGTTTCACGCCCGCCGTGCGCCAGAGCCTGAGCAGATACTTGAGGTTCTCAAAACGCTGCGCACATTGCAAAAACCGTTTTTGCTGCATTGTAAATCCGGTGCAGATCGCGCGGGGTTTATTTCGGCGATTTATCTCTTGGTGATCGACGGCCAGCCGATCGACCAAGCGCGACAGCAGCTCAGTTGGCGATATTCGCACTTGGACTTCACCAAGACAGGAATACTTGACTATATTCTAAATGTGTTCGAAGCCCGACAAAACATGTCGCAGATAAGGTTCGAGGATTGGTTACATTCGGAATACAGTGCCAAAACACTTCAGCACGGCTTTGATCAACGTATTGATTGGGCCACGACCGCGCAGAGCATGACCCGCGCAACCTAAAGGATTTTACCATGCCAAAAATAGCAATCGAAACTATCGAAACCACAGCCAAAAGCGCATTGCTGCGACATGGGGCCGTGGATTGGATCGCCGCGCATGTTGCTGATGCTGTTGCCAAATCCGAAGCCGTTGGTAATCGTATTTGCGGGTTGTACTATCTAGAAAGCTACTGTCAGCAATTGGCCACGGGTCGTGTGAATGGCTCTGTGGAACCCGTTGTAACACGTCCTAAATCGGGGTCTGTCCATGTGGATGCGCGTTTTGGATTTGCACAGCCTGCGTTTGCACGGGGTTTGGCGCAAGCTGCGGACGCTGCGCGGGAAAATGGCATTGCATTTTTGGCCGTTGGGCATGCGCATACCTGTACATCCTTGGGCTATTTTACGGAACAAATCGCGCGTGCGGGTTTGATTGGTCTGGGCATGACCAACGCATCGCCAATTGTGGCGCCTCCAGGTGGTAAAACGCGTACGATTGGCACCAATCCGATGGCGTTCTCTGTTCCTGACGGGCAGGGCGGTGTTGCGATGCAGTTTGATCAATCGACAACTGTGGTTGCCTTGGGGAAAATAACCATGGCCAAAGCTGCCGGTGAAAAAATACCACTTGGTTGGGCGGTGGATGCCGAAGGCCAGCCGACAACAGATCCCGAAGCCGCGCTTGCAGGATCGCTTGTGTCCATTGGTGGCTACAAGGGGTGGGGGCTTGGCCTTATGGTGGAACTCTTGGCCGCTGGAATGACGGGGGGTGTTATTTCCAAAGATGTAAAAACGCTCAAGGCACCAGAGGGGGCGCCGCATGATTTAGGACAGTTTTATGTATTAATTGATCCCGCTTCAGGATCAGACTTTGTCGACCGACTAAAGGCTGTGAGCGCCGTCATTTCTGATGAACCCGGCGCACGGATGCCCGGTCAAAACAAGGTGCCAATGACCGAAGTAGATGTGCCAGACGCGCTTTGGGATTTGGCGCAATCGCTTGCTTAGGCTTGCTGCGTAATCCAAACCCCGATTGCCATGACGCCAATTCCGGCGGCGCGGGTCAAAGAAAGGGGCGATAATGTCGCCCCGAATAAACCAAAGTGGTCAATAGTTGCCGCGGACACCAATTGCCCCAAAAGCACAAAGAAAATCGCGTTACCAATCCCTATTTTCGGGGCAATAAATGTGATCGACAGCACATAAAAAGCCACCAAAATTCCAGCAACAAAGAGGTGTTTGGGCGCTGAGATCGCTTTGGCTATTGGCGTGGATCCGGTTACAATCAACAAAGTGAGACAGGCAAGAAACGCCACTGAAAACAATATAGTAGCTGCGGCGATTGGCGAATAGATGAATTTCCCCAAGGCAGCATTTAGTGCAGCAAGAATTGGAATTCCGATCCCTGCAAACAGCATGGTAATGGTATAGGTGTTCATCGCGCGCCTCGTTTTGGTTCTAGGTGCAACCGTGAAACGACTTGCCCTATTTGTCACGCGCTATTTTTGCAATCGTTGATTAGACATCAAGTTCTTCGACGAATTTCGCATTTTCCTGGATGTATTGGAACCGTAATTCTGGCTTTTTGCCCATTAATCTTTCGACCAAATCACCTGTTTCTCCGGGTTCATCTTCGTCGATGTTAACGCGGATCAATTTGCGTGATTTGGGGTGCATTGTGGTTTCTTTTAGGTCTTTGGCATCCATTTCACCAAGTCCCTTAAAGCGTTGCACGTCGATTTTTCCTTTGCCGCCAAGCCCTTTTTCCAGCCACAAATCTTTTTCGGCATCATTTGAAACATAAAGCCGTTTGGCCCCTTGGGTCAGGCGATAGAGCGGTGGACAGGCCAGATAAAGATGACCTTGGTCAATCAGAGGGCGCATTTGCGTAAAGAAGAACGTCATCAATAGCGCGGCAATATGCGCCCCGTCCACGTCCGCATCTGTCATGATGATAATTTTATCATAGCGCAAATCGTCTACGTTGAATTTGGTGCCCATTCCGACGCCTAACGCTTCGCAGAGGTCGTTGATTTCGGCGTTTTGGCCTAATTTGTTTGACGCTGCGCCAAGCACGTTAAGGATTTTACCTTTGAGCGGTAAGAGCGCTTGATTTTCGCGGTTCCGCGCGCCTTTGGCTGAGCCGCCCGCACTGTCACCTTCGACGATGAACAATTCGGTGCCTTCACGGGATTTGGCCGTACAGTCGGTTAATTTACCCGGCAAACGTAGCTTTTTGGTTGCTGATTTGCGTTGGGTTTCTTTTTCTTGGCGACGGCGCATCCGTTCTTCGGCGCGAAGGACCAAGAAATCGAGGATTGCGCCTGCTGACTTGGTATCTGCTGCGAGCCAGTTGTCAAAATGGTCACGGACAGAATTTTCGACCAGTCGTGCGGCTTCGTTGGTGGCAAGGCGATCTTTTGTTTGACCAACAAATTCTGGCTCACGGATAAAGCAGCTGACCAAGGCGCACCCACCCGTGGTCAGGTCATCCCGTGTGATGTCTTTGGCTTTGCGGTTGTTGACCAATTCGCCATAGGCACGGATGCCTTTCAGGATCGCGGCCCAAAATCCGGCCTCATGCGTGCCACCTTCGGGTGTTGGAACCGTGTTACAGTAGGATTGGATAAAACCGTCACGGGATGGTGTCCAATTGATGGCCCACTCTACTTTTCCAGGAAGATCAAAGCGTTCATTAAAATCAACAACGCCCGCAAAGGGGTTTTCTGAATAGGTCGTTGCCGTTCCAAGGGTTTCTTTTAAGTAATCAGAAAGCCCACCGGGAAAGTGGAATGTCGCTTCGGTTGGTGTTTCGCCATCGTCAATCGCGGTTTTCCAACGAATTTCCACGCCGCTGAACAAATAGGCTTTGGATCGGATGGATTTAAACAAACGAGCAGGTTTGAAACGGTGGCTTCCAAAAATTTCAGCATCCGCATGAAATGTCACAGTGGTTCCGCGACGGTTGGGGGCCGCGCCGATTTTCTCGACCGGACCTTGGGGAATGCCGCGTGAAAACCTTTGTTCATAGAGTTCTTTGTTACGCGCAACTTGCACGACCATTAAATCAGACAGCGCATTCACCACAGAGGCGCCAACCCCATGCAAGCCGCCGGATGTCTGATAGGCTTTGCCGCTAAATTTCCCACCCGCATGCAGCGTACACAAGATGACTTCGAGCGCTGATTTATCAGGGAACTTGGGGTGGGGATCAATGGGAATACCACGGCCATTGTCGCGCACAGTAAGTGAATAATCTTCGTGTAATTCGACTTCGATACGGTTCGCATGTCCTGCGACGGCTTCATCCATCGAGTTGTCTAAAACTTCGGCCACTAAATGGTGTAACGCACGCTCGTCTGTTCCGCCGATATACATCCCTGGGCGTTTGCGCACAGGTTCAAGACCTTCTAAAACTTCGATAGACGAGGCGTTATAGTCGTCTTGTTGTGTATTCGCGAGAAGATCGTTCATGCAGCTGCCCATTACCTTTTTCTGTAATATGCCATTCTAATGCGACTAGGGGAAGGGGCAGAAGCAATGGAACCCGATTCGTATCCAACAAAATATTTTCTTCCGCCTTTAACATTTTAGTTAAAGCCTAGAACAGGATCTATGCAAATTGATCAATTTCTATACCTAAGTGTATGTAGTTGCGTAAATTAATGAGATTTTTACTATCTCAATATGAGACGTCTTGATCATATTTTTTTGAAAGTTTTCCACAGGTTGTGGATAAAATTTAGCAATAACGGGATGTTAAGCAATACAACTACTAGAGTTCTCATAAATGCAAATAACAACTTGCAATCTTGTATCTTGATTGGGGTGGCTGCATGCCACAAGTTGTAACCACGACAAGCGAAACATTAACAACGACCCTTAGTAAATACCTTACGAAAAGGTCACTCACGAAACACTTACTTCTCTCTCGCAAGAGACACAATATTCGCAGTGAACTCCACTCTCCCCTCGGATGTTCTGTGAATTGTTTACCGCAAGGTGCCCGTCAAGCTCTTCGGTATTCGGACTGACCCAAGCAGAACCTGCATCCCCCCCCACTCCCATCTGCTTGGGTCAGCCCATTTTTCGTCTCGACCATTCGCCATTATTCTTGTTTGTAAAAACAACTTGGGGTAAGCGGACCCTATGACGAAAGCGCAACATCTTAGAGCAATTTTATCCCTTGGTGCGCCATTGGCGGGCGGCAATTTGGCCTATATCGCTATGGGCATCACCGATACCGTCATGGTTGGGTGGTTTTCCGTCGAAGCCTTGGCTGCCTTGGTTCTGGGATCAACACTATATTTTCTTATACTAACAGGGGCGGGTTTTGGGCATGCGGTTATGCCGATGGTCGCCACCGCAGTTGCCCAAGGCGACAGCACGATGATCCGTCGTGTGACACGCATGGGGATATGGTTGTGCTTGATTTATAGTGTGCTTTTTCTGCCTTTAAGTTTGTTTAGCGAACAGGTTTTGTTGGCCCTCGGTCAGGATCCAGATTTAAGCGCGATGGCGCAGGATTATCTAAGGATCGCAGGATTTAGTTTGTTTTTCGGCCTGATCACGATCTGTTTGAAATCATACCTTTCAGCCCAAGAATTAACCCGGGCGGTGTTTATCGCAACTGTGGTGTTGGTGGTGTTGAATGGATTTTTCAATTATCTGTTGATCTTTGGTAATTTCGGGTTTCCAGAGTTAGGCATCCAAGGGGCTGCAACCGCGACCTTGTTATCTAGTATTTTGCTGGCGGTTTTTACCTTGGTTTATGCCCTTCGCAAACTGCCGGAACATACTTTGTTGGTGCGGTTTTGGCGTCCTGATTGGGTGGTCCTGCGGCGTGTGGGGGCCGTGGGGTTGCCAATCGGTCTGACAGCCTTGGCCGAGGGCGGTATGTTTTCTGCATCTTCCGTCATGATGGGCTGGTTTGGCACTGTGCCATTGGCGGCGCATGGTATTGCGCTGCATGTTGCGACGGTGACATTCATGTTTCACATGGGGCTCTCGCAGGCGGCGACCGTGCGTGCGGGTAACGCATACGGGCGCAAGGATGTCCCGCATTTGATAGACGGTGCCAAAGTTGCGGTGGCGGTGTCTTTGGTCTTGTCCTTTGCAACGATGGTTGTTTTCATTGCCGCCCCAGACGCGCTTATTTCGCTATTTGTCGAAGCATCCGACCCAGCGCGTGATCAAATCATGGTTGTGGGGCGTGGGCTATTGTTTATGGCGGCCCTGTTCCAACTGGTGGATGGCGGTCAGGTACTGGCATTGGGGCTTCTTCGTGGAATCCAGGACACAAGTGTGCCCATGGTCATCGCTGCGGTTAGCTATTGGATTGTCGGCTTGCCTGCAGGATATGTTTTGGGGGTTGTGCTTGGTTTTGGTGGACAAGGCATCTGGGGCGGCCTTGTCCTTGGATTGGGGTGTGCTGCTGTGTTCATGTCTTGGCGGTTCATGCGCCAGTTGAAAACGCTTTAGCTTAGGCGTGCGCAGAACGCAGCTATGCGATCACATGCATCCACCAGCTGATCGTCTGATGTCGCATAGCTGACGCGGAAATTCGGGGACAAGCCAAAGGCCGCCCCAAAGACAACTGCGACGCCTTGATCCTGCAAAAGAGCGACTGCGAAATCTTCGTCGGTTTCGATTTTTGTTCCCTCTGGCGTTGTTTTCCCGATCAACTCAGCAATCGACGGATAGACATAGAATGCCCCCTCTGGCGTAGGGCAGGACACGCCGTCAATCGCATTTAAGCGGGACACAACCAAATCACGACGTCGTTGGAACAAAGCTTTGTTCGTTTCCAGAAAGTCTTGGGGGCCGGTGAGGGCTTCTAATGCGGCCCATTGACCAATCGAAGACGGGTTCGATGTGCTTTGACTTTGGATTTTGCGCATGGCCTTGATGATGGGTTCCGGGCCGGCGGCATAGCCGATGCGCCATCCGGTCATGGCATAGGCTTTGGAGACACCATTACAGGTCAATGTGCGGTCATAAAGGCGCGGTTCGACTTGGGCTGGGGTGACAAATTCGAAATCATCAAAGACCAAATGTTCGTACATATCATCCGTCATGATGTGTACATTGGGATAGTCTAGTAACACATCAGTCAATTGCTTGAGATCGTCATAATTATACCCCGCACCAGATGGATTGGATGGTGAGTTGAAAATCAACCATTTCGTTTTGTCAGTTATTGCAGCACGCAGTTGGTCCGCGGTCAATTTATAGTGTGTGGCAACAGAGGTTTCGGCAAACACAGGAACACCGCCAGCCAAAAGCACCATATCGGGATAACTTACCCAATAGGGGGTTGGAATGATCACTTCGTCCCCGGGATTGATCGTGGCCATAAGCGCGTTATACAAAATCTGCTTGCCACCCGTACCGACGGAAACCTGGCTAGGCGCATAATCCAAATCGTTTTCGCGTTTGAATTTATCGCATATTGCCTGCTTTAGGATCAACATTCCGTCAGGATCAGTATAGCGCGTTTTGCCTTCTTGAATGGCTTTGATACCAGCGGCTTTTATCGTGTCAGGCGTGTCAAAATCAGGCTCGCCTGCACTAAGGGTTATGATATCGCGGCCCTGTGCTTTTAGCTCTGTTGCTTTGGCAGTCATGGCAATTGTAGGCGATGGTTTCACACGATCTAAAGTTTTTGATAAAAGGGACATTTTGCGCCTGATTTGAAGTTTGATTGAATCTTGCCTATGCTTGGCGGACAATGTTCAACATGTAAAGAAAAAGGCGAGAAAACTTTTATGACAACAGAGACTGACAATTGGTACAGCGCAGAAACAGCAACACTTGGTGACCGGATTGCCGCAGGGCGAGACAAAGCAGGAATGTCTCAGTCACAATTGAGCAAACGCCTTGGTGTTACATTGCCCACGCTGAAAGCATGGGAAAATGATGTGTCTGAACCACGGGCCAATCGGTTGTCGATGTTGGCGGGGCTATTGAACGTCTCTGTGATGTGGCTCTTGACGGGCGAAGGAGAAGGTGTAGGAGACCCTGATCAAACACTTGATCTATCCCCCGAGGTGTCTGAAATTCTGGCGGAAATTCGTGACTTGCGCGTCGAAATGCGGGATACGTCGGATCGATTGGGACGGCTAGAAAAGAAACTGCGGGCAAAGTTAAAGGACGCATAATGAGCGAACTGCATGAACACAAAGTCAAACGTCTAAAAATGCGCTCTATGCGGCGTGGGATCAAGGAAATGGATATTATCCTATCCCATTATTCCGATACGAAAATTCAAACCATGTCTGAGCAAGAATTGGCATTGTATGACGCGCTTTTGGAAGAAAATGATCAGGATCTCTATCAGTGGGTTTCTGGTCAAGTCCCTGCAAAAACGCAATTTTCCGATCTGATTTCGGATATCGTATCAACGATGACGGCGTCTCATCAGTAAGGCTTAACTGAATTTTTGTAATTTGGCGTCATGCTCTTGGAAATATTTTGTTTCGGAGTGCATGATGAAAATTACCAGTTCCTTTGATTTATCCAAAGAAGCCCAATTTATGGGAAGCTATTTAGACGCGCTTTCCATGGTGGAAAGATTACATCGTCTTTTGTTGGATGTGATCAAAGATGAATTTGAACGCATCGGTTTGTTAGAAATCAATGCGGTTCAAGCATTACTTTTGTTCAACATCGGTGAAAACGAAGTGACGGCAGGCGAACTAAAATCGCGGGGCTATTATCAGGGCAGCAATGTCAGTTATAATCTCAAGAAATTGGTTGATATGGGCTATATGCATCACCAACGCTGCGAAATTGACCGCCGCTCTGTTCGCGTGAAATTAACCGACAAAGGCAGCCATGTGCGCAAGGCAATTGCCAAATTATTTGCACGTCACGCAGAGGGGCTGATTGCAGGGGATGTGCTGGATCTGGGGTCAATCAACGACATTTCGACGACATTAAAAAAGGTTGAGCGTTATTGGACCGATCAAATTCGCTATATCTACTAGTCAAGCTGCCCAATAACGACTGTTTGCAATTCGCGTAAAAGCTTGCGTTTCATCGCCGTCTCGTAATCTTTAAACCCTTGCGCGGTTTCGGTGAACCCCACTTTGGGGCTTATCACGTTCGCTTGGAAATAGGCCACAAGCTCGCCAATGTCGACGCGCCGCTGATTGGAATTAACGGGGTCAGGTGCGATGATCAGAGCGTTGATTGTTATCGAGCGCGACAATTCTTGGGCGATGGGTTTTGGCGGGCGTCCTGTGTTTGATTTTCCGTCCCCAGAAATGTCCAATGTTTTGACCCAACATTTGGTATCATTCAAAAGCGATGCCCCAAATAACAAGGCCTCGCCAATCGCCGTAGACGGATCAAGCGGCGTTCTGGTATGGGCGTTTAAGGTGGAAATTGCAGACTGTAAAACAGTCTCTGTGGTGATGTCAGTCCAAGGTAGAATAATCGCGTGATCTGTGGGTCCACTCCATTCGTAGACCGCTAATCGAACGGGTGTATCTGGCATGTTTAAGAAGGCGGCGCGCACACTGTCGTGATTTAATGCTGCTACAATACCATGCAGTTGCAGCTGATATTCCAGTGAATCAACTGATCCTGATACATCCAGCCCAAGCGCTAATGCTTGGCGGCATGGCTCTGCCGCTGTCGCGGATGCGCCTAGAACAAAGACGCATCCCAATAGGGTAAGGTGCCTTACCAATGGCCGATATTTTCCATTTCCGTCCAAGGGGCTGCGGGCTCTAATGCGTCGCCGGCTTGCAGCAACTCAACCGAGATGTTGTCGGGGGATCGAACAAAAGCCATGCGGCCATCACGTGGCGGGCGGTTGATCGTGACGCCATTGTCCATCAAATGTTGGCACATGTCATAAATGTTATCCACAGCATAGGCCAAATGGCCAAAATGCCGGCTGTCGCTGGGCAGTGCATCATCGCCATCCCAGTTATAGGTTAATTCAACAGGACAGTCTTCTTGACCCTCGGCAGCCATAAAGATCAATGAAAACCGACCCGCTTCGCTATCCATGCGTCGTGTTTCTTTTAGGCCTAGTAGCGCATAAAAGGCCATGGATTTCTCAAGGTCTTTTACGCGAACCATCGTGTGAAGGTACCGTGTCGTCATAGTTTATTCCTTTGGTCGGGTGGCGACAAAAGCGCCAGTTTCTCTTGCTGTTATGCCCGAAGTATTGGGATCAGGCCATTGCAATTCGACGATCCCGATCGCTTCGTCGGCATTTGGTCCGGACAGGATGCCATAATAGGAACCTGCGTTGGTGTCTCCGTTAATCAAGAGTTGGCCTGAAAATTCACCATTCGAAGTAACGGTGTTCGTGGTTACCTTTGACGTTACGGGGAAATGATAGAATGATGTCGATCCATCGGCATTTTCTTGTAAAATCGGTGAAAAATTTCCAGAAATGTCCAAGCCATCATCATCGAATATTTGCCTATTGGTAAGCTGAAATGCAACGGCCGGGCTTGTGTCAAAATCGTCAAAGTCAAACACCAGCTTGCTATCGCCTTTGACGTGGTCAAGCCCGCTTTTTTTGTCTGTGAATACAATCAACCCCTGATAGCCGCCGATTAGCACAGCTTGACCAGAGGCTGGCATTGTGAATTGCGTGCTGTTTCCAGCTAAATCTTCGGGTGTTCTTTGATAAATATACCCGCCAAAACCTTGATTAAGATAAGATCCCGTTTTGACAACCATTGCTTGGCTGCCGCCGGATGGGGACGACACATAGATTGCCCTATATACATGTTGTTCTATCGAAATATTTTCGTTCATCGAGTCGATAACAACCGGAACCGATTGATAGATGCCAAATCCGTCGCTTGTTGGTACGAACGTATAACGACTGTAGGCGTCACTTTGAAGGCCATCAAAGGGCAAGTTATTGATAAACAATTGATCGTTGACGGAGTCATATGAATAAGAGTCTGCGTCGCCTTGAGCGCGCGTAATTGCGGATGTTGTCACGTCAATTTTTGACATCGTTGGCGGTGACAGCCCATCCGTAAAAATTCCCAATGGCGCATTGGTATCCGGTGCCGCTACGCCATCTTGATCGGTGGGTGTGACAGCATCCCCTACTTGGTCGCCCGTTTGATCTTCATTGTCCATTTTGTTGAACGGATTTGTGCCGTCCGCTTGGGAACAGGCAGAAAGAAGGCCAATTAAAATTAGGAAAATAAAATTGCGTTGCATGAAATAGTCCCATGTGAGTGTGTGTTTGACCGGCTACTTGTTAAATAAAACACCCTATTACCTTAGTCTTCTTTGGTTTCATAAGTAAAGTACAGCAAAGCTAATTGTGGCGGTTTCTTCAATTCAATTCCCAATATATAGTGGCATCAAAATAATTCAGAAAGGATTCGTCCCCATGCCGCTGTCCCCAGAACAACAGGCTGAAATCAACGAACAGCGTTCGCAAAGCAAACCAACATTGCGTGCTGTCAGTGAAGGCATGGAAGGTCACCTTTATACGGCCTACCCGGTCTTGGATCATGGGTTTGTCCGTGTGATTGACTATATGGGCGATGATGCCGCCATTTGTCAGGCTGCGCGTGTCAGCTATGGCAAGGGAACGAAATCTGTACAAAATGACGAAGGGCTTATTCGTTATTTGATGCGCCACTGGCATTCTACGCCTTTTGAGATGTGTGAAATCAAATTGCATGTGAAATTGCCTGTGTTTGTCGCACGTCAATGGATTCGTCATCGTACGGCAAACGTGAATGAATATTCGGCGCGCTATTCAATCCTTGATCGCGAATTTTACATTCCCGCACCAGAATCTTTGGCGGCTCAGTCGGTTGTTAACAACCAAGGGCGCGGCGAAGCGTTATCCGGTGTAGAAGCCGAACGCGTTTTGCGTTATTTACGTGATGACGCGATGCGGGCGTATGATCATTACGAAGAGATGATTAGCCAAGACGGACAACAAGGTTTGGCGCGGGAACTTGCGCGGATGAATTTGCCGGCAAATATTTATACGCAGTGGTATTGGAAGGTTGATCTTCATAATTTGCTGCATTTCTTACGCTTGCGCGCCGATGCACACGCACAATATGAAATCCGTGTATATGCAGATTCAATGTGTAAAATTGTGGCCGATTGGGTGCCATTTGCCTACAAAGCATTTGAAGATTACCGCATGGGCGGGGCAACCCTGTCTTCGACCGCGCTAGAATGCGTACGGCGTATGCTCAAGGGCGAAGATGTTACCCAAGAGAATTCTGGCATGTCAGCCGGAGAGTGGCGCGAATTCCAAGGCGTCTTAGGCTAAGTTTCACGATGGGCAACACCTTTGCCCTATGATGTAAATTCTTTCGGGTTGGGACGCACATGTTTGTCAACGGCCCGAAAGACACAATTCTATTTTTGTATCAGACGTGACTGCTGAGGTTTGGTTCTTACGCAGTCGGTTTTAAGTCATATTTTTGTCTGAATTTCGGTGTAACACAAAATTCTAATTTTAAATTACTGGACAACTGAAAAATGCATAAAACCCTTATCCTCCTAACCGCGGTGATCGTGTCTGCTTGCGCATCTGATGAGCCTGCTTTTTCGGAATTTGCTTCAGTTGTTGGAACAGGCTCTGCTGCGAAAGTTGATAAGGAGCTAAGACAGGAATATAATGGACATCTTTATTACCCCGATATCGGGGGTGTTGCATTTTTGGCTGGCATCAAAGACGAGTCAGTCGCGGGTTATTCTGGAATGACCGCCGATGTAGATGTTGGTGCGCCTTTACAAGCATCGGCAAAGTTTTCAGGCGAGTATTCTTTATACAAAGTGTTACTTGTCCATCAATCGTCGACTATGATTTCGGGTTGGATTGATGCTTATAGGGGTAATATTGACTTAACTGCGAATTTTGCAACGGGCAAGCTTTGGGGCGGAAATATATTCCACCTCTTCAAAGTGAATGGAGATATAAGCGGCAAAACCTTAGGAGGGTTTATTCGTTACGAAGGTGTGGAAGCCCAGTTGGATGGACAAATTGGTCAAGATGGTGTCGTTGCGGCCTTTCAAGGGAATACTGAAACAAAAATTGTGGTCGGTGGCATGGTTGCCTTGCCTAAATAGGTTAATTATTAACGACCAGCGTTTCTTTCAAAACACCATTTAGGTCAAAAATCAAAATGCGGTTGTCCTCTGTGACGACGGCATACCAGTCCTTGGTCTGAGTGAATGCAATTGGTGCAGATCCATCCGGTAATGTGACGGATGCTGGCAAGCTGACGCCATCTTCATTTAAGCGGATGACAAGCAGGGCAATGATGACTAAAACGCCTGCAATCATGGTGATGGTCAAAACCGTTACCAGCTGTCGTAAAAACCGCAGGCTTGGCGGAAGCTCAAAGTCCTGAGAAGGGTCAACAATGTCTTTGTCCATAATCACGTTCCAAATTAGTGAAAATCCGCCTAACCGCCTTGATAAAGCGCTTTTCCAAGATGCGCCAGTAGATGCTGACTTGTCGAGGACGCGATTGGGGAAATTAATCGAAGCAGGGATGGTCAAAGTCGACGGAGCCGTACAAACCAACATCAAAGCCAAAGTCGCCGAAGGGCAGGCCATTGAAATTACCTTTGAAGAAGCGGAAGACATCGAAACTGTTGCACAGGACATACCGCTTGATGTGATTTACGAAGACGCGGATTTGATCGTGGTCAACAAGCCAGTTGGCATGGTCGTTCATCCCGCGCCCGGATCACCAGATGGCACTTTGGTCAATGCGTTGCTCTTTCACTGCGCCGATAGCCTGTCTGGAATTGGCGGCGAAAAACGCCCCGGTATTGTTCATCGGATCGACAAAGACACCAGTGGACTTTTGGTTGTGGCCAAGAACGACAAAACGCATCACGGGTTAGCCGCGCAGTTTGAAAAACACACGGTCGAACGCTATTATCAAGCCCTGTGTTATGGGGTTCCGGATGCGAATGATCCACGTGTGCGCGGGGTGCGCGGGGTGAATTTTGAATCTGGTAATATCATGAAAATCACCACCCATTTGGCACGCCATAAAAATGATCGCCAGCGTCAGGCGGTCCTCTTTGAAGGCGGTCGTCATGCGGTTACCCGTGTGCGTATTGTTGAAAAATTTGGCACGCCCGAGGTGATGGCCTTGGTTGAATGTTGGCTTGAAACTGGGCGCACGCATCAAATTCGCGTTCATATGGCGCATACAGGACATGGGTTGATTGGTGATCAAACCTATGGTGGGCGGCGAAAACTGGCGCAAAAGGCGCTTCCTGATGCCGGATTGCAGGCTGTCGCGGATTTCCCACGTCAAGCATTGCATGCCGCTGTTTTGGGATTTGTACATCCTATAACCGGCGAAGATATGCGTTTTGAGGCCCCTTTGCCACAGGATATGCAGGACCTTATTTCATCGCTTTCACGCTAACGTGACCTAAAAACCGACGGAACTTGGGGGTTTAGACGTATTAGTTTGCATGGGGCCTTGAACCTATGGCTTTGGTTTCCTAACTAAATGTTAATGCTTGACACATTAAGGGATCGTCATGAGCAAATATGCAAACCTACCGGCACCAAGTCCAGAAGGCGGTTTATCCCGTTACCTTCAGGAAATTCGTAAATTTCCAATGCTTGAACCCGAAGAAGAATACATGTTGGCAAAACGTTGGGTCGAAGAGCAAGACGCGAATTCGGCGCATAAAATGGTCACAAGCCATCTTCGATTGGCAGCCAAAATTGCGATGGGGTATCGTGGGTACGGATTGCCTCAGGCCGAAGTGGTTTCCGAAGCAAATGTCGGACTTATGCAGGCTGTAAAACGGTTTGATCCCGAAAAAGGGTTCCGCCTTGCGACCTATGCGATGTGGTGGATCCGTGCGAGCATTCAAGAATATATTTTGCGCAGCTGGTCCTTGGTGAAAATGGGCACAACCAGCGCGCAGAAAAAATTGTTCTTTAACCTGCGCAAAGCCAAATCGCGGATTGGGGCCTATGACGAAGGGGATATGCACCCCGACAATGTCAAGAAAATCGCCACTGATTTAGGGGTCACCGAAGCCGAAGTCATTTCAATGAACCGCCGTATGTCGGGTGGGGATGCGTCGCTAAATGCAATGGTATCCGCCGATGGGGATGGCGCGATGGAGTGGCAAGAATGGCTCGAAGACGAAGATGCCGATCAAGCCGGTGACTATGAGGCAAACAACGAATTAGAAGTGCGTCGCGAACTCTTGCTCGAAGCAATGTCGACATTGAATGAACGCGAGCGCGATATTCTAACGCAGCGCCGGCTATTGGATGACGTCGTCACGCTAGAAGACCTAAGCACACAATATGACGTGAGCCGTGAACGCATTCGTCAAATCGAAGTGCGGGCTTTTGAAAAGCTGCAAACGCGTATGACCGAATTGGCCGACGAAAAAGGCTTGCTTGCCAAAGTGTGAAACAGTTGAAACACCGCCGAATTCATGTACCCTCTCATTGAAAAGTGAGAGGGTTTTTTGATGGCGAATGAATTGCGTTGGGGAATACTGGGGGCTGCCAAATTTGCCCGCGAACATATGGGGCCGGCAATTCACCAAACCCCGTATAACCGAATTGCCGCCTTGGCGACATCGCATCCAGACAAAGCCGCACCATTTTTGGCGATGGATAGCCGTATCACAGTGTTCAAAGACTATGATGCTATGATCCACAGCGATGAGATCGACGCGGTTTATGTGCCTTTACCCAATCATTTGCATGTTGAGTGGGCGCATAAGGCGGCGCAGGCGGGCAAGCATGTTCTGTGCGAAAAACCGATTGCGATGCAGGCAGATGAAATTGACGGTCTTATCAAGCTGCGTGATCAACAAAAGGTTCTTATTGCCGAGGCATTTATGATTGTTCATCATCCTCAATGGCAATATGCACGCGAATTGTTTCAATCCGGCGCTATTGGCAATTTGGTACAGGTTGATGGAGTCTTTTCCTATGATAACCGAGCAGACACAGCCAATATTCGCAATCGTCCCGAAACAGGCGGTGGCGGTATTCGCGACATCGGGGTGTATACATTTGGATCCACGCGGTATGTCACCGGCGAAGACCCCACTCATATTCTATCAACCAAGATTGACCGTGTGAACGACGTTGATACATGGGCGAATGTGACTGCTCAATTTCCAAGTTTCTTTTTTAATGGAACCACCTCTATGGCGATGTTGCCGCGACAAGAGATGAATTTCCATGGAGAAAACGGTATTATCCGCTTAACAGCCCCCTTTAATCCAACGGTGTTTGATCAGGCCGAAGTCCACTTTATCCAAGGGAACGGAATTCAAACGACCAAACGGTTTCCCCAAGACAATCACTATGTCCATCAGGTGCGCGCGTTCTACAATTCAGTTGTAAACGGGGATGGCTATGCGTGCCCTTTAGAGTTTTCAAAAGGCACGCAGCGCATGATCGATATGGCATTTGCACATTAACCAAACGGGGTGAAAAGGTAGCTTAATTAGCTGCCTTTTTAGCTTGGCCAGGTGCTTTTGTGCGTGGCATTTTGGAATGCATGTCGATGAACTCCAAAACCAAGGGGCGGATATTATTGCGCCAGCTTTTCCCTGCGAAAATACCATAATGGCCTGCATCCGGTTCTAGGTGTTGTCGTTTATTTGCCGAATCAACACCGGTACATAGATCAAGCGCGGCAACGCATTGACCCGGGGCAGAGATGTCATCTTTGGCGCCTTCGACTGTCATAATTGCAACATCTGTGATCTTGCCCATATCGACCTTGGTCCCATTAACGACAAATGCGTTTTTGGCGATCTCACATTTTTTGAATATACGATCGACAGTAGAAAGATAGAATTCTGCAGTCATGTCCATCACGGCCAAATATTCATCGTAGAATTTATTATGCGGATCAAAGTCCGAAGCCTCGCCTTGGGCGACGCGCATGATTTGATCTGTGAATGCCTTGGAGTGGCGATCCCCGTTCATCGACATGAAGGATGCCAATTGTAACAATCCGGGATAAACTTTGCGACCAACACCCGCATATTTGTATCCAACACGTTGGATCATTGTTTGTTCAAGTTGACCCATTGTAACGCTGTGACCAAAATCCGTGACGTCTGTTGGGCTTGCTTCTGGATCGATCGGCCCCCCAATCAAAGTAAGACTACGCGGTTGCGCGCTTGGGTTTTCTTGGGCCAAATAAGCCGTGGCAGCAAGCGTAAGAGGCGCAGGTTGACAGACGGCTATGACATGGGTGTCAGGCCCTAAATGACGCATATAATCAACAAGGTAGAGGGTATAATCCTCTACGTCGAATTTGCCTTTTGACACAGGTATGTCGCGGGCATTGTGCCAATCCGTGACATAGACTTCGCAATCGGGAATAAGGCTGCGGACCGTAGAGCGCAACAATGTTGCATAATGCCCTGACATCGGCGCCACCAAAAGAACCTTGCGGTCCATCGTTTCGCGATCGGACACTTTGAAATGGATAAGGTCGCCAAAGTCGCTTTTTACTTCGATGTTAATATCAACAGTATGATCCCGCCCATCTGCGCAGGTGAAACTATCTAAATTCCAATCTGGTTTGACAACCATACGCTGGAATGTGCGTTCTGTTACTTCGCCCCATGCTGCAATCATATTCATCATAGGGTTTGGAACCAAAGCAAACATCGGATAAGATGCCATTGCCTGAGCAGAAGCGCCCATCCATTGGTTTGTATTGCGAATTGATTCCATAAAGTCGTAACTTGCCATGTATCGCATTTTAGTTTCTCCTTCGGCGAATATTTGTTCTTGCTATTCAGCCGAATTGTAATTTTGTTACTTCAGCGTATGCTGCATAGCAGAAAGATAAGTGGAAAAAATTGATATGACAACAGACGACACACAAATTGTAACCAATAGTGATGTTTTGCAGCAGAACCTGTCCAAGCTTGACGAGCTGACCAAACGTTTTGTCCAAGTTGTTCAAAATAAGAAAAAGATAAACTCGGCTTTGAACGGACCGGGGCCAGATTTGATGCTAAAGGCGTCAACGGCCTATTGGCAAAATATGTTAGAAAACCCCAGCAAATTGATGGAGCAACAGATTGCCTATTGGGGTCAAACGTTAACCCATTTTGTCGAGGCACAGCAGGCTATGACAACTGGTGCTGCTGAAGATGCTGAGAAAGACGCCCCCAAGGATCGCCGTTTTTCAAATCCGCAATGGACCACGAATCCTTATTTCCGCCTAATTCGTCAGCAATACGAAACCAACGTCGCAACGATGCGTGCCTCGGTTGCTCAGGTCGAAGGCTTGCCAAACAAAGAACGCCAAAGGTTAAATTATTTTACGCAACAAATCGTTGATATGATGGCGCCGACAAATTTCTTTGGCACCAATCCTGATGCGCTCGAACGGGCCGTGGAAACCGAAGGTCAGTCGCTGATCACGGGGCTAGAAAATTTAATTACGGATCTAGAAGCCAACGAAGGTGAATTGATCGTCAAACTTGCGGACGAGTCCGCATTTGAAGTGGGTGGAAACATTGCGACGTCGCCCGGCAAGGTCATTTTCCGCAATGATATGATGGAGCTTATTCAATACACTCCGACGGCTGACGAAGTCTATGAAACGCCGATTGTCATCTTTCCTCCGTGGATCAATAAATACTACATCTTGGATCTGAAACAGCAAAACAGTTTGATCAAATGGATTACAGATCAAGGGTATACTTTGTTTGTTGTCTCTTGGATCAATCCCGACGCAAGCCACCGTCAAGTTGGATTAGAAGACTATATCGAACGCGGCTATCTCAAGGCGTTTGACATCGTAAAAGATGTCACCGGTCAATCAGAGGTAAACGCGATTGGCTATTGTATCGCGGGAACCACACTAAGTTTGACATTGTCCTTGCTTAAAAAGCGCGGCGACACAACGATTAAATCCGCAACGTTCTTTACCGCTTTGACGGATTTTTCGGATCAGGGGGAATTTACGCCGTTCTTGCAAAATGACTTTATCGATGGGATCGAGCAACAAGTCGAAGACACGGGTATGTTAGAAAGCTTTATCATGTCGCGCACCTTTAGTTATTTGCGCTCGAATGATTTGATTTATACCCCTGCGATCAAAAGCTATATGATGGGCGAGGCGCCACCAGCATTCGATCTTTTGTTCTGGAACGGCGACGGCGCGAATTTGCCAGCCAAAATGGTTATGCAATATCTGCGCGGTCTTTGCCAAAACAATGAATTTGCAGATAAGGGTTTTGATCTGATGGGGGAAACGTTGCATTTGTCTGATGTTGATGTCCCCGTCTGTTCGATTGCCTGTGAAACAGATCATATCGCGGCTTGGAAGGATTGTTATCGTGGTGTTCAGCAGATGGGCAGTACGGACAAAACGTTTATTCTTTCACAGTCGGGCCACATTGCCGGAATTGTTAATCCGCCAAGTAAAATGAAATATGGGCATTATACCAATGATGACCTGAATTTGGAAAACGAGGATTGGTATGCCTCCGCGACCTTTACCCAAGGAAGTTGGTGGCCACGCTGGGAAACATGGCTGCGAGCTCGATCTGGAAACAAAGTTCCTGCCCGCGTTCCAGGTGAATCGGGGTATGATGTGATCATGGATGCGCCAGGATTATATGTTATGCGTCGCGCAACTGATTGATTTTCCTGTATATCTAAAATTATTCTGCACCGCAGCAAAAAATACTTGAAATGCTGCAGTGCAGAATGTATATATTTGGTACAAGGTCAAAAACAGAGAGCCTCTGTTAATCGGTTAAAGGATATTATCATGACAAAAGCACTAGATATGACAGCTATTTTCAAAGACATGATGGGCGCATTTCCAGTAGACACATCCATGTTCGACGGCGCGTTCAAAAACGCGACATCCATGAATGAAAAACTAGCAGGCGTTGCATTTTCAGCAGCTGAAAAATCTGCTGTGTTGTCTACAAAATGGACGCAAGAAACATTGGCGAAAATGACAGAAATGTCAAAAGCCAAAGCAGAGCCAGCAGATTACGCAAAAGCAATGACAGAATTCGCGTCTGCTCAAGCTGAAGTTGCTGCAGAAAACATGGCGGCTTTCGCAGAAATCGCGAAAAAAGTTCAAATGGACACAGTAGAATTGTTGATGGCAGCTGGCAAAGAAGCCACTGAAGAAGCAACTGCTGCAGTTCAAAAAGCAACAAGCGACGTTACAGCTGCTGCTAAAAAAGCAACTGCTGCAAAGTAAGAACCTGCTTTTCGGCCCGAACTCCTCCCTCCCTAGGGCTGAGGCATAGAGCGAGCATTATGCTCGCTCTTTCTTTTTGTGCGCAGACCGCGTAAGGTTTGCTGCAGTGCTGCAATCCTGGGAGGAACCCGTGGCTGATACTTCGAAACCACTCTTGATCAAGCGTTATGCAAGTCGCCGGTTATACAATACCGAAACCAGCGATTATGTAACGTTAGAAGATATCTCGACCTTTATTCGTGACGGTCGCGAAGTTCAGATTGTTGATCTAAAATCAGGCGACGATCTAACACGACAGTACCTTTTGCAGATCATCGCAGAACACGAAAGCCGTGGGGAAAGCGTGCTTCCGATTGATGTCTTAACCGATCTCGTCCGCAGCTATACCACGCAAGCCACATCGGTTGTGCCGCAGTTCTTGCAAATGTCCTTTGATATGTTGCGCGACGGACAAAGCAAGATGGTTGAAAACATGACGAGCATGTCGCCTGTTTCGGCGCCGATCCCCGGTTTGGATATGATGCAAGCTCAGCAAGAAGCCTTTATCAAAGCTTGGACAGGTGGATTTGCAGGCTGGCCAACCGCCAAAAGCAAACCTGCTCAGCCCGCGACCAAGGATGCGCAAAGCGATAGCGATTTGAATGACATCAAAAGCCAGCTTGCCGAGTTACAAGCCAAATTAAACGACCTAGGGAAATAGGGGCTAAATCCCCAACCGATCTCGCAGAGCGTACCATGTCATCGCAGTGACCAACATGGGCGTTCTTGCGATGCCACCGCCCGGAAAAGGTATGGCTGGGACGCGTGCCATCGTGTCAAATCCATCGCTCTGCCCTTGAATAGCAAGCGCCATGAGTTTCCCCGCATGCGTGGCTGTTCCCACGCCATGCCCCGAATACCCAGACGCAGACAGAATATTCTGATCAAGCCGCCGCACATAGGGCATGCGTTTGACCGTAATGCCCAAAGTTCCCCCCCAAGCATAGTCAATGCGGACATCTTTAAGATGCGGGAATATCTCGCACATTGGCTTGCGGACTGTGGCTGCGATGTCTTTTGGAAAGCGATAGCTATAATTTTCACCACCGCCGAACAGCAGGCGACCATCGTGGGACAGGCGGAAATAGTTCACAACGAATTTTGTATCCGCAACGGCCACATCTTGGTTCAGGACGCGTTTTGCATCATCGCCCAACGGCTCGGTTGCGGCGATGAAATTATTGATCGGCATGACGCGGCTGGCCACTTTGCGGTTCAGCCCGCCTAGATATCCATTACAGGCCAAGATAACATGTTCGCAATCGACCTCACCTTGATCGGTGCGAACACTTGGGCGTGGGCCTTGTTGAATGTGGTGAACATGTGTTTTTTCATAAATCCGCACGCCTGCATCAGCCGCTGCTTGACCCAAGCCCAAAGCATAGCGAAGAGGGTGTAAATGCCCGGCACTCATGTCCAAAATGCCGCCGTCATAGGCCGGAGAGGGGCAAAGTTCTTGGGCGGCTGCGCTGTCTAGTTTCTGAATGCTGTCGTAGCCATATCGCGTATTTAGATAGTCTGCATAGCTATGAAGTTCACGGGTTTCTTTGGGATTTAATCCAATATTGGCAACACCGGGGCGATAGTAACAGTCGATGTCAAATCGCTTGATCAAGGATTTGACCAAAGTTTTGGCGTCTTCGGCAAGCTCCCAAAGCTTGTCGGCGTCGTCTTGGCCCATAAGTGCGGCAAGCGCGTCTTGTTCTTTGCGCTGACCAGATCCCAGTTGCCCACCATTGCGACCTGATGCGCCAAAACCGATTTTGTGGGCATCCAACAAAACCACATCGCGCCCAGCTTCGGCTAAATGAAGTGCGGCAGACAACCCTGTGTAGCCAGCGCCGATAATACAGACATCCGCCTTGATCCGCCCCTTAAGGGATGGGAAGTCGGCAAGCGGTGTTGCCGTCGCCCCGTACCAGCTATCAGGATATTGTCCCTTTTTATCGTTTGAATACAGAAGGTTCATACGTTCAACAAAAGGTGTTCGCGCTCCCAAGGGGAAATGACCTGAAGGAATTCTTCGTATTCTGTGCGTTTGACAATGGAATAGACCCGCGTAAATTCAGGCCCAAGGATATCGCGCAATTCTTCTGAGGCTTCGAATAAATCCAAAGCTTCGCCCATGACGCGTGGAATGTCTTCGTCTCCGTCATAGGCATCACCGTGGAATTGTTTTGATGGGCGTACTTCGTTCATCATGCCCAAATATCCACAGGCCAAAGATGCCGCGATTCCAAGATACGGATTGCAATCCATACCCGCCAACCGGTTTTCCACGCGACGTCCGCTTGGGTCAGAAATCGGAATACGGATACCCGTGGTCCGATTGTCCCGCGCCCATTCAAGGTTGATTGGTGCTGCGTGATCTTTGACATAGCGTCGATAGGAATTCACATAGGGGGCAAGCACTGCGATCGCAGCCGGAAGGTATTTTTGCAACCCACCGATAAAGTGATAAAACAGATCGGTTTCACCACCCTGTGGACCAGAAAATGCATTTTTCCCAGTTTCGATGTCGATGATCGAATGGTGGATATGCATAGCGCTTCCGGGTTCGTCTTCGATTGGTTTTGCCATAAAGGTGGCAAAGCAATCGTGGCGCAGTGCGGCTTCTCGGATCAGGCGTTTGAAATAGAATACTTCGTCGGCAAGCTTGATTGGATCACCGTGACGAAGGTTGATTTCAAGCTGACCTGCGCCGCCTTCTTGGGTGATGCCATCGATTTCAAACCCTTGCGCTTCGGCAAAATCATAAATGTCGTCAATCACCGGACCGAATTCATCGACGGCGGTCATTGAATAGGCTTGCCGCGCGGCAGCCGGACGACCCGTACGGCCCATCATTGGGGCGATGGCTTTGGCAGGATCAATGTTGCGGCCTACCAAAAAGAATTCCATCTCTGGTGCCACAACAGGGGTCCAGCCTTGTTTTTTGTAAAGGTCAACAACGCGACGTAGCACATTGCGGGGGGCAAACGGAACCGGATTGCCTTTTCGGTCATAAGCATCATGAATAACCTGAAGCGTCCAGTCCGCAGTCCATGGCGCCGCCGTTGCTGTGCTGTAGTCGGGTTTTAGGATCATGTCGCGTTCGATAAATCCCTCTTTGCCAGCGGCTTCACCCCAATCACCCGTGATCGTTTGATAAAAAATTGAGTCGGGTAAATAAAATGAACTTTGACGTGCAAATTTGGTCGCAGGTACAGCTTTGCCCCGTGCAATGCCGGGCAAGTCTGCAATGATGCATTCGACTTCGTCCAGTTTGCGCCCCTCTAAAAAGTTTTGCGCACGTGGTGGCAATATCGCCGTTAAATCATCAAGCTCTTTCATGATACTAATTCCTTGCGACGTATAAACTCTGCGATGACCTGGGCGAGCAAAGCGTTATCAGTTGCTTTGGACATCTGGGTGCGCGCTTGCGCGACCAAGTCTTGTGGAACACTTGCGCTCCGGTATGTGGCAAGCCCGTCAACGACATCTGCGCTAAATTCAGGATGTGCCTGAACCGTAAAGACTGTGTCGCCATAGGTCACCATCGCATTTTTGCAAAAGCTGCTCGACCCTACAGTTTTCCCATCTTTAGGAAGCAAGACAACCTGGTCTTGGTGCCAAGCATTCAAGGCAATGGTTTGGCCGTTGAATTCATATTCGGTGCGCCCAACGGACCATCCACCTGTGAATTTTTCGACGCGACCGCCAAGCGCTTGGGCAATGATTTGATGCCCAAAACAGACGCCTACCAATGGGATTTTCTGTTCGTAAATTGCACGAATTAGGATTTCCAATGGCGGGATCCAAGCATGGTCTTCATAGGCACCGTGTTTGGATCCGGTAATGAGCCAAGCATCTGCATCATGATGCGATGCGGGAAAGACACCATCCACCACATCATAGACATCAAATTCAAATCCATTTCCTGCTAACAAATTCTGGAAAAGATCTGAGTAATCTCCTAGGCTATCGCGAAGTTCATCTGCGCTATGACCCGTTTGTAATATTCCGATTTTCATAAATCACCGAATTTTTTCCCCAAGGGGAGGGTTCCCCTTGGTTGAAGTATGACAAAGTATTTTCTCAACGTATATGTCTTTTTAGACAGTATCGAGATAGATTTCCGACTGCTCTTGTTCGGTAAGCTCATTCATATAATAAAGCTCTTGGCGTTTGGTCAAAAGCATATTTCGAATAAGCTCGGGCGAAAATATCCGCTTGATATAGGGGCTATTTTCAAAAGCGTTGATTGCATCGCCCCAGGTTGGTTGCAGCTGTGGCAAATCAAGCGCATAGGCGTTTCCGGTGATCGGATCGGGTGGGGTTATCTTGTCTTCCATTCCGATGAATGCGGCCCCCAAAATATTCGCCAACAGCAAATAAGGGTTCACATCCCCGCCTGCAACACGGTGTTCAATGCGTCGCGCTGCGGTCGAACCAGAGGGGATGCGCAGGGCGGCAGTACGGTTTTCATAGCCCCAGCAAATTGCAGTCGGAGCATGGTTATCTGGCACCAAGCGTTGATAGCTGTTTGCGTGTGGCGCAAAAATCAACGTGCTGTCCCCCATGGCTTCGATACAGCCACCGACAGCATGTTTCAAAGCATCTGATCCCTGAGCAGAGCCATCGTCAAAGATGTTGGCCCCGTCCTTATCGAGGACAGAAAAATGTGTATGAAGCCCGGATCCTGCGTATTCTTCGTAGGGTTTTGCCATAAAGCTTGCGGCGAACCCATGGCTACGAGCCAAACCTTTTACGAGCATTTTGAATAACCATGCATCGTCTGCGGCACGCAGTGCATCGTCGCAATGCATAAGGTTGATTTCAAATTGTCCAAGTCCCGCTTCGGAAATGGCGGTATCCGCAGGAATGTCCATTTCTTCACAGGCATCATAAAGATCCGTAAAAAATTGGTCAAAGCTATCAAGTGCGCGAATAGACAGGGTTTCTGCCGCTTTGCGCCGTCTGCCTGATCTTGGTGACAACGGAACCTGAAGGTTACGGCCGGAATCATCTATCAAGTAGAATTCCATTTCCATAGCAACCACAGGCGTCAAACCGGCGTCTTTATATAGCTTTACGATTGAATTTAACGCTTGGCGCGGATCACCTTCGTAAGGGCGCCCATCATCGCGGAACATCCAAATCGGTAACAATGCCGTCGGCGCACTTAGCCATGGCATTGGCATAAAGCCCCGCTCTGTTGGACGCAAAACGCCGTCTGCATCGCCGCTGTCAAACAGCAAGGGGCTATCGTCTATATCCTCGCCCCAGATATCTAGATTAAGAGCAGACAGAGGAAAGCGTGTTCCGTCTTCTACCACTTTGTCTGCAAATCGCGTCGGTACCCGTTTTCCACGAGGCTGACCGTTTAGATCCGCAGCTGCAACCCGAATTGTTTTAACTTCGGGATGCTTTCTTAGCCAATTTTTCATTTTCTCACCGGTTGGGGCCGGTGGCCCTGATGCTTAAACGGTTAAACCGTTTTATATACAGGTCCATGCCCTTGGTCCTATTTGTTGAATTGATCAAAAATCTGTCTCCGAACTGTAGCATACATGCGCCACAATTTAAGCGTGCCGCATGACCGTTCGAAATAATTTGATCAAATTTAGCTTACTATCGAATAAGGTTCGGACGCAAGCGAATTTTCTGTCGGCTGTTTTGGGGCAAATGGCGGTTTAGTTTTCGGTTTATCAGCCCGAAAATTCCAACAACGATCAGCGTCAGCACAATAAAGTAGCCCGCCAAAATAGGGTAGGGCACAAACGGGTTAAAGGTTTTGTCCGCGAAATAGCTGGCATAATACAAGGCGTCTCCGCGTTGCTGCCAAGCGGGGAAGCCGGAAAAATAAACCAGCGTGGTTGCGTGAAACAAAAAGATAGCTTCGTTGGTATAGGCCGGCCAAGCCAATCTGAGCATCGTTGGCCATATGACACGGCGAAAACGGGTCCAGCCAACCATGCCATAGGCATCTGCCGCTTCGACGTCGCCTTTGGGGATAGACTGTAATGCGCCATAAAAAATTTCGCCAGAATAGGCCGCGGTGTTCAGAAACAACACAACAAGTGCGCCAAGCCATGCGGCTGTAAAAGGCGCAAAGATTGGGACGGATTGTTTCAAACTTAGAAATAGGAAATAGGCAAAAAAGAACTGAATAAATAGGGGGGACCCACGGAACACAAAGATGAACCATTCAGATGGCTTTCTAACCCAAGCAGATCGCGCAGCTTTTCCGACGGCTACGGCGGTGGCCAATACAAATCCGGAAACCAAAGCGACGATACCAAAATAGATATTCCATATCATGCCAGACCCAATCAGGGTGAATTGATGGCATAGGGTGAAATCCGAGCGCGGTAGTAAACGTTCGCCGATTCCAATAGATCGCAGGCCGTAGTCCGCTATGATGTCTATGCAGCTCATGCTTCGACCCTCCGTTGTGCTTCTCCGCCCGTGGTGGCTTGTCCATGTGTAAGCTTGCGCATCAATTTATCCAGAGCCATCTCTGAGACACGCGTAAAGGCGAGGTAAAAAACCAAAAGCGCCAGAAAATACCACATACGCCAATCCCCATGTGGATAATCCGTAAAGCGTTCTGTTTTAGTGCCGCCTAATTCACGGGCCCAATAGACAATGTCTTCGATCCCAAGAAGGAACAAAAGCGGCGTTGCCTTGATGAGAACCATCCAAAGGTTGCCAAGTCCTGGTAAGGCATAGACCCACATTTGGGGTACTAGAATGCGCCAAAATGTTTGACGGTCGTTCATTCCATAAGCTGCCGCTGTTTCCAGTTGCGCTTTGGGTACGGCGCGCATGGCGCCGAACAGAACATTCGCGGCAAAGGCGCCGAATACGATAGAGAATGTGATGACTGCAATCGCAAAGCCATACATTTCATGGATCCATTGCGGCGCAGTTCCCAGCGGCATTTTGGCAGCGCTACAGACGACAAAATCGTTGCCTTGGCGAATGGGATCCGTCCAGTCCGGGCAAATCACTTTGTGCCGTGCCCATTCGATCAGCTGATCCAGTGCAATTACAAAGAACAAAAAGAACGCAATATCAGGAACGCCGCGCACAATGGCGATATAGCCTTTTCCAAACCAGCTAAGCGGAGCAATCCGGGATCGGGCCGCCATTGCGCCACCAAACCCGAACGAAAGCGCGACAGGGGCGGTAACTGCGAGCAGAATTAAAACTGTGGCAAAGGATTGGTAGAACCCCATGTGTTTGCCCGTGGTCAAATAACAGGCCATCCACCGAAAGGTTTCAAGCGAGTCTGGGTCCGTGCAAAAATCAAACATCAGAGCTATCCTTGTTTATCGGATCAAAAGAAAGGGGCGATGATGCAAAATCATAGGTCAAGCTGCGCGTATCGCGTGGCTCGCCCAAGAGGTCATCAACACAGGTCTTGGCTGCCATTGGCGCATTTGTAACGCCACCATGCATTGCGAGCGCATAAAGCGTATCATACGGCGCAACAAATCCAATTTTAGGGCGGCCATCCATTGGCAGCACACGCGTGCCAAGTGAATATTTGTGAACCTCAAGGTCGCTTGGCAAATCAAAATTCAATCGAACAAGGTTGCACAGGTTTTCAACCGCTTGATCAAGGTCCGCATCCCCATGATCGGCATCAAATGCGCCGCCGATCAATACAGATCCATCAGCGCTTTGACGAATATGAAACTCATGCCCCATGATCATATGATCCAGGAACGGGGCCATTGGCGTACTGCGCACAAGCAAACCGGTGGATTTCGCGAGTTGAAAATGAATTCCGAGCCGACGCAAGAGCGGGGGAATTCCGTGCCCTGCGGCGAGGATAACTTTATCCGCATAGACCGCGCCTTGATCTGTCATGGCGCCTGTTACTGTGCCATCTTTCAAAATCATGGAATGCACATAGGCCGTCCGGCACGTGGCATTGGATTTTGCCAGCAATTGTTCTGCGACGATGTGCTGTTCGACACCAAGCTCACCTTGGGTCAAGAGCGCCTTGGGCGGCGCATTGCGAAAGATTGGGGTTACTTGTTGGATTTCGTTATGAGACAGCAGATTTACGGGATAGCCCCAATTTCTGTGATGAAGAAAAGCAGCGTCAAGCGCCTCTGGGTCAAGATCATACACCAAGCTTGGCAGGATTTGAGCAGCCAAATCGGGATGATCGGCTAGCAAATCGTGCCATAGCATCCGCGACGCATTTCTAAAGTCGAAATAGTATTGATCGTTGTCCGTATGCGCGTTGACCCAACCCCAAGAGGCTCCGGTTGCGGTTGCGCCACTGTTCAAAGGATGGGCGGCAATTACGGTGATATCTGCATTTGGTTGACGCTGCGATAGCTCATATGCAACGCATGCCCCAAGGATACCTTGGCCGATTATAAGGAAACGATCTGTCATAGGAATAAATGTATAAGACCGGCAAACATAATGTTGCCGGTCTTGTCCAAATAGGGAAACTTAGAAAGTTTCGCCGATACCGTGCTTTTCGATCAACGCGTTCAACGTTCCATCAGCTTTCATAGAGTCGATCGCCGCTGTGAATTTGTCGCGCAATTCTGTGTCTGATTTACGCAGACCCATACCAACGCCGCCACCGATTAGAACAGATTCGCCCACGATCGCCAAATCCGCATCTGAGTCCGCGATTGGTTCAAGATACGCTTTGTCCGCAAGAACAGCATCCGCTTCGCCGTTTTTCACAGCTGCAACTGTTTCTTCTGGCGTTGCGAATTCAACCAAAGTCGCGCCGGATTCTGCAATGTAGCTTGCTTGAATTGTGTTCGACTGCGCTGCGATCACGCCGCCTTTTAGGTCCGCATCCGCTGACATTGCCAAGAACGCAGATGGATCTGGCTGTGTGTAGTTGGTTGTGAAGTCGATTTTTTCTTTGCGCTCGTCTGTGATGGACATACCAGCGATAATCGTATCGTAGTTACCTGACACGAGGTTTGGAATGATGCTGTCCCAATCGTTCGTGACCCATTCACATGTCAATTCTGCACGCGCGCAAAGCTCGTCGCCCAATTCGCGTTCAAAACCGGCAACTTCGCCATTGTCGTCGATAAAGTTGTACGGAGGGTAAGCGCCCTCTGTGCCCATACGAACAACTGAGTGGCTGCCTGCAAGCGCCATGCCTGCTGTCAAAGCAAGCGCTGCTGTGCTTAGGATAAGGTTTTTCATTTTCTCTACTCCCTAGAGGTTGGTTATGCGGCGACAGTTGAGCTTAGGAACTGCTGTAGCCGCTCTGATTTAGGTGCTCCAAATAGGTCTTTGGGCGCACCTTGTTCTTCGATCAAGCCTTGGTGAAGGAACACGACATGGTCGGACACATCCGCGGCCATTTTCATGTCATGTGTGACGATCAACATTGTGCGACCCTCGGCCGCCAAATCTTTGATTACCTTTACCACTTCTTGCTCTAATTCTGGATCTAGCGCCGATGTTGGTTCGTCAAACAAAAGCGCTTGGGGTTCCATGCATAATGCGCGTGCGATTGCCGCCCGCTGTTGTTGGCCCCCGGATAGCTGGGCAGGATAGACGTCACATTTGTCCCCAATACCAACTTTTTCCAAATACTGGCGTGCCGCATGTTCGACCTCTTGTTTGTCGCGCTGCAGCACCGTGACCGGAGCTTCCATTACATTTTGCAGAATGGTCATATGTGCCCACAGATTGAACTGTTGAAACACCATCGATAGGTTTGTCCGGATACGCATGACTTGGGCGCGATCGGCGGGCACGCGGTTTAATCCGCTGCCTTTCCACGTCACAGGTTCGCCTTTGAACAAAATGTCACCTTGTTGGCTGTCTTCGAGCAGGTTCGCACATCGTAGCAAAGTGGATTTCCCCGACCCTGACGACCCTATCAAAGACACAACATCCCCACGTTTCGCAGAAATATCCACACCTTTGATTACTTCTAGCGAACCATATGCTTTGTGGAGGTTGCGAATTTCTATAACGGGGCTTTGATCTGACACGTGATTCCTACCATTTTGCGGACTTCAGTTTGCCACTAGGGACTAATTTTTTGTCCGACGCAACGTTCAAAACGGAATTATTCCGTCATTTTATAACCAATCGGCGTGGTTTTTGAACATTTCGTAAGGTAAAGGTGGTGTGGCCACGCTAAAATACTGCTCTGGGCATAATTTGACAAATTGTGAAACCCCCAGAACGGCTTTGTCTGAAGTGTGCAATTTGGAAAAGGCACTTAAAACAGATACTTCAACTTCCGCAGGGTCAATATTTGGACTGCAAATATAAGGAAGGGCCGGTGTCGGAGCCGTCTGGTCTATCACCAAAAGCGTCTGTGTCCACGGATCATACCGCTGCATAAGCCGCCAAGTTTGGGCATCCACCGCGCAAAAGTCCGCTTTGCCCTGTGTTACCAATTCAGCAGACGCACGATGTGCACCAGATTGCTGACCCTGTGTCGGGCCAAGCCCCAGGTCCAGCAAATGCTGAACCGGTCCGGCCCAACCCGATTGGGACAGGCCATCATTATAAGCAAACACGCCTTGGCATAACTGATCCAGATCACGGGTGTCGTCCTTGCGTTTGAGAAAAACACTATTGTAATATCCAGCAGGACAATGAGGTAAACCAAAGTCAGGCGTTGTGACATAAGACACATCATGACGCAGTTTAACACGATAGGGCATACCGCAGGTTTGTGCCAAAAATAATTGTGGATCGGTCCAAATATCCCAAAGGTCCCTGTCACGGCACAGCGCCTTTGGTGCGTTTGTGTGTTCCTTAGCTATGAGCGACCAAAAGCGATCAGTTTCCGAGCGCGTTTCCATGCGATCATACATGGGCAATGCGGCGATCATTACCGTTAACTGACCCGTTGACGGGCGGTTGCGCTTTCAACGTCGCTGACGCCCAATAGTGATGAAACCAAACGTACCAATGAATCTTCTTCTGCGTCTCGAACGCCATCGGCCAGCACGATTGACCAGAGGTCTTCTATCACGGCGATGCGGTCTTCATAAGCAACGGCGTCTTTTATTGCTCGGGTAAAGCGCACGGTATCCGGTGCTTCGCTTTCGAGCTTTTCTGCATCTTGTCTCAGTGTTTGCGCTTCGGTGGCGTTAAGTTGATACCTTTTGGCCAAAAGCTGATCTATTTTTACGATTTCGTTACGTGCATAATCCCCATCAGATCGTGCAATACGCACCATCAGTGCCGCCAAAGAAAGATGTGCATCATGGGCTGAAAGAGGCTGAGAGGGGCCATCCAATAGCGTTTTTAGAAAGGCTGCAAACATTATTCTTCGTATCCTTCTACAATCACAATATCGGCCATGGAAATTGGTGCGCGAATGGCGAGGGCGCGTTGATATTCGGGGCTTTCGTAACAGTCTTGTGCCGCCTGCAAGCTTGGGAATTCAATCACAACGGAACGAGGCCGCAATGCGCCTTCGACTTGGTGTTGTGGGGCGCCGCGAACCAAAAAACGCGCGCCGTATTTTGCAAAAGGTTCTGCGTTAGCGGCGCGATAGGCTTCATAGCCTTGTGGGTCATCGACTGTGACGTGACCGATCCAATAGCCTTTGGGCATAAGGTAATCCCCCGAATTGCGGTTTTGTGTATCGGTTTATATGTGGGCGATCTGAACGCAAGTGGCAAGGGGGCGTCGGCTTTGACAAGAAAAGGGATCAAGCGCCCTTGATCCCCGTTTCCAAATTCCGTTTCGTTCTTTAGACTGTTTCGACTTCTGCACCAGAAGACGCTAGTTGACCAAATCCACCCATATTGGTCACGTTTTGAAATCCCAATTGTGCCAATATTTGTGCCGCCATTTGGCTGCGCCCACCAGAAGCACAGTATACCGCGATGTCAGCATCTGTCTGTAAAGACGGGTCAAAATCTGGGTGACGGCGATCCGCGACATTCGCAAGCTGCATCAAAGGGATATGCTTTGCACCTTTGATTTTACCAGAGGCTTTGAGTTCGGATATGTCGCGCACGTCGATGAGGATGGCGCGCCCAAGTTGTGCATCCGCCAAAATTTGAGGCAGCGCAGGGGCCGTACGTGGTGTAGATCGAAGTCCAAACATGACATTTCCTTTCCGAGTCGTGTTGAAAGGAATATGGCATCTATTTTTTTATATTCAAGTTTTAATATGTGAATAACATTCTAAAAACTGAATATTTTCAAAACCTAGCCAAAATAGCCATTATTTTTTGGTCAGTGTCGCAAATCTTTGGCTGATTTTGTTCAGCTCCACATGCAATCCAAAAGGCGCATTCACAATAAATAGCCCCGAACCGATCATGCGATGACCTTCGCGGGCAGGGGGAAAGCCGACTTCGTGGCACTTGCCATCTGGAAAGGAACGTTTCAATTCGTCAATCATTGGGGCATGGGCTTTGGACGTTAAAATAGGATACCAAAGCACGATAACCCCGACGTTCCACTTTTTGTTTATTTTGGCCATAAACGACGGGATTGTCGTGTAATCTGATTTGATCTCGTAAGAGGGATCAATCAACATTAATCCACGTCTGGGTGTGGGGGGGGTGATTGACAAAGCGGTTTCAAAACCATCCCTTTGATAGACATGCGCTGATGGCATGGCATAGCGCAGGGCGTCTGCTTCTTGGGGATGTAGCTCGGCAAGGTGAAGCGCATCGCCGTCCCGCAACAGGTGCTCGGCGATCATTGGGGACCCGGGATAAGCGGTTGCGCCATGCGCCTTTCTGGTGTCTGCCAACACGCGCATATAGGGATGGTCTGGGGCAAACCAAGCCTTGGCTTGCGCGACATCGATCCCTTGTTGTGCTTCGCCTGTTTTGACAGCGGCGTCATCATCAAGATGATACAGCGCGCGGCCTGAATGCGTTTCGATATAGCTAAGCGGTTTGTCCTTTTGTGTCATGTAAGACAAACACGCCGCAAGAACAGCGTGTTTTTGGACATCCGCCAAATTTCCAGCGTGGAATATATGTTGGTACGAAAGCACCAGTTTATCCCATTAAACCAAACGAGAATTGTCTTTGGCAGCGCGCACAAAATCTTTGAACAAAGGATGTGGCTCAAACGGTTTTGATTTTAGTTCGGGGTGAAACTGAACCCCAATAAACCAAGGGTGGTCTTGCCATTCGACAATTTCTGGTAGCTTGCCATCAGGAGACATTCCAGAAAACGACAACCCAGCCGTTTCAAGCTGCTCACGGTATTTCGTGTCAACTTCGTAACGATGGCGGTGACGTTCTTCGATCTGTGTTGATCCATAAATTTCAGCCACTTTTGAACCAGCTTCCAAAGTCGCATCATAGGCACCCAGACGCATTGTTCCGCCTTTGTCGTCATCAACGCCACGTGCGACCTTGTGATTGCCTTGGACCCATTCTTTTAGGTGATAGACAACGGGTTCAAAACGACGCTTGCCTGCTTCGTGATCGAATTCCTCTGACCCAGCATCGGCAACGCCTGCAACATTGCGTGCGGCTTCGATAACGGCCATCTGCATCCCAAGACAAATTCCAAGATAGGGAACTTTGTGGATGCGCGCAAATTCTGCGGCCTTGATTTTACCTTCGGTGCCCCGTTCCCCAAATCCACCTGGGACAAGGATCGCATGGAACCCTTGCAAATGTGGTGTCGCATCTTCGCTGTCGAATATTTCTGCATCCACCCATTTCACATTTACTTTGACGCGATTTGCCATGCCGCCATGTGTTAGGGCTTCGGCAATGGATTTATAAGCATCTTCGAGCTGTGTATACTTGCCGACAATAGCGATGTTTACTTCGCCTTCAGGGTTGTAAATGCGGTCTGCGACGTCTTCCCAACGTGCCAAATCAGGTTTGGGTGCTGGCGCAATCCCAAAGGCATCAAGCACGGCTTGATCCATACCTTCCCGGTGATAGGCAAGTGGCGCTTCGTAGATTGATTTCAAATCTTGTGCCGCAATCACGCTGTCTGGGCGCACGTTACAAAACAGCGCCAATTTTTCGCGTTCTTTCGCAGGGATAGGGCCTTCGGAACGGCAGACCAGAATATCTGGGGCCAACCCAATTGAGCGCAATTCTTTCACCGAGTGCTGGGTTGGTTTTGTTTTCAATTCACCACTTGCCTTGATCCATGGCAACAAGGTGAGGTGCATGAAAATACACTGACCGCGGGGTTTGTCCTGAGAAAATTGACGAATGGCTTCGAAAAAGGGCAGACCTTCGATATCGCCAACGGTCCCCCCGATTTCACACAGCATGAAATCAACTTCGTCTTCACCAATGGATATGAAATCTTTGATTTCATTGGTGACGTGGGGGATGACCTGAATGGTTTTGCCCAAATAGTCGCCACGACGTTCTTTTTCTAGGACGGTTGAATAAATCCGACCCGAGGAAATGGAATCAGTTTTGCGCGCAGCAACACCGGTAAAACGTTCATAATGGCCAAGATCCAGATCGGTTTCTGCACCATCGTCGGTGACAAAGACTTCGCCATGTTCAAATGGGCTCATGGTGCCTGGATCGACGTTTAGATAGGGATCAAGCTTACGCAAACGCACACTGTAACCGCGTGCTTGTAACAGGGCACCCAGTGCTGCAGAAGCAAGCCCTTTGCCCAAGGATGAAACAACACCACCTGTGATGAAAACAAATCTAGCCATGTGTTCGGCGCTCCCGTGATTTTAGCGTCTAGCGTTTCGCAATATGGCGTCCTCAGTGATTGTAAAAAATCACAGTACCACGGGACTTGAGACATATAGGATTCGCAAAATTAATGCAAGAAGACCGCAAGATAATGTTGCGGTCTTATGGTTCCCCTCAAGGGGTAGTTACTTTAGTCGGCGCTAGGCACCAAAGGTGTCGCGTCGCTCGCGCTTGGTGGCAAGAGCGATTCAGCATCTGGCAAAGCCGGTGCGGTTTCTTGTGCGACGGGGGCATTGCCCAAACGGTCAAACACAGACGATCCTGCTGATTTCTGAGCGGCCACAACAGTCAATGAAATTGACGTGATGATGAAAGCAATCGCTAGAAACCATGTAACCTTGGTAAGTGCATTCGCAGCACTGCGGCCTGACATTACGCCGCCGCCGCCACCACCGCCCATACCGAGGCCTCCGCCTTCGGAACGTTGTAAAAGAACGACGCCAACAAGAGAAAGTGCCAAGATTAGGTGGATAGTAAGGATGACGTTTTCCATAAGGCCCCGCGAAGTCTGTTACAGCGCGCTAGATAAGAAAGATTTGCACAATGGGCAAGGCTTGATTACCAATGAGCCAAAGTAATTCTAAAAAATTGGGTGAATTGATGCCACATGACCACCACGATCACGATCATGCACATGCTGTTTTGCCCTCTGAACCAGCCTTGCGGGTCAAAGCGATTGAAACAGTCCTGACGCGCAAGGGGTTAATTGATCCTGCGGCTCTGGATGAAATCATTGACACATATCAAAACAAAGTTGGTCCGCAGAACGGTGCATTGGTCGTTGCCAAAGCTTGGCATGATGACACATTTCGTGCGGCTCTATTGGCTGATCCAATGGGTGTGATTGCCGAACTTGGCTTTTATGGTCGCCAAGGTGAACATGTCGACGTTGTGGAAAACACGCCCGACACGCACAACATGGTCGTGTGTACCTTGTGTTCTTGTTATCCTTGGCCCTTGTTGGGTATTCCGCCGTCTTGGTACAAATCTGATGCCTATCGCGCGCGCTCTGTGCGCGAACCACGGGCGGTTTTGGCGGAATTTGGCGTGACTTTGCCGGAAACAACCAAAGTGCGCGTTTGGGATTCTACCGCAGAAATGCGCTATCTTGTGCTTCCGATGCGGCCCAAAGGCACCGAGGGTATGACGGTCCAAGACCTCGCCAAGCTTGTTACCCGCGATTCGATGATTGGCACGGGTTTTCCAAAGGATCCGGCATGAGCCGCTTGCATGATATGGGCGCGCGGTTTGGCGATGGCCCTGTTGTGCCAGACTTTGGTCAGGAACCTGTGTTCAAAGAAGACTGGCACGGGCGCGCACTTGCCGTTACGCTTGCAGCCGGTTCCTTGGGGCAATGGAATTTAGATGTATCGCGTCATGCACGCGAATGCCTGTCACCTGTGGATTACGGGTCGTTTTCCTATTATGAAAAATGGATTTCTGCTTTGGCTGATCTTTTGGCAAACCAAGGTGTTTTGACGTCACAAGACATGATTGACGCGGTTGCAACGCCACATCCCTTGGCTCATCGCGCTATGCGATCTGAAAATGTCGCTGCTGTGCTTGCAGCAGGTGGCCCAACTGATCGCAAGGTGACAAGTAAGCCCAAGTTTCAGATCGGGGAAACCGTGTGTACCAAACGCGCGGAAAACAGGTTTGTGTCGGGTGGGCACACACGATTACCGCAGTATGCCGAACGTAGCTTTGGCACAATTGTCGCCCATCGTGGTGCGCATGTTTTACCCGACAGCAACGCCCATGGACTTGGCGAGGCACCTGAACATTTATATTCCGTGGCACTGTTGGCGAAGGATCTATTTGAGCATCCGGAACATCCAGAGGACGAGGTCATTTTGGATCTCTGGGAAAGCTACCTAAAGGGGGCCGACGATGTCAAAGCCTGAACCTATTTTCTATGAACCTTGGCACGCGCAAATCTTTGCTTTGACGGTGTGTTTGAATGAAACAGGCGCATTTACATGGTCTGACTGGGTGGATCGATTTAGCGCGACTTTGAAAAAGCATGGTCTAACCAAAGAGCTGAACGGGGGCGATGATTATTTTGCGGCTTGGCTCGAAACCTTTCAGGCATTGTTGCACGAGAAAAATTTTGCAACGCCCGATCAGGTTGCCGAATTGCGTGGTTTGTGGGAAGCGGCGTATTTGTCTACGCCGCATGGTGATCCTGTTCAGTTGGGGGATTAGTCGGATATATCATCCATATCCGCTTGCCCACTAAGAGCGCGGCGCACATGCGACCAACTTAGACCAATACCAAGCACAATACTAAGTGCCAAATCCCCAAGCCAAATATTCATTGTCGGATTTGCCAAATCCAACCATCCGAAATCAAACAGTACCCAGATCAAGGCGGCCAATATTGCCAAGATTAGGCCCATGCCAATGATGCCAATAGAGCGCAGCGTTGCCCGAATGTAGATGATGTAGCCAACGAGCAATAACAGCCCAACCAAAACCACAATAGGCAGATCGCCGTTACGGCTCCAGGCGATATAATTCCACTGAGTCGGGTTAAATGTGGCCACAACCAAACCAAAGGCAAATGCCCATCGTATCAAGAATCCCATTGCATACCCTTCCTAAAGTCGGCCTTAGAATGCGAATTTTCTGCACTCTGTCCACCCCTGCGGCAATTTCGAGGTTTCTTTCGCCGGCGTGTCCAGTTATATCAACGCGGGTTTGAACGCGTATTCAGAAAGGTCCAATATGGCAAACGTAGTTGTTGTCGGTGCTCAGTGGGGCGATGAAGGCAAAGGTAAAATCGTTGACTGGCTCAGCGAACGAGCAGATGTAATTGCCCGCTTCCAGGGTGGCCATAATGCGGGTCATACATTGGTTATCGATGGAACAGTCTATAAACTTCATGCTTTGCCTTCGGGTGTTGTGCGTGGCGGTAAGCTGTCTGTCATTGGCAATGGTGTTGTCTTGGATCCTTGGCATTTGTTGAAAGAGATCGAAACCATTCGTGCGCAGGGTGTTGAAATTACACCTGAAACATTGATGATTGCTGAAAACACGCCGTTGATTTTATCCGTTCACGGTGAATTGGACCGTGCACGTGAAAGTCAAAATTCTGTGGCTAAAATTGGCACAACAGGTCGCGGTATTGGTCCGGCGTATGAAGACAAAGTTGGCCGTCGCGCTATTCGTGTAGCTGACTTGGCGGACCGCTCTACCCTAGAAGCGCGTGTAGATCGTTTGTTGCAGCACCATGATACATTGCGCCGCGGCATGGGATTGCCCGAAGTGGATCGCGCAGCGCTCTTGGCAGAACTCGAAGAGATCGCACCCAAGATTTTGGAATATGCAGCCCCAGTTTGGAAAGTGCTGAATGAAAAGCGCAAAGCTGGCAAGCGGATATTGTTCGAAGGCGCCCAGGGCGCATTGCTCGATATCGACTTTGGCACTTATCCATTTGTGACGTCATCCAACGTTATCGCGGGTCAAGCGGCAACAGGCACTGGTATCGGACCAAATGGCATCGACTTTGTGTTGGGTATTGTCAAAGCCTATACCACGCGCGTTGGTGAAGGCCCGTTCCCGACTGAGTTATTCGACGATGATGGCGAACGCTTGGGTGTGCGTGGTCATGAATTTGGAACAACCACTGGGCGCAAGCGTCGTTGCGGTTGGTTCGATGCGGTATTGGTAAAACAAACCTGTGCGACATCCGGTGTCACAGGCATTTCTTTGACCAAGCTGGATGTCTTGGACGGCTTTGAAAAATTGAAAATCTGTGTTGGATACGATTTGGATGGGACGCGGTTGGATTATCTGCCGACGGCTGCCGATCAACAAGCCCGCTGTACTCCGATTTATGAAGAAATGGACGGATGGAGCGAAAGCACAGAGGGCGCGCGCAGCTGGGCAGATTTGCCAGCCAATGCAATCAAATATGTGCGACGCGTAGAAGAATTGATCGAATGCCCCGTTGCGCTTTTGTCAACTTCGCCTGAGCGTGAAGACACCATTCTTGTTACAGATCCATTCCAAGACTGATGGCATTAAGTTACAAAGCACGCCGTCGTTGGGCATTGATCATACTTTTGATCGGGCTGCCGCTTTATGTGGTGGTCTCGGTCAATGTGATCGACATGTTCGGCATTGAAAACAAATTGGTCCAATTGATCGTTTATGTGACACTTGGCCTGCTGTGGGCGTTTCCATTTAAAACCGTATTCAAGGGCATTGGCCAAGCCGACCCAGATGAATAATCCCAAGTAAAAGGCCCCTGATGGGGCCTTTTGTTTATCCGGCTTTCAATTCATCGGGATGAAAGCCAATATCGTCGCTGGCTTCGAACATTCCGCCGTCTTTGCGGCGAATTTTACCGCTCCGGATGAGTTCACCAAACCCGCGCAAACCGTCTTCTCTTGAGAATTCGTCAGGCGAGCTGCGTTTTACTGTGTTCATCAGCTGTGGACGCGTAAAGCCGTCCATCCCTTTGACAAAGAAAAGGAATGATGCCGCGGCTTCTAGTTTCTCTTCTAGATTAAACGCGCCGATAGCGTCGGAATAGTCTTCGAAGGTTGCGAATTCCTTTGGGTCCGGTTCGTCCGACGCATGGGCGACTTTGACGGGTTCCACTGTAACCGGCTCTACTTTAACGGGCTCGACTTTGGCAGGCGGGGCATCTTTGATGTCCTCTGACGGGTCCACCCGTTGTTCTGCTACCAAACGCAGCGGTGTGGTTTTTGACGGCTCGTCAATTTCGCTACGCAGTTTGCGCGTTTCGGGGCGACGTGGACGCACAACAGTTGCCAAATCTTCGCGATAGGCATCGCTATTGTCGTCCTTGCGATCTGCTGTTTCAATTGATTTGTCAGCAATTGTTGCCGCAACCGCTGCCCGCAAATGGGCAAGGGCGCTTCGGCGTCGATTGCTGGCTGGATTTGATAATTTTTCATCGGTTTCTTGCATCAACCGCGACACATCTTGGCGTTCGTGACGCAAGAGGCTGTCGCTGCGCTGTGGCGTTGTTTCTGACGCGGCTTTGACACGGCGAGGCGTGATTGGTTGGGCCAAAGTTTCATCCGTTTCGATGTCTTGGCTATCCTCTGGTTTGCTATCCTCTGGTTTGCCGTCATCAGGCTCAACGTCACGCACAGCAAGATCAGGGCCAAGCACATAGGTCGTGTCATCGCCGTCATTATTGGTGTCTGCTGTATCATTCAGAATATTCGCTAATTCTGCATCAAGTTCGTCAGACGCATCCTTATCCTCGGTTGCATCCTCCACAGCTACACTATCGTCAGTTTTGTTTATTTTGATGACGTGGACGCGCGGTTTGCGCGCTTCGGTTACGTTGGTTTTTACGGTGGTTTTTACAGTGGATTTCTGTTTTGTATCGTTGTCTTCTTCGCCCAAAGCAGAGGCCAAGGCGTCATCGAACGCAACACTTGGTGTTTGGTGTGTTGTGATCTCTTTGGTGTCTTCAATGTCAGCTGTAAGCGGCTTTTCCTCGCCCAAAGCGGCGGCAAGGGAATCTTCAAATTCGATATCATCCAAAATAGGAAGATCATCCTCTTTTGGTGCAACCTTTGCTTTTTTGACAGCGGGGTCTGTAATAGCCTGATCGGATTTCAGCGCTTTGTTGTCCGCGTCCGCACCCGATTTTGTGTCGGATTTGTCCTTGCGCAATGAAATTGGCTTTGGTTCAAGCGCCGCTTCTTTGCTTTTTACGGGCTCTTGTTTGGCCACAGTTTCAACCTGAGTTTCAACCTGAGTGTCGTCCTGAGCCGCTTTTGGCTGTTTTGGTGCTGCTTGGGCTGTTCCCTTTTCAGGTTCAACTTTTACCGTCTCATCTGGTTTTTTGGTTTCCGGGGCCACTACAGTGATGTTTTCAGGGTCTTGGGCCGTTGCATCCGGGGCGATGTTTTCTTCTGTTTCGTCAAATACTTCTTTTAAGGATTTGGTTGCAGCGACATCTTCGACGTGTTCATTTTCGGAATAGGGGTCAGCCACTGGTGTATCGACCACACTTCGAATTCGGTGCAGACGCTCGGCAATCGAAGTTACGGGCGAAGTTGCGGGCGCCACTTTGGGTGCGGTCTCTGTGCTCGTGCCTGTGCTCGTGGCTGTGTTCGTGGCTGTGGGTGGCGTAGTTACGGGAACAGAGCCATCCTCTGTTGGCATAGGCGCAAGCACAACGTTTTCACCCTCTTTACGGGCCGATATTTTATGACGCGTGCCGCGCGCTGCGATATGTGCAAGCGTTTCTGCATCTAACGAGGGTGGTTCAGCGCCAAAATAACGGTCATCCGAGGCAAGATCACGAAAATACTCAGCAACCGCCTTCATCATGTCAAAAGAATCGTCAAACCCCTCTAGCGTACAAGAGAATGTTCCGTAGGAAACTGTAAGAACTTTGTTTGTATTTACCATAATAACGCGTACCTTAGATTTTGCTCGCCGTCGTTTCACGTCATAAGTACCGACGAAAGCGGATCGAATCTGTGATCATGAATGTATCATTTCATGACCATAATGTGGCATTGTGCCTAAATTGAGAGGGAATTCGTATTGAATCCTACTATTGTTTCCAAAATCGAACCAATAACGTTGGTTGGCGGCGCTGAAGTCTCGCAAGAGTTGTTTTTTGCTGCGATTGCCCTTGGCCCAAGAATCATTGCCGCGGATGGTGGGGCCGCTCAGGTTTTAGCATATGACGCAATGCCAGAGTGTGTCATTGGCGATATGGACAGTTTGGATGCGTCGGATCGGGCACGGATTGCCGCGGATCGTATCATTCCCGTTTCCGAACAGGACAGCACCGATTTTGAAAAGGTTTTGCAAAGGGTCAGGGCACCAATTTGTTTGGGCGTTGGGTTTCTTGGGGGCCGTGTCGATCACGAATTGGCGGCGTTGAGCGCGCTTGTGCGTTACGCGCATCGCAAAGTTATCTTGATGGGCGAAGATGACATCATTTTTGCTTTGCCCCCCTCATTTGCACTGCATCTGCCGACGGAGGAACGGGTGTCGTTGTTTCCAATGGGCGCATGCAAAGTGACGTCGGACGGTTTATATTGGCCTACCAATGGTTTGGAGTTTCATCCCACTGCGCAAATAGGCACATCAAACAAAGCCACGGGACCAATCGATCTAACCTGTTCTGATCCAAACATGCTAATCATTCTGCCGCGTGAACATCTTGCTTCTGCTGTGGACGCTTTGGTGCGGGCTCCTGATTGGGGCTCTAGTTAGGGGTGTGTCGCGCCAACTGGCGTTCGCGATGAAAAACATATAGCCCAGAGCCAATCACGATGGTCATCCCTGTGATTGACATGGCATTGGGTAAGTCACCAAAAATTGCATACCCAAAGATAACGGCGCTTACGATTTCTAGGTAATGCAAGGGGGCCAAAGTGGCAGAGGGTGCGAATTTAAGCGCAAAGCTTATCATCATATGGGAAATTGTTGCCCAGAGGCCAACGCCAAATAACCACACCCAATAAATCCCAAACGGCATGACTGGATCTAAGGTGGGCCATGCGTAAATATCGGCAAAGAACATCACTGGTATGCACATAATGCTCCCTGCAATGGCAGTATGCATTTGCATGGGAACAGGATGAATTTTGCGCGATAGGCTACGGGTCATCAGCATATAAAACGCAAAGAAAAACGCAGTTCCCAAAGGATAAAGCGCGACAAGTCCAAATACGGCTAGGCTTGGTTGAATAACAAAGCAAACGCCGATAAATCCAACCAAACTGGCTATGAGCCGTCTTGGTCCAACTTGTTCTTGAAAGAGCCATTTGCCCAAAAGCAAAAGGATAAAGGGTTCGATAAACACAATTGCCAAGGCATCTGCGATTGGCATAACTGCCACAGCCGCCACAAAGCAGTAGGTGGATATAATCAAAAACAATGCCCGCATCGTCATGTGAGGCACCAATGAACGCGGGTATGTTAATGAAAATCCCAGCCCAAGCACGACAGGGAACATCAAAACCGATTGGATCACAAAGCGCAACGTCGTGATTTGCCCAACAGGGATTTCATCCGACGCCAGCTTGGCTGCGACATCAAGTAAAGGCCCAGTCACACAAAACCCAAGCATCAATAGAATGCCCAGAACGATGCGATCGCCAGAAGGAACAAATGTTTTCGTCATAGCCCCATGTCATGTGATTTAGGAACCGCGTCTTGTTTGTTTGCGACGTCTCTTCGTCGCCCCCAAAGGTTTAGCAATTTGGAATGTTTACCGCCAAGCCCCCCAAAGAGGTTTCTTTGTATTTTTCGCTCATATCGGCTCCGGTTTGGCGCATAGTTTCGATACAGGCATCCAGAGGAACCAAATGTGTCCCGTCCCCCCGCAAGGCGAGGCTGGCTGCAGATACGGCCTTGATTGCTCCCAGTCCATTGCGTTCGATACAGGGCACCTGAACCAAGCCTTTGACGGGATCACAGGTCATGCCAAGGTGATGCTCTAACGCGATTTCTGCGGCATTTTCGACTTGTTCAGGGGTGCCGCCTAAGACCGCGCATAATCCCGCGGCCGCCATCGCGCTTGCGCTTCCGACTTCGGCTTGGCAGCCCGCTTCGGCACCACTGATTGAAGCATTGAATTTGACCAATCCACCAATGGCAGCAGCCGTCAAAAGGAAATCTTCGATTTTGCTTTTGCTGGCACCCGGTACGTGGTCCAAGTAATAACGAATTACCGCAGGCACGACACCTGCAGCCCCGTTAGTCGGGGCCGTGACCACTTGACCGCCAGCTGCATTTTCTTCGTTGACGGCCATTGCATAGACGCTCATCCAGTCATTGATCGTATGCGGCGGCGCTAGGTTCAGACCACGTTCCGCGATCAAGGCGTCGTGGATCCCTTTGGCGCGGCGTTTCACAGACAAACCTCCGGGTAATATGCCACCGCGTTCGAGGCCACGATTGATACAATCATCCATGACTGTCCAAATCCGTTTGACGCCTTCATTCAGTTTGTTGCTGCCACCACGTGATATTTCATTTGCCCGCTTGAGTTCTGCCACCGTTTTTCCGGTGGTCAGGCACATCTCTAACATCTCTTTTGCGGATTTAAAGGGATAGGGGACTGGCGCGCCATCATCGGTATCTTTGCCTTGGGCAAGTTCGTCTTCGGTTAAAACAAAACCACCGCCAACAGAGTAATATGTTTCCTTAAGGATAACGTCGCCTTGGGAATCCGTCGCCATCAAGATCATGCCATTGGCGTGACCCGGTAAGTTCGGCCCAAAATCAAAGATCATATCGTCCTTTGGGTGAAAATTCAGTGTGGGCAATCCGTCAGGGTGCAAACTATGGGTTTCGTGGATCTGACGAAGTGCTTTTTCTGCAAGCTCATTGTCATAGGTGTCCGGCATAAAGCCAGCAAGCCCAAGAATGGTCGCACGGTCGGTGGCATGTCCCACACCAGTAAACGCAAGCGATCCGTGCAAACTTGCGCGGACACCGGAAAAAACAAAGGGCGATGCGCGCATTTTGTCCAAAAACCGTGCGGCGGCAACCATTGGCCCCATAGTGTGAGAAGACGAGGGACCAATCCCCACTTTGAACATATCAAAAACGGACAAGAACATTTATGTGGCACTTCCTATTGGTGGGGTTGCATAAGTTGGATTGCTGAACACGCAGGCACCCAAGCCTTCTGATTGCGCTGCGTCTAATACAGAGCGGCGGCGTTCCAGTGTCTTTGCTAAACGGTGTAGGTTCGGGAACTGATCCAATGAAAACCAGTCCGTTCCGGCGATTGGGTAAAGCTGCATCCACCGGATTAATGTACATAGATACATGTCCAGCGCGCTGGGCGCGTCTGCGCAGAACCAATCGCGATCGCTCAGCTCTTGGTTCAAGATCGCAAGATGCGCCAAAAGGTGATTTTGCATGCTGGATTGGATCACCGATGCAGTTTCAAGAGGGGCGTATTTATCTGGGTAAAACAGCATACGCAGCGTTGGATGGACCGTGTTTGAAAGAAAGAACAACCATTTCAAAGCTGATGCACGCAATGGGCTTGCGACGTCTGGAAATCCTGTTTTATGGCGATCCGCAAGCCAGAGCAAAATTGCCCCAGTTTCAAATATTGCACCATCAGGTGTTTCCAAAACCGGAATCAAACCGTTGGGATTGAGCGACAGGTAAGATTGTGACTTTTGACCGTTTTGTTTGCGGTCGACTAAGACACAGGAATACTCTGCCCCGATCTCGTTTAACAAGATCCGCACAATCAAGGATGCATTATCAGGGGCAAAGTAAAGGGTATAGCTCATAGCGATTGATTTAGCGTATCAAATGCCAAGGCACTGTGCAAATTACGACGTTTCCTATTGGAAACTGGTCATTGTTGGCGGCTCATCTGAATTTGGGTGAAATGACACTCGCACATTTTGCGAAACTTGTTATAACGCGTCAAACTCAGGAGATAACCAATGACCCAAGACCTTTCCCCCTCTGATCGCGCGAAATATGCCTGTGCCCGTCGGGCTGCTGACTTTGTCGAAAATGGCATGAAGGTTGGGCTTGGTACGGGCAGTACCGCTGCGTTTTTGGTCAAGTGTTTGGGTGAAATGGTGCGCGACGAAGGATTGGATATTCAAGCGGTGCCAACATCATCCCGTACAGCGGAATTGGCGCGTGCCGAAGGTATTACAGTCAAAACACTGGACGAAGTGGGCCTGTTGGATTTGACCATCGACGGTGCGGATGAATTTGACGCAGAGCTTACGTTGATCAAAGGGGGTGGGGCCGCCCATCTTCAGGAAAAAATTGTCGCCACGGCGAGCAAGCGGATGATCGTTATCGCGGATGCATCCAAAGATGTTGCGGTTTTGGGCAAATTCCCGTTACCAGTAGAAGTGATCCCTTTTGGTTTGGAAGCCAGCCGTGCGTTGATCCATGATGTGCTCTCGGCGCTGGGCTATGCCAAGACAGAGGTCACCATGCGTATGGCTGGGGATGTGCCTTTGGTCAGTGACGAAGGGAACCACATATTAGATTTGCATTTGGGTCAAATCACGGATGCGACGCAGTTGTCCGCAGCCTTGAACCAAATTCCGGGGGTCGTGGAAAACGGCTTGTTCATTAACATTGCCTCTGCTGTTGTGATCGGTCATGCAGATGGAACAGCTGTAACACGCGATCTTTTGCTGGGCACGGAAACGTCGGTGAATGTGTTCGAAGCGGATAATCTATTTTCCGACATAGGAGACGATGCATGAGCTTTGATTATGACCTCTTCGTTATTGGAGGAGGATCAGGTGGCGTGCGCGCGGCGCGTGTTGCGGCCCAAGACGCAGGCGTCAAAGTCGCGTTAGCCGAAGAAGATCGCTATGGTGGGACCTGTGTCATTCGGGGCTGCGTCCCTAAAAAATTAATGGTCTTTGCGAGCGAATTTCCAAGCATAATGTCAGAAGCGCGGGCCTATGGGTGGGATACGCCGCAAGGGGCGTTTGATTGGGCACATTTTCGATCAAAAATGCATGCCGAATTGGATCGGCTCGAAGGTATCTACCGGAGTTTGCTGAAAAATGCAGGCGTAGAAACCTTTGATGCGCGCGCGACTGTTGTCGATGCACATACGGTTGAATTATCAACAGGTGAACGCAAAACAGCCAAGGTCATTTTGTTGGCAATGGGCGGACGCCCGACGTTGCCCGATATCCCCGGAATTGAACATGCGATCACGTCAAATGACATGTTCCACTTTGATCAGCTTCCTAAATCAATCTTGATCGTTGGGGGCGGTTACATCGCATCTGAATTTGCGGGCATCATGAATGGAATGGGCGTCAAAACGACCCAGTTTTATCGCGGATCCCAAATTCTACGTGGCTTTGATGATGAAGCCCGTAATCTTGTGTCGTCTGAAATGGTGGCGCGTGGTGTTGATCTGCGTTTGGGGGTCAATGTTGTTTCAATCGAAAAAACACCCCAAGGCGTGCGTATCACCGATACCGATGGCAACAGCCATGATTTTGATCATGTGATGTTCGCAACCGGTCGTCACCCCAATACCGAAAACATGGGGCTAGAACAGGTCGGTGTTCAGATTGGTCCCAAGGGCCAAGTGGTTGTGGATGCCTATTCGCAAACGGCTCAGCCGTCTATTTATGCTGTCGGGGATATTACGGATCGTGCGAACCTTACTCCGGTTGCGATCCGTGAAGGCATGGCATTTGTTGAAACTGTGTTCAAATCCAACCCAACCAAGCCTGATCATGAATTGATCCCAACAGCAATCTTTACCCAGCCTGAAATGGGCACAGTTGGCTTGTCCGAAGAGGACGCCAAAGCCCAAGGTCCGATCGAGGTTTATGCAACCTCATTCAAGCCAATGCGCCAAAGTTTCGCAGGGCAAGCGGAAAAAGTTCTGATGAAATTGATCGTTTGCGCCACCACACGCAAAGTTTTGGGCTGTCATTTGGTTGCGCCTGGAGCCGGTGAAATGATCCAGCTGGCAGGCATTGCTGTGAAGATGGGCGCCACCAAAGAGGATTTTGATCGGACCGTGGCTGTGCATCCAACTATGTCCGAAGAATTGGTGACTATGCGCAATCCAACAAGAAGTTTTCCATAAACTTGCTTGAAATAATCGAAATGCTGCCCAGTTATAAAGGCAGCGTTAAAGAATGAAGAGTTCTGACAGAGGAATTATATATATGACTGGAAATTCAGGCGGCCCTTGGGGCGGCGGTGGATCAAACGGCGGCGGTAATCGCGGTCAAAACGACGATAAAAATCGGCGCCCTCCGAATAATGGCAGTCAGATGCCTCCTGAAATCGACGATATGTTGAAAAAGGGTCAGGAACAGTTGCGCGTCCTTATGGGCGGTCGTGGCGGCTCCGGCGGGAATAACAGCAATGGCGGTGGCTCTGGTCCCGAAATAAACAAAAGCGTGTTCGTTATCGGCGGTTTGGCTGCTGTTGGGCTTTGGGTTTTTTCAAGCCTGTACCAAGTCCAGAACTACGAGAAATCGGTTGAATTGCTGTTCGGCTCTTACCTTGAAACGGGCGAAGAGGGCTTGAACTTTGCGCCTTGGCCTTTTGTCAAAGCAGAAATTGTACCCGTCGATCGTGAACAAACCGAAGATATCGGTGTTGGCGTTCGCGGAGATGCTGGTTTTATGCTGACACGTGATGAAAACATCGTTGATATTGATTTCCAAGTTGTTTGGAACATCAATGATCCTGCACGTTTCTTGTTCAATCTGCGTGAACCTCAAGCAACTATTCGGGCGGTGTCTGAATCTGCCATGCGTGAAATTATTGCGCAATCTGAATTGTCACCAATTTTGAACCGTGAACGTGGTGTCATCGCTGCGCGGCTTCAGGAATTGATCCAAGGGACCTTGGATTCCTATGACAGTGGCGTTAATGTGGTGCGTGTCAACTTTGACAAAGCCGATCCACCGGATCAGGTTATTGACAGTTTCCGCGAAGTTCAGGCTGCTGAACAGGAACGCGATCGTTTAGAAAAACAAGCGGATGCCTATTCAAACCGTATTACGGCGCAAGCGCGCGGTGAGGCCGCTCAGGTGCTAGAAGAAGCCGAAGGTTATCGTGCGCGGGTCGTGAACGAAGCCGCCGGTGAAGCAAGCCGGTTTAGTGCTGTTCTGGCAGAATATCAAAAAGCCCCTGATGTGACACGCAAGCGTCTTTATATTGAGACGATGGAAAATGTCCTAGGTGGCTTGGATAAAGTCATCATTGATGATGCCGCTGGCGGTCAGGGCGTTGTGCCTTATCTTCCGCTGAACCAACTTCGTCAGGAGACAAAATAATGAACAAACAGTTTTTCCTGCTGGCATTTGTTGCCGCTCTGGCTTTCGTTGGAATTAATTCTTTGTACGTGGTGGATGAACGTGAAAAAGTCTTGGTTCTTCAATTTGGTCGTGTTGTCGCGGTCAAAGAAGATCCCGGTCTTTCTGTGAAAATCCCGTTCATTCAAAACGTTGTCCGATACGAAGACCGTATCCTTAGCCGCGAAATTGAGTCTTTCGAGGTGACACCTCTGGATGATCGCCGTTTGGTGGTTGATGCATTTGCCCGTTATCGCATCGTGGACGTCAACAATTTTCGCGCGGTAACCGGTTCATCTGGGGATCAAGCGATTGCTATTGCCGGCTCGCGCTTGGATCGTATTCTTAGTTCGCAAACGCGTGAAATTTTAGGCTCTGTTTCATCTAATGATATCCTATCATCGGACCGAGCGGCGTTAATGTTGCGAATTCGGTCTGGTGCAGTTCCAGAAGCCGCTAAAATGGGCATCGAAGTCATCGATGTGCGTCTAAAGCGGACAGATTTGCCACGTCAAAACTTGGACGCAACATTTGCGCGTATGCGCGCAGAACGTGAACGCGAAGCAGCCGACGAAATCGCGCGTGGTAACGAAGCCGCTCAGCGTGTGCGCGCCCAAGCAGATCGTGCCCAAGTCGAAATCGTATCAGAAGCTAAAAAAGAATCAGAGATCATTCGCGGTCAAGCTGATGCCGAGCGGAACGCAATTTTCGCTCAAGCATTTGGCGCAGACCCAGAGTTCTTTGAATTCTATCGCTCACTAAGTGCCTATGAAAAGGCTTTGGGTGGGAATAATTCATCCATGGTCATGTCGCCGAATTCAGAGTTCTTTAATTATCTGAAGTCCGACAAAGGCATGAGTGCGGCTGGCCAAAACTAATGTCCTATGTGCTTTTGGGCATTGGACTTGTCTTATTGATCGAGGGGCTGGTGTTCGCACTGGCCCCTTCTTTTATTGATCGTGTGTTTGACATGCTCAAAGACATGACGCTCTCTGAACGCCGCTTTTACGGGATCAGCTGCGCCTTGGTCGGGGCACTGATTTTATGGTTTCTCAAAGGCTAGGTATAACATCTGTTCACATTCAATTGAGCAACGGCCTAATGGCTTGTCTTCTGTGCTCTGCATTCCTACCTTTACGACATGGATGCCAAGATCATCTGGTTCTAACAACGTATAGGAGTTGTTGATATGCTTCACTTTCGCCGCTTGCCTCAGGTTCAAGCGAAAACATTGACCAAAGCAAAACCAACGTATCACGTGCAAGTGGGCTTTATCGCTCTGGCTTTGGTGCTCTTGCAGGCTATTTCTGCCGCAGCACGTGGCGCCCCAGAAAGCTTTGCAGACCTGGTCGAAGACATTAGCCCTGCTGTGGTAAATATTACGACAACCACCAAAGTCGCCAAAGGCGTTACCCCCCGCGGTATCGTCCCCGAAGGAAGCCCATTTGAAGATTTCTTCAAAGAATTCCAAGATCGCCAAGGCGGCAATAATGCGCCACGACCAACATCGGCTTTGGGATCTGGCTTTGTCATTTCAGAAGATGGCTATGTTGTAACAAACAATCACGTGATCGAAGGCGCCGATGAAATCATGGTCGAATTCAACGACGGCAAAGAGCTAAAAGCGTCGATCGTTGGCACGGACAAGAACATTGATATCGCATTGCTCAAAGTTGTGGCAGACGGCCCATTGGCACATGTGTCCTTTGGCGACAGCGACATCGCACGCGTCGGCGATTGGGTCATGGCTATCGGTAACCCCTTGGGGCAAGGTTTCTCTGTCTCTGCGGGGATCATTTCCGCCCGCAATCGTGAATTATCAGGGGCTTATGACGATTACATCCAGACCGACGCCGCCATCAACCGTGGCAACTCTGGTGGTCCATTGTTCAACATGGATGGATCTGTTATTGGCGTGAATACCGCGATATTGTCCCCGAATGGTGGGTCGATTGGAATTGGGTTTTCAATGTCAGCTAACGTTGTGGCACCTGTTGTCGATCAGCTCAAGCAATTCGGAGAAGTGCGCCGCGGTTGGTTGGGTGTGAATATCGGCTCTATGACAGACGATATGGCAACATCTCTTGGTATGGATCAAGCACAGGGCGCAATCGTGCTAGATGTGTTTGATGGCCCCGCCAAAGATGCCGGTATCCAAGAAATGGATGTGATCCTTTCCTTTAATGGCCAAGATGTGGCGGATTCCGGGGAATTAGTGCGTTTGGTTGGCAAAGCTGCTGTTGGTAGCAACGTCAAAACCATTGTGCTTCGGGATGGCAAACGCAAGTCAGTGGATGTGGTGCTAGGACAGCGTCCAGACCCAGATCAAATGGCTGCACGCGATACAATGGAAACCCAGCCAGAACCAAGCAGCACAGCTTTGCTTGGGATGGATTTGTCCGAGATCACGGATGCGCTGCGTGGCGATATGGGGATCGGGGATGATGTGGTCGGTTTGGTTGTCGTCGGCGTAGACCAAAAGAGCGTTGCCTATGACAAAGGTATCCGTGACGGCGACGTGATTACGGATGCAGGTCAGAAAAAAGTAGAAAACATCCAAGACCTACAAGACCGCGTTCAAGAAACGCAAGAGGCTGGCCGTGAATCGCTTTTGCTTTTGGTGCGCCGCGAAGGACAGCCAATGTTCGTGGTACTCCCGCTCGAATAATGTTCTTGTTTAAACCTTGTCTGACACATTGGGGCGCTTCGGCGCCCCTTTAGTTTTCGCTCAAATCAATCGTGACAAGCCCAAGCTGACGGGCCGTTTCAATAGATAAGATTTCGCTTTCTAGCCCAGACTGTGTTTGATAGGCTTTGATCGCGGTCTTGGTGGCCTGCGTATGGCGCCCGTTAATTCCTGATTGATAAATCTCTCGTGCTGCAAGAGCGCGTTGCAAAGAGGACAGGAATTCCTCTGACATCACACTTGGACAGACGGCTTCAAAGCGTATCTCTATGCGTTCATCTGTGATACGTTGTTGCGTTTTGGTTTGATAGACGGCCTCGGCGGTGATTTTGCCGGTGTCATCGTATTGCGCAGGGGACACTTCGGTCTGGGTTGTGATGGTTTCTATCATGGCTGGCGTTGTAATATGGCGTCCTTCACAGACGTCTTGACCATTTTCTTCGCTCAGCATCAATTGGTCCGTCGGTTGTTCACACCCCGACAGCGTCATTATTGCAAACGCCAGTGTTGATCCCAATATCCGCTTATGCATGAACGCCCCTTTTTGTCAGTCTTATTCATTGACCAAACAAAAGACTAGGGCGCTATGTCCTCTTTTAGCAAGTCGTCCAAAAGATGTGATAAATCTTCAACGTGTTGCGCAATGATATGGGTGACTGAGTTTTCCCTTTGCAAGGTTCCAGTTATCCTTAGCATGCGCCCGGAAATAATCGCCCGTCGATATGTTTCATAAAGCTTGCGCCAAATCACAATATTCACAACCCCTGTTTCATCTTCGAGTGTTAGAAAAATAACGCCTTTGGCTGTGCCCGGGCGTTGGCGCAGGATCACCAAGCCAGCCACACAAATACGCGCCCCGATAGGCACATTTTGCAATAGCAAAGCAGGACAAGCCTCTGGTGGGCGGCACCAATATGTTGAAGAGGTCACAAGCATGAGAACAAATATAGAACAAATAAAAATTGTCGCAAGGGAATAACTCAGGGGTCGCAAATTGGGCTAGCCTCGCCTAAATAGCATGGTTAGGAAGAAGCGGTATTAAACGGAGGCATGCTGAAAATGGCAAAAATCACTTATGTGGAATTTAATGGCACCCAACACGTGGTTGAGGTCGCAAGCGGCTTGACTGTCATGGAAGGCGCACGCGACAATAATATCCCCGGCATCGAAGCCGACTGTGGCGGCGCATGTGCCTGTTCCACATGTCACGTCTACGTTGACGCGGCTTGGGTTGGAAAACTTCCAGGTAAAGAAGACATGGAAGAAGACATGCTTGACTTTGCATTCCAACCAGACGCTGCGCGGTCTCGTCTCACATGCCAAATCAAAGTCACAGACGACATGGATGGCTTGGTTGTCCATATGCCTGAAAAACAAATTTAATGATTTTAAAATGGGCCCATGGAGCGCTGGCTTTATGGGCTATGGCAACGCCTCTGACTGCGCAGACGATTTCATCTGCGCAGTATATTGACCCAACGACACGCTATGCCCATGGCATTCTTGGGGATGCTGTAGAATGGGGTGGGCTCTATCTTACTATGCAAACGGGACCTGACATTAAAATCACGCTCCCGCAGTCGCGCGTCTTCGAAGACCTTGCGCCACGGCTCGTTGATCTCGATAATGATCAATCCCCCGAAATCATAACTGTGGAAACAGACCTCTCCCTCGGGGCGCGGCTCGCGATTTATGATGAAACAGGATTGGTTGCCGCAACCCCTTTTATTGGACGCACAAACCGGTGGTTGGCACCGGTCGGGGCTGCGGACCTTGATGGGGACGGAGCGATTGAAATCGCCTATATCGATCGTCCTCATTTGGCCAAAACCCTACGTATTTGGCGCTTCAAAGATAACGAACTTACCTTTGTCCAAGACGTTTTTGATCTGACCAATCACAAAATCGGCTGGGACACGATCCTAGGAGGGCTACGCACATGCAGCCCGAATTCTCCTGATCTTATTCTCGCGGATGCAACGTGGAAAAATGCAATGCGCATTTCTTACTCAGGCAAGCAATTTACAAAAGAAAAAATCGCGCCCCTCAACCGAGACCGCGATCTTTCTAAATATCTGAACTGCCCTTAGGTTTTCTTTTTGCCTAAAAACTCTGGGGAGTCGCCAAAGGCGGCGGGGCAAAGCCCCAAATCCCCTAAAATCAAAGAGCGCGCCAGCCGATATCTGTTCGATAAAACCCATCTGCCCAGTCAATCTGGTTAATTGCAGCATAGGCGCGCGCACGTGCTTCTGCTAGGCTAGATCCTCTTGCCGTAACGTTCAAAACGCGACCGCCGTTTGCACAGATATGCCCGTCTTTTTCGATGGTTCCTGCGTGAAAACACATGTTAAAACTGTCGCTGTTCAGGGTTTCAAGTTTTGAAATAACGCTGCCTTTTGCATAGGATCCCGGATAGCCTTTGGCCGCCATGACAACAGTTATCGCATGATCATCGGCCCAATTGACTTTGGCAGTATCCAGCCGACCTTCCGCCGTTGCTAACAAAACATCCAAGGCTTGCGCCCCAAGGCGAAGCATCAAAACTTGTGTCTCGGGATCTCCAAAGCGGGCATTGTATTCAACCAATCGCGGCTGCCCGTCTTTGATCATCAAACCAACATAGAGCACCCCTTGGTAGGGTGTTCCTCGTCTTGCCATTTCGTCAATTGTTGGCTGAACAATCTCATCCAATGTCTTTTGTGCAATGTCATCGGTTAGGATCGGCGCGGGTGAATATGCCCCCATGCCACCGGTATTCGGGCCAGTGTCCCCATCGCCGACGCGCTTGTGGTCTTGTGCTGTGCCAACTGGCAAAAGGTTTTTGCCATCGCAGAGCACAAAATAAGACGCTTCTTCCCCATCCATGAATTCTTCGATTACAACTTCTGCACCGGCACCGCCAAACGCACCTCCGAACATGTCTTCGATCGCGTCTGTTGCGTCTTTTAATTCCATGGCCACGACCACGCCTTTTCCAGCGGCCAATCCATCTGCTTTGATGACAATCGGCGCGCCTTGCTCGTGGACATAGGCCAAGGCTGCATCCTTGTTTTTGAAATGTGCATAGGCCGCTGTCGGAGCCTTGGCTGCATCACAAATTTCTTTTGTAAAGCTTTTGCTTGCTTCTAATTGGGCTGCCGCTTGTGAAGGGCCGAAAACCAAAAAGCCGGCGTCGCGTAGCGCATCAGATACGCCAAGAGCCAATGGCGCTTCTGGTCCAATAATCACAAAATCAATTGCGTTTTCATTCGCAAATTCAATAACTTCTGTTGCATTTTCTGGGTTGATCGCGGCGCATTCTGCCAATTGGGCAATCCCTGCATTCCCGGGGGCGACGATCAATCGGTCACATTTGGGGTTTTGTTTCACAGCCCAAGCCAAGGCATGTTCGCGCCCACCACTTCCTAGAATTAAAATATTCATGTCCATGCTCCTCTTGGCCTTTTGTTGCAGGCGTTCTAAGCTGCAATCGAAAAAGAAACAAGTGAGGCCACATGTCAGATTTGATCGACGATCCGCGACTTGGATTAAATGATCCAGAATTCAGCGTGACTGAAATTTCCGGCGCGATTAAACGCGTGATCGAAGGTGAATTCGGTCATGTGCGCATACGCGGCGAAGTCGGGCGTGTATCTTTTCCGCGCTCGGGGCATGTGTACTTGGATCTCAAGGATGACAAATCGGTCATTTCCGCCGTTATTTGGAAAGGTGTGGCGTCGCGGCTTGCAGTGCAACCAGAAGAAGGCATGGAAGTCGTTGCTACGGGTCGGGTCACAACGTTTGGCGGTCAATCCAAATATCAATTGGTCATAGAAGACATCAAACCCGCAGGCATGGGTGCGTTGATGGCTATGCTTGAAAAACGCAAGAAAATGCTCGAGTCCGAAGGACTATTTGATCCATCACGCAAAAAACCGATCCCTTATTTACCAGATGTCATTGGGGTTGTAACATCGCCTTCGGGCGCGGTAATTCGTGATATTTTGCATCGTTTACGAGATAGGTTTCCGCGAAAAGTGCTGATTTGGCCCGTGGCGGTGCAAGGCGATAAATGCGCCCAAGACGTGGCCCGTGCGATTGCGGGTTTTAATCAGCTAACACCGGGGGGGGCCATTCCCCGCCCTGATTTGATTATCGTGGCCCGCGGTGGTGGCTCGCTCGAAGACCTTTGGGGCTTTAACGAGGAAATCGTGGCGCGTGCAGCCGCAGCGTCGGATATTCCGCTGATTTCTGCGGTTGGGCATGAAACAGATACGACTTTGATAGATTTTGTTTCGGATAAACGCGCGCCAACCCCTACGGCAGCGGCGGAAATTGCTGTTCCTGTGCGGCATGAATTGTCGGCCTGGATAAAAGAGCAAAGCTCTCGTATGGCGCAGGCGCAAAGCCAGATGATTTCTTATCGTCACCAACGTCTTCGGGATCTGTCGCGGGCTTTGCCTCGTCCCGAAACATTGCTTGATTCAGCGCGTCAAAAATTGGATTATCTGAGTGATCGTTTGCCAACGGCTCTGGGGCAAACCGTGCAACGTCGCCGCGTGGCTTTGTCCGATAAATCCGGCAGCCTGCGGCCCGCATTGATCCGTCGGTTGGTACATACCGAAGCGCAAAAAATTTCTGCACTTTCGCAACGGTTGGGGCCAAGTTTGATGCGTGCTGTTGGCGAAAAATCCCGCAATTTTTCAAGCACTCAAACGCGGTTGCAGCCGCATTTGGTGGCGCGCACAACGCAACGCAACCGAACCGATTTAGATCGTCTAAGTGGTCGATTTGTAGATGTGTCCCAGCGTCAGGTGAAACAGCTGAGTGAAAAGCTGCTGTCTATGGACCGTCTGCGTGAAACCATGGGGTATACGGCAACACTTAAGCGGGGATATGCGGTCGTGCGCTCGGGTGATCAGATCATCACAAACAAAGATCAAGCCGCAAAAGCCGCACATTTGGAAATTCAATTTGCTGACGGGACGCATGCGCTTGGGGATCAGCCCGTCACTGCGACGCAATCTGGAAAACCCAAAAAGCCAACCAAGACGCCAGCCCCCGAACAGGGCAACTTATTCTGATCCAAAACGCGTAAAAGTTTCTGATAAGATCCGTTCTAGAACGCTTCCTGATGGTCTCATGTCGTTTTTGACCTCGCTTGATGGGGTCGGTTTGGTCTATTCCTGACACAAGTTTAGCATGGGAGCAGCCGATCATGGCATTGGACGAGCGCAAAGGTGTATGGAAATCTGGCAAAGGCAAAGGGCGTCACACCCCCAAAGGCCGGCAATATGACGATGCGGCTTTGGCGGATGTTCAAGCGCTTCTTGGGGATCGTCCGCGGGATCGGGATCTGTTAATTGAATTCCTTCACCTTATCCAAGACGCCTATGGTCACCTATCGGCAGCGCATCTTCGGGCTTTGGCAGAAGATATGCGCATGAGCATGGCGGAAATCTACGAAGTCGCCACGTTTTACGCGCATTTTGATGTGGTTAAAGAAGACGACACACCGCCCCCTGCATTGACCATTCGTGTGTGTGATAGTTTGTCATGCGAGCTCGCCGGTGCAGAACAATTGCACCAAGCATTAAGCGATGGTTTAGACCCAAGCCAAGTGCGCGTTTTACGTGCACCCTGTATGGGTCGCTGCGACACGGCGCCTGTTCTGGAATTAGGTCACAATCATATCGACAATGCGACTTTGGACAAAGTAACAGAGGCCATCGCCCAAGGCGAGACACACGCGCACATACCAGATTACCAAGATTTCGACGCCTATCGTGCGGACGGCGGTTACGCCAAGCTTGACGCGTTGCGCACCTCTGGCGATTGGGAACACGTTCAAGACATGGTTCTTGCATCTGGTTTGCGTGGTTTGGGCGGCGCAGGGTTCCCATCCGGTAAAAAATGGGGCTTTGTGCGCATGAACCAAGGCCCGCGCTATTTGGCTGTAAACGGTGACGAAGGCGAGCCGGGTACATTCAAAGACCGCTATTACCTAGAACGCACGCCGCATGTTTTTCTAGAAGGCATGCTGATTGCTGCTTGGGCCGTTGAAGCGGAAAAAGCGTTTATTTATATGCGTGACGAATATCCGGCTGTGTTGGAGATCCTTCGCCGTGAAATCGCAGCATTGGAAACAGCTGGCTTGGTTGCACCTGGCTATATCGATTTGCGTCGTGGGGCAGGGGCTTATATCTGTGGCGAAGAAAGCGCGATGATTGAAAGCATCGAAGGCAAGCGTGGCATGCCGCGTCACCGTCCGCCATTTGTGGCGCAGGTGGGTATTTTTGGTCGTCCGACCTTGGTGCATAATGTGGAAACGCTGTATTGGGTCAGTAAAATATGCCGCGAGGGGCCTGAAATCCTGTCGTCTGTTGAAAAGAATGGACGCAAAGGCTTGCGCAGTTATTCGGTCTCTGGGCGGGTAAAATCACCGGGCGTGCATGTGTTGCCTGCGGGATCGACCATTATGGATGTGATCGACGCGGCTGGTGGAATGTTAGAGGGCCACAGTTTTAAGGCCTATCAACCGGGTGGGCCGTCTTCTGGTTTGTTGCCGGCTTCTATGAACGACATTCCGTTGGATTTTGACACGTTGCAACCACATGGAACATTCATCGGATCTGCGGCTGTTGTGGTCCTGTCGGATCAAGACAGCGCGCGCGACGCGGCGTTGAACATGTTGCGCTTTTTCGAAGACGAAAGCTGCGGGCAATGTACGCCATGTCGGGTTGGTTGCGAAAAAGCCGTTAAACTGATGCAAGCCGACAAATGGAACCAAGGTCTATTGGAAGAAATATCCACTGCGATGGTGGATGCGTCTATTTGTGGGCTTGGTCAAGCGGCACCAAACCCAATCCGAATGGTCATTAAACATTTCCCCGAGGAAATTTAACGTAACCGTCTTTTGAATTACTGTCTGACATCACCTTGCCTCTTTTCTTATCGCGGAAAGAGGATTAGGTGATGTGTACCCCTAGACGATCAGGAGACCGCAATGGCATTTTTTTCAAAACTCAAAGACCGGCTTTTCAAGTCGTCTTCGAAATTGGACGAAGGGTTAGATGCGATCATCGAAGAGGGTGGGGCGTTAGACACCTCTGGTGATGATACGTCTGATAGCACTGCGCCAATAGACCAGAGTGTGCCGGCTGCTGCGACAGCAGACATCGCACCAGAACCAGGTGAACCAGAAACCCAGAACGCTATTCCCGTTACGCCAACACCCGATACCACACCTGTCGCCGCACCGGTTGAGAAAAAAGGCATTATTGGCCGTTTGATGGCGCGTGACACGGCCAAGCCAGTGGTCAAGCGTGTGTTAGATGACGAGATGCTAGAGCAATTAGAGGAATTGTTGATTGCATCGGATATGGGGGTTGATACGGCTTTGCGGGTGACTGCCAATATGGCTGAGGGGCGGTTCGGTAAAAAGCTGTCTGTTGAAGAAATCAAATCTATTCTAAGTGCTGAAATTACGCGGATCATGGAACCCGTCGCTAAACCTTTGCCGCTTTATGCTAAAAAACCACAGGTCGTTTTGGTTGTAGGGGTAAATGGTTCGGGCAAGACCACGACCATTGGGAAACTTGCGAGCCAATTCAAAGCCGCTGGAAAATCAGTGGTTATTGCCGCTGGCGATACGTTCCGCGCGGCTGCCGTTGAACAGTTGCAAGTTTGGGGTGATCGCGCAGGCGTCCCTGTTTTGACGGCTCCCGAAGGATCTGATCCTGCGTCGCTTGCCTTTGATGCCATGAGCAAAGCCGCGGAAATTAATGCTGATCTGCTGATGATTGATACCGCAGGGCGTTTGCAAAATCGTGCGGACCTTATGGAAGAATTGGCGAAAATCGTGCGTGTTATTCGCAAGAAAGACCCGGACGCCCCGCACAATACCCTATTGGTGTTGGATGCAACGACGGGTCAAAATGCATTGTCCCAAGTCGAAACCTTTAAAAGCCTAGCTGATGTCAGTGGCTTGGTTATGACAAAATTGGACGGGACCGCAAAAGGCGGTGTTTTGGTGGCTTTGGCTGATAAATTCGGGCTGCCCATTCATGCCATCGGCGTTGGCGAGCAAATCGATGACTTAGCGCCTTTTGATCCAGAAGAATTTGCGCGGGCTTTGACAGGACGCGCTTAGCATATGATGTCTGTCTTGTAGAAAGTCGCTGATATGGCGGAATGGATTACGTCCTTAGAAGGAACCGCCGCAGGGCATAATGTTGCTTTGATGTTGGCTATTTTAGCCGCGTTTTTGCACGCTGTATTTGGTGCTTTGCAAAAGGGGCGCTATGATCCGTGGCTTACACGTGGTGCGATCGACATCAGCTATGGGATAATGGCCTTGCCGATTGCGCTATTTCTTGTCCCCTGGCCCGAAGCCGAATTGATCCCAATCTATGTTGGTGTGTTTTTAATCCACACTGTTTACAAAATTCTACAAGCGAAAGCTTACACCAAAGGTGCCTATACCGTCGTCTATCCCGTCGTCCGCGGAACGGGGCCGTTATTTACCGTTTTCGGCGCTTATCTCATTTTTGGTGAAATCTTTAGCCTGACCCAATGGATGGGCGTTTTGGTCTTGTTGATGGGGATCTTTGGATTGGCTGTTTACAACGTCCTATATCTGACGACTGCACGCGAAACACTTTGGTCGGCTTTGGGCTTTGCCTTTGTAACGGGGTTATTTGTGGCGCTTTATACGACCTATGACGCGTATGGCATCCGCGCCGCACAAAACCCAATGACATTTCTCGCGTGGTTTTTTGTCATCGATTCCGTTGCTATCCCGCCTTATGCGTTTTATCGATGGTCCAAAATGGACCTGCGACCGCGGCTTGGACCTTTGATGGTACGGGGCGTAATCGGCGGATTGGTTGCCTTTTTTAGCTTTGGGTCAGTGATGTTGGCAACAAGACTGGACAAAGTCGGCGAAGCCGCCATATTGCGGGAAACGTCCACGGTATTTGCCGCCATAATTGGGTGGCTATTTCTAAAAGAAACCGTTGGACCGCGTCGCATGGTGTTGATGGCACTGATCGCGCTAGGGGCTGTTATTGTGGAATTTGGGGGCTAAGACATGTCAAATAAGAAAGTATCACCAGTGATCAAAGGGCTATTGGAATATGGGCCCGTCGTGGTGTTTTTCCTAACGTATATCTTTTTCAAAGAGACCGTTCTGACCATGGGTGGTCAAGAGTATACAGGGTTTGTTTTGGCGACGATGGTTTTTGTTCCATTGCTGTTTGCGACCACTGTATTAGGGTATGTCTTGACTGGCGAAGTTGCCAAAATGCAAGTTTTGACATTGGTTTTGGTTGTTATCTTTGGTGGGATGACGATTTTCTTTAATGACGAAAAATTCTTTAAGATGAAGCCAACGCTGGTTTATATCTTGTTTGGCGGCACGCTTGCCTTTGGTTTGATGCGTGGCAAATCCTATCTCAGCAGCGTCATGAGCCAAATGGTATCAATGGAGCACGAAGGGTGGATGATCCTCACCCGTCGCATCACGGTTTTCTTTTTTGCTTTGGCTGTTCTGAATGAATTGATTTGGCGTACGCAAACGACGCAAGTCTGGGTGTATTTCAAAACCTTTGGGCTGACGCTTGCGTTGCTTGCGTTTTTAGCGAGCCAGTACAAAGTTCTGGTTCGCTATGGGAATTTTGACGAAAAATAATCAATCCCGTTTGAATAAGATAGAATGAGATGTCTTATCTTGTTGAAGATTTGATCTCTGTTCTTCGGCAACGGCGCGTCCTTGGATAACCGCAGGACGCGCGGCAACCGTATCAAGCCAACGTTTCATATGCGGTTTGTCGTCGAGTGTTTGTTGCTGGCCTTCCCATAGGCTAGCCCAAGGCCATATCGCCATATCTGCAATGGAATAAAAGTCCCCAGCTATGAATTCGGTTTTGGCCAATTGACGATCCAAAACCCCATAAAGCCGTCCTGTTTCAGCGCGATAGCGATCCTTGGCATAGGGGATATCGTTTGGCGGTTCCATGCTTGGGGCATATTTCAGGAAATGATGCGCCTGTCCTGCCATTGGACCAACACCGCCCATTTGCCACATGAGCCATTGATCAACGGATATGCGCTCGCGTTCGGTTTTGCCGTAAAATGAACCCGTTTTGCGCGCAAGATATTGCAAGATGGCACCGGATTCAAAAATCGAAATGGCGTCGCCGTCTGGACCATTATGATCAACAATAGCTGGCATGCGGTTGTTTGGGGCAATTTCCAAAAATGCAGGGGCAAATTGATCACCCGCTGCGATATTGATCAGGTTCAAGTTGTAATCCAACCCCATTTCCGCAAGTGCAATTGAAATTTTCCAGCCGTTTGGGGTGGGCCAATAATATAGATCGAGTGAGGCGGTCATGCTGTTTCCTTTGATACGTTTACTGGTCATAGTAGAAAACATTAGAAATAGGACAAGCCAAATAGCATAAAGTTTGCTAAAAATCGGGCTCGTTTTGCGTTGACCCACTTTTATCATGGGCGTATTAAAACTGTGTGGCGATTTGTTACCGGATTGCGGGCCACGTTAAATATTCTGCTAAAAGGTCAGGATGAAAGCCCCCCTTTCGCTTGACCGCGTTTTCGGGGGTTTTTTAATGACCGACGGTCGGAGGATGAAATGACAAAGTCTATGAATAAGCGCACGCAAATGGTCCATGGTGGGACGCGCCGCAGTCAATACAACGAAGTCAGCGAAGCTATTTTTTTAACGCAGGGATTTGTCTATGACACAGCCGAGCAAGCAGAAGCGCGGTTTTTAAAGACTGGCGAAGATGAATTTATTTATGCACGCTACGGCAACCCGACTGTTGCTATGTTCGAAGAACGGATCGCGCTTCTAGAAGGGGCAGAAGATGCCTTTGCAACAGCGTCCGGAATGGCGGCGATTAACGGTGCATTATGTTCAGCGCTCAAAGCAGGTGATCACGTGGTTGCAGCGCGGGCTTTGTTTGGTTCGTGCCTTTATATTCTCCAAGATATCCTGGGGCGTTATGGTGTCGAAGTGACGTTAATCGATGGTACGGATTTGGATCAGTGGCGTGACGCTGTACGCCCAGATACCAAGCTTTGTTTTTTTGAAACTATCTCGAACCCCACACTCGAAGTGATTGATGTCAAAGCCGTATCAGAGATCGCACATGCGGTTGGGGCACTTGTTATGGTTGATAATGTCTTTGCAACGCCTGTCTATTCGCGCGCGTTAGAATTAGGCGCGGATGTCGTGATCTATTCGGCAACCAAGCACATCGACGGGCAGGGGCGTACTTTGGGTGGGGTCATTTTGGGCACACGTGAATTCATTCGTGGAACCGTTGAACCCTATATGAAACACACAGGCGGATCTATGAGCCCGTTTACGGCTTGGGTCATGCTCAAGGGGTTGGAAACAATTGATCTTCGGGTTCGGGCACAGGTCGATACAGCCGAAAAAATTGCCGATGCCGTGCAAGGTCACGCAGGATTGAACCGCGCGATTTATCCCGGTCATGCATCGCACCCCCAGTTCGATTTGGTTCAAGATCAAATTGGCACAGGCGGCACGGTTTTGGCGCTTGATATCAAAGGCGGGCAGGCAGCTGCCTTTCAATTTCTAAATGCTCTTACGGTGGCGTTGATTTCGAACAATCTGGGCGATGCCAAATCCATTGCCACGCACCCTGCGACCACAACCCACCAAAGATTACCTGAAGAGCAAAAGCGCGCATTGGGCATCACGCCTGGGCTTATTCGATTTAGCGTTGGGCTAGAGCATGCCGATGATCTTATAAATGATATCTTGCATGCCTTGAGTCGTGTTAAGGAATAAGTATTAGTGATCCAATTTGTCGCTTCTGCCGTATTTATTAACGATACTAGAATTCCAAGACGAGAATACCTACGTTAATAGTATCCCATGGCAATCGGGAGGCCAGAGTATGAATATTCATTCAAGAGACGTTGATCTGCAACCCACTGAGCAAGATGTTCAAACGGCTATGGATACGTTGCGGCGTTGGATTGCAATGGCCGACCCCAAAGACATGCAAGCGCTGGATACAGCTTTGCTTGCGCGCGTTTTGCCATATCCAAGTCTGAATGCTGCATATGATCATAGTTTCACAGTAGATGACGCCTACAAAGCAACTATGCCGGATTTGCAAAACGGTCCTAGCTCTTTGATAAAAGGGGCGCAGGAACGTATTCAGCATGTTGGGATTTCCAACTTCCGTTTGCCATTGCACTACAAGACCCGCGATGGCGCGCCCGTTCTTTTGGAAACTTCGGTAACTGGATCCGTGAGCCTTGAGGCGAATAAAAAGGGCATCAACATGTCCCGCATCATGCGGAGTTTTTATAAACACGCTGATTCACATTTTAGCTTTGATGTAATAGACGCTGCTTTGCAGGACTATGTCGAAGACCTAGAAAGCCTAGATGCGCGGCTTCAGCTTGGCGTGTCATTCCCGATGCAGGTCAAGAGCCTGCGGTCTGGATTAACGGGGTATCAATATTATGATATTTCGTTGGAAATGATCATCAAGAATGGTCAGCGCACCAAAATAGTGCATTTGGATTACGTCTATAGTTCGACTTGCCCCTGTTCCTTAGAATTGTCCGAACATGCGCGACGCGAACGCGGGCAATTGGCGACGCCGCATTCACAACGCTCTGTGGCACGTATTTCGGTTGCATTGACGGGGTCAGACCCGCTTTGGTTCGAAGACATCATCGAGCTGTGCCGCATTGCTGTGCCAACAGAAACCCAAGTCATGGTCAAACGCGAAGATGAGCAGGCTTTCGCAGAGTTAAATGCCGCCAACCCGATTTTCGTAGAAGATGCGGCGCGATTGTTTTGCGAACAATTACAAACGGACGCGCGCATTGGCGATTTCCGTGTGATTGCCAGCCATCAGGAAAGCTTGCACAGCCACGATGCAATATCGGTCTTGACCCAAGGGCCAACCTTTGATGCGACGTCCTTTGATCCAAAGCTGTTTAGCACCCTTATTCACGCAAGGTAGAGGCGTTATAGGGTCTTGACAGTGACCGCGCATCGGTTCAACCGTTGCCGCTATGATTGATTTTCGTCCTATAGGCTATGTCATTGGTAATCTTGTCGCGATGCTTGGCATTACGATGGTGCTTCCGTTTTTGGTTGACCTCGCCGAGGGGCGTGGTCAGGCATGGGTGTTTGCCCAAAGCGGTGCGATTACATTTATCTTTGGAATTCTGCTGGCGTTGGCCTGTTCCAATGGTGCGCGTGAAGGGTTGACCATTCAGCAGACCTTTTTGCTTACAACGGGTGTTTGGGTGGCTTTGCCATTGTTTGGCGCATTGCCATTTGTGTTCGGGGCAACTCACGCAAGCTTTGTGGATGCGTTTTTTGAATCCGTGTCTGGCATGACCACGACGGGATCTACGGTGTTTTCTGGCTTGGATACATTACCCAAAGGGCTTTTGTTGTGGCGCGGCTTGCTACAATGGCTGGGTGGGATCGGTATTATTGTCGTTGCCATGGTTTTCCTGCCTCAGTTGCGCGTTGGTGGCATGCAGATTTTTCGTGCCGAAGCTTTTGATACGATGGGTAAAATCCTGCCCCAAGCCACGGCAATATCGTTTCAGATTTCGGTGATTTATGTTGGGATTACGATGGCCTGTGCTATGGCGTATCTTGGCGTGGGAATGAACACCTTTGATGCCACTGTTCATGCCTTGACCACGGTGTCTACGGGCGGGTTTTCAAACTATGACGCGTCATTTGCTATGTTTTCAGGGAACGCTGAATATATTGCCTCTTTTTTCATGATTTTGGCGGCTTTGCCCTTTGTCAGATATGTGCAGATGGTTAACGGGAATTCGTTTGCAATATTTCGCGATAGTCAGGTGCATGCATTCTTTATTTTGATCTTTGTTTTGATTGTGGTCACGACATTTTCGCTTTTGTCGCAATTTCCGCACCATTGGGAACAGGCAATGCGCGAAGCTTTGTTCAATATTGTATCTATTCTTAGTGGTACGGGTTATGCGAGCGTTGATTACATGAAGTGGGGGGGCTTTTTAATTGGGCTGTTCTTTTTCATTGGATTGATCGGTGGATGTGCTGGATCAACGGCCTGTTCGGTTAAAATATTTCGCTACCAAATCATGATTGAATCCATTCGGGTGCAGCTGAAAAAGATCCGCTCGCCGCATGGTGTGTTTATTCCGCATTTTCAGGGCAAAGCGATCAGTGATAGTGTTATGAACGCGGTTATGGCGTTCTTTGTGATCTTCTTTGTTTCGCTTGGGGTCTTGGCCATTTTGCTGGGGCTGACAGGGCTTGATTTTATCACAGCGGTTTCTGGTGCGGCGACCGCGATTGCAAATATCGGTCCCGGACTTGGGGACGAAATAGGACCAGCCGGTAATTTTTCAGGTTTGAACGATACCGCGAAATGGTTGCTGATTGTCGGGATGCTTGTTGGGCGCTTGGAAATTTTGGCTGTGTTCACGCTCTTTACAGTTCGCTTTTGGCGCGCATGAAAAAGGGGCCTTTCGGCCCCTCATTTTATTTCCAACAATTGACCAAGGCGGTGATGTCTCGGGCTGATTGTGTGACATAAAGCGGATCTAAGTCGGTTTGATCAGGTGCAGTTTGATACTTGATCGATGCCTGCTGCAAAAATTCGGTTAGAACGTTTGATTTGACGGCAAAAGCAACATCTTGTGGTAAAATGCGATCTACGCTTTGGTGGCTGATTGCGCCTATGACGTGACCTGCCATATTTAGCACAGGTCCGCCCATGTCGCCGCTTTCTACGGACACATCCAAGCGCATGCGTTGATCATTGCCCGACAAATCCCGCAATTCTGCAACTGTTCCCATCGCCGCACTCGGAACGCCAAGCCGACCATTATAAGGATAGCCTGCCACAACGATGCTTTGGCGAAGGCCGGCTGTGGTTGCTTGTGGTGCAAATTTTGCCACGGCGAGCGGCGCGATGGCGTTTTTGGGTTTGACCAGGGCCAAGCCCGTCGCAATGTCCACAGAAACCAAGGTTGCGTCTTGGTCGCCTTCTAGGGTTATCTTTGTACAGGTGTCTAAACCAACACTTTGCGTTAGGGTCAAACCAGATTGGCTAACATAGATACCTGCGTGCGAAAATTCGGGTTGGCGAATATCTAGGCCATAGACTTGATCTAGCTCTTCGATGGTGCCAGCGCTCATGTTTGGATTTAATGTGCCATCAAGGGACACAAAGCTGTTGCGCATTTCTTGCAAAAGTCTGCTCCGGCGCTCTTCGTCGTTTGCGGGCCAAACCAAAACAAACCCTTTGATTTCACCATTCGATAGTTCGGCCGATGCATAAGACACCCGTTCGCTATTTTCGCCAACAATTTCAAAGCCGCGATCGCTTACAATACGATCCCCGGTTGATGGAATGATATCAATAGATTGCAGAGCCTCGTAAATGGCACGCAAGGTGAAATCATCGCCTGTCTGTGACAGCAAAAGCACCTTGGCTATTGATCCGTCTGTGGCATCATAATGCACCAAAGGCGCTTCGTTTTTTGCAAATTGTACAATGCCCAGTGGCAGCTGTAGTTCAATGCCGGCGTCGCGATTGCTGACCAAGGTAAGGTCAAGCCCTTGTAGAAGCGCATTGTATTGATCAAACAAAACGCTTCGCTGGGCTGTTGTCAAAATACCGGTCCCTTCAAATCCATTTGCCTCTTGCCAAAGTTGCATTGACGTTCGCGTGCCACGGCCAAATGACCCATCAATTGTTGAATTATAAAAGCCAGCCCATTTAAGCGCGATTTGCAGCTCTTGTTTTTTATCTCGTGATAAACGCAATTCTGATGCACGTGCTTCTTGGGGCGTTTCATCGGCAGCGGCGATTTGTTCCCTGATTGTTGTCACTTGCGGCGTGTCTGTGTCAGTGTCTGTATCTGTGACGACATCAACGCGTGCGGGCGTTTCTACTTGTGTTATAGGCCCCGCTAAAGCGCCACCAATGGGCCAAATTTGTTGGCCGTACTGTCCGCCTACGGATACAAATGAATCGCTAGGAACATCCCCGCTATTGCGCAATTGACGGCGCACGGCGTCTGCTTCGTCTCGTGAATAAGGGCCAAGTGCAATGGCATACCATCCAGCCCCAAGTGAAAATGCATTCACGAAATCTAGTCGGTCGGCATAGGCGCGCGCGCGCGCTTCGGCTTCTAATAGGCTGGGTTGAGCTTCGATTTGGACCCAAACGCGCTCTTGCGCGTTGGACAGGGTTGGAACCATAAACAGGACCAACACGACCACCAAAATTCTTGAAAACATAAAAGGGGTTCTCCCGAAAGGAAATTGCTAACATATACCCACGCATTTGGGGTTTGGAGTTGTTTACAGTGCTGTTTTGCAGAATTCCATAAAAACAAAGCATAAGAAAAAGATAAATTTCCAAATATCACCGATTTTCCGAAATCAAGTGGGGTTCCTTGATTGACCCCTTCCTGAGACTTGCCTAAGTAAAGGGAAATTTTGCTAACTTGGGATGAACCAGAAATGGCAGTTGAAAAACCCAAATCCTTTCAGGAAATCATTTTGCGGCTTCAGGCATACTGGGCGCAAAAGGGGTGCGCAATTATGCAGCCCTATGACATGGAAGTGGGCGCAGGGACATTTCACCCCGCTACGACGTTGCGTGCACTTGGGGGTAAATCCTGGGCGGCTGCTTATGTTCAACCGTCTCGCCGTCCCACGGATGGGCGATACGGTGAAAACCCGAACCGTTTGCAGCATTACTACCAATACCAAGTGTTGATCAAACCAAGCCCGCCTAATTTGCAAGAGCTTTACCTTGGATCGCTAGAAGCGATTGGGATTGACATGGACTTGCATGACATCCGCTTTGTCGAAGACGATTGGGAAAGCCCGACGCTTGGTGCGTGGGGGCTTGGCTGGGAAGTCTGGTGTGATGGAATGGAAGTCAGCCAATTTACCTATTTCCAACAGGTCGGCGGTCATGATTGCCATCCTGTATCCGGTGAATTGACCTATGGGCTAGAACGTTTGGCGATGTATGTTTTGGGCGTCGATCACGTGATGGACATGCCTTATAATGATCCGCAAACACTTATTCCATTAACGTATGGTGATGTGTTTAAACAAACCGAAGAAGAATACGCGCGCTGGAATTTTGATGTTGCAAACACAGATGTGCTGTTGCGTCATTTTGAAGAAGCAGAAGCCGAATGTGATGCGATTTTGGAACAAGAGCATATTGATCCTAAAACCGGAAAACGTATTATCATGGCGCACCCTGCCTATGATCAATGTATCAAGGCAAGCCACATGTTCAATTTGCTAGACGCGCGCGGCGTGATTTCCGTGACCGAACGACAAGCCTATATTGGGCGTGTCCGGGCCTTGGCCAAAAAATGCGCCGATGCCTTTGTCTTAACCGAAGCAGGGGGGCATGGCCTATGATGGGGCGTTTCTTAGCAGGGCTAATTGTGGTTGCGGCTTTGGTTGCAGGTGTCAGTATGTATTATCTGCAGGTCTATGGCTTTTATGAAGAAGTCGTTGTGGATGGCGTGAATGATGTTCAAATGACGTCATTGTCCACAGGCTTGCCAGAAACAATCCTTTATGAACAATTCGAAGCAATTGACGCCGACAGCTCGCCTATTCGCTACCGGGCGTGTTTCACGACAGCACAAAGCGTTGCGATGATGACGGAAACCTATGTGGATTATCCAAAGGCAGAACCGTTGAATGCGCCAGAGTGGTTTGAATGCTTTAAGTCAGATGAAATTGGTGTTGCATTGGAAACTGGCGAAGCGGTTGCGTTCTTGGGAACAGAAAATATCCATTATGGCATTGACCGCGTTATAGCCGTTTTCCCTGATGGGCGTGGTTTTGTGTGGCATCAAATCAATCACTGCGGTGAAGTCGTGTTTGATGGCCAGCCGGTTCCCGCAGATTGCCCAACTCCTCCTGAAGGTACTCAATAATGCCTGATCTACTGATTGAACTCTTTTCCGAAGAAATTCCTGCGCGCATGCAAACCCGTGCGGCGGAAGATTTGAAAAAACGTATGACGGATGGATTGGTCGAGGCTGGCTTGACCTATGCCGGTGCTGTTGCGTTTTCGACACCACGCCGCCTAACGCTTGCTCTTGAGGGTGTCTTGGCTCAAAGCCCAACCCTTAGAGAAGAGCGCAAAGGTCCGCGCGTTGATGCCCCTGAAAAAGCGATCGAAGGCTTTTTGCGTGGTGCCGGTCTTACGCGGGATCAACTAGAAATTCGTGATGAAAAAAAGGGTCAGGTTTATTTCGCCACGATCGAAAAAGCAGGACGCCCTGCAGCAGACATCATCGCCGAGGTGTTGGATGCAACAGTGCGCAATTTCCCATGGCCAAAATCGATGCGCTGGGGCAGTGGATCCCTGCGCTGGGTGCGCCCCTTGCATTCGATTATCTGCATTTTAACCGATGATTTAGGCACGACAGTTGTGCCATTGGATATCGATGGGATTAAAGCAGGCAATACAACAGCAGGTCATCGGTTCATGGCCCCGACTACCTTTGAGGTGTCCGGTTTTGAAGACTATGCATCAAAATTGAAACGTGCGTATGTTGTGCTTGATCCCCAAGAACGCGCTGATGCTATTTGGCAGGATGCACAAAACCAAGCCTTTGCCAGCGGAATGGATGTCGTCGAAGATAATGCGCTTTTGGCCGAGGTTGCCGGGCTTGTGGAATGGCCCGTCGTCCTGATGGGGCGTATTGATGATGCGTTTTTGGATTTACCACCAGAAGTGCTTCAGACGTCGATGAAAGAGCACCAGAAATTCTTTTCGGTCAAGAACCCGAAAACAGGTCGGATCGAAAAATTCATCACCGTTGCAAATCGGGAAACCAAAGACACCGGAGCCACGATTTTGGCAGGGAACCAAAAGGTTCTATTTGCGCGTCTGTCTGATGCGAAATTCTTTTGGGAAAACGATTTACGCATTGCCAAAGGCCAAGGTTTGTCTGTCTGGACGAATACGCTTGCAAATGTGACGTTCCACAACAAACTAGGCAGTCAAAAACAACGTATCGATCGCATTGCTGCATTGGCGACGGCACTAGCCCCAGCGGTTGGTGCGGATCCGGAATTGGCGTCTCAGGCTGCTTTGGTCGCCAAAGCGGATTTATCGTCGGAAATGGTTTACGAGTTTCCAGAGCTTCAAGGTTTGATGGGCCGCTATTATGCCCAAGCCGCAGACTTGCCCCATGAGGTCGCGACGGCCTGTGAAGCGCATTATTCACCTTTGGGGCCGTCCGATGATGTTCCAACAGACCCCGTATCGGTTGCGGTTGCATTGGCGGACAAGCTTGATACTTTGACTGGGTTTTGGGCGATTGATGAAAAACCAACCGGGTCCAAAGACCCCTTTGCGTTGCGTCGTGCGGCACTTGGGATCATCCGACTGCTATCTGAAAATTCCGTGCGCATGTCATTGAAAACCGCAATTGCCCAAGCCTATCCGGGCGCAGATGCGGATGACTTGCTCGGCTTTTTCCATGACCGTCTCAAGGTCTATTTACGGGATCAGGGCATTCGCCATGATGTTATCGATGCCTGTCTTGTTATGGAAAACAACGATGACCTGACATTGCTCATTACGCGTGCCAAAGCGTTGTCTGATTTCTTGGCAACCGACGATGGCACAAACCTTGTTCAGGGATATAAGCGCGCCAACAACATTGTGACGCAAGCCGAACAAAAAGACGGTGTCGAGTATTCTTTTGGTGCTGACGCCAAATTCGCTGAAAGCGATGTGGAAAAGACATTGTTTGCTGCTTTGGATGCACAAGCGCCAAAAATCGAAGCGTCTATGAAATCCGAAGATTTTGGGGCTGCAATGATAGGCATGGCATATTTACGCGCGCCGATTGATGCCTTTTTCGAAGGTGTCCAGGTGAATTCTGATAACCAAGTGGTGCGCCGCAATCGTTTGAATTTACTATCGCGCATTCGTCAGATTTGTTTGTTAGTGGCAGATCTAAGCAAAATCGAAGGATAGGCGGGGTTTTGAGCTAATTTCCCAACACGTAAATCAAAACTTGTCTGGGGATTAAATCTGGTTATGCTGCGGTTACACATGAGGACGCCGCAGTGCAGCAAGATAGCTCTTATATCAATTTCGTAACACCAACCGCTCCGATCGCCACCCCGACCCATGGGGGGCGTGCAAAATGTTTGCAGCGTCTCGTTCGGTTGGATTTGCCAGTTCCCAAAACGGTGGCACTTTCCTTTGACGCTGTGCATGCGATTGCGGCTGGTGATGCGATTGATATCGACCACGTCCTAAGCCATTTTGATCTTGCCGATTTGTTGTGCGTGCGCCCGTCTTCTGAGGACCCGGATTGGGGCGGACCAAGGGCGGTTTTGAATATCGGCATGAATGATGCCAGATATGTCGAATTATCCGATAAGTTGGGCCAAGACGCGGCAGCAGAACTTTATTTCCGCTTTATTCAGTCATATTCGATCCATGTCGCCCGCTTGGACCCTGATATGTTTGATCATATTTCCGCCGGGGGCCAAATCGCCCTAAGCGAAGCATTGCGCGCCTATGAAGATGAAACCGAAGAGCAATTTCCGCAATTGGTTTCAGTGCAATTATCCGAAGTTTTACGCTCTATGGCCCGCGCTTGGGAAGGCACGACAGCACGTCTTTTGCGCCAAGCCAAAGGCGCGCCAGCCGATGCTGGGCTAGGGCTTGTTGTGCAGCACATGGCTTTTGGGTTGGGGCAGGGCGAATGTGGGTCTGGTGTCTTGCAATTGGTCAGCTCGGAGACAGGCTTACCAAAAATCACCGGACGCTATCTGCGTCAAAGCCAAGGGCGTGATGCATTAGAGAACGCAAATAGTTCTATGTTTCTTAGTCATGATGACCGTGGTCCGTCCCTTCAAGAGAGTGTTCCAGAAATTTATCAACGTTTGATCGAGCATGCGACGTTGATGCGCAAGAAACTGCGCGAAGAAATGCAAATTGAATTCACCATCCAAGATGGGACTTTGCACATTCTTGATGGCGTGCGCATCACACGCCGTGCCCAGGCTGCTGTGCGGATCGCCGTGAATTTGGTGAACGATGAAATCATCACCAAAGAAGAAGCGATCATGCGGATTGAACCACGCGCGATTGGCGAACTGTTGCATCGCCAGATATCGAAACACGCAAAACGGGATATCATCGGGCGTGGCGTGGCGGCAAGCCCTGGGGCTGCATCCGGTGTGATCGTCTTTACGCCCGAAGCTGCGCAAGCCTGTGCCGCGCGTAGTGAACCTTGTGTGCTTGTGCGTCGTGAAACCAGTCCAGAAGATATTCGTGGCATGCAAGCGGCGGCGGCTGTTTTAACAGAACGTGGTGGTATGACCAGCCATGCGGCCGTGATTGGTCGAGGCATGGGAATTCCCTGTGTTGTAGGGGCCTCGGAAATCCGGCTTGATCTTGATAAGAAACGGTTATTCGCAACGGATGGGCGCGTTTTTGGCAAAGGTGACATCATTACGATTGACGGCACGAATGGTCAAATTCTGTCAGGTGAACCTGAAATGGTAGAAGCGGCCTTGGATGATGCCTTTCAAACCTTGATGCAATGGGCCAGCGATTTGGGGGATATCGATGTGCGCGCAAATGCCGACACCCCACGAGATGCGCAAACAGCCCGCAATTTCAACGCACATGGAATAGGTTTATGTCGAACCGAACATATGTTCTTTGATGCAGATAGATTGACGGTGATGCGCGAGATGATCTTTGCGGACGATAGCGAAGATCGCAAAGCGGTGCTTGAACGGCTGTTGCCAATGCAGCGCGACGATTTCACCGAACTCTTTCGGATTATGCATGGATTGCCCGTCTGCATTCGGTTGTTTGACCCGCCTTTGCATGAATTTCTGCCATCGGATCGCAGTGGGATGCGCGATCTTGCCGAAGCGCTTGATTTACCATTGTCGGATGTCACCCGTCGGGTAGAAGCATTGGGTGAATATAACCCGATGCTGGGGATGCGAGGCGTGCGGCTTGGTATTACCGTGCCAGAGATCTATGACATGCAGGCGCGCGCCATCTTTGAAGCGACAATCCAAGCCAGCAAAGATGGCGATCCCGTTGTCCCTGAAATCATGATCCCGTTGGTATCAGCCAAACGCGAAGTTGAATTGGTTAAAACCCGCATTGATGCTGTTGCAGCGGCTGTGCGCACCAAAACAGGCGCGTCTTTTGATTATCGGTTGGGCGTTATGGTGGAAACGCCGCGTGCAGCGCTTAGAGCACAGGATATCGCCCAACATGCGGCGTTTCTGAGCTTTGGGACGAATGATTTGACGCAAATGACATATGGGTTGTCCCGCGATGATGCTGGGCGCTTTATGTCCAATTATGTGCATCAAGGTGTGTTTGCAGAGGACCCGTTTCATGTGCTGGATACCGAAGGTGTTGGCGAGCTTCTTAGATTGGGGGTTGAACGGGCGCGATTGACGAATCCAAACGTGGTCATGTCTATTTGCGGTGAACATGGTGGCAGCCCGGAATCCATCAAATTTTGCCGTGAAAGCGGATTTGATTATGTGTCCTGTTCCCCATTCCGCGTGCCCGTTGCGCGGCTTGCCGCTGCCCAACTTGCAATTCAAGACAAAATTTTGTAAGTCACATCCAACAAAAAACGATCGTACACTGTATACGATTACTTTCCTCAGGGACGTAAGATAAATCAGCAGGGCTGCATAAGGTGGCCCTTCTCTTGGATAATAACAAGTGCGAACCTTATGAAATTAATCAATATTATTGCAACGACGTTGTTGTGTGTTACAGCCGCGACCACAGTGTATGCCGACGTAGATAGCAGGGCTGTCTCACGCATGGTCGCTTTCGAAGAATCACATTGGGGTACGATCAAATACACCCCAACAGAGGAACTAAGCCGGCCCAAAAACTTGGTTCCCAAGCAGTTTTATACAGCGGATTTTTTAGATGCTTTGCCGCAGCCCAAGCCGACGAAACAATTGCGCTGTTTGGCAGAGGCGCTTTATTTTGAAGCGCGTGGCGAAACTGTTAAAGGCCAATTTGCCGTAGCCGAAGTGATCCTAAACCGCGTTGAAAATTCTCGTTATCCTGATACGGTCTGTGGTGTCATAAACCAAGGTACGGGCCGTAAATTCGCCTGCCAGTTTACCTATACCTGTGATGGTCGTGCCGAAACGATCAACGAGGAAGCGGCGTATTCACGTGTCAGCAAGGTCGCAAGCCTGTTGCTAAACGGGAAAGTTGAACGCAAGTTGACCAATGGTGCCACGCATTATCATTCAACTGCGGTCCGCCCAAAGTGGGCTAAAAAATTCCCCAAGACCACCAAGATAGGAAGCCATATTTTCTATCGGCAACCAACGCGTATCTCGAAAAACTAAAAGTGACGCATATTGATGCTTTGGTGCCGTGTCTTTATGGCTTTTTCTGGGGTATCCGGTTTAACAACGTGAAGACACGACCAAAGGATCTATGAGATGAGCACAGAAATTCGGCTTGCTTTTGCCCATCCTGCTGAGCGCAGTGAAGCCAGTTCGATTGATACGAGCTATGATCGTATTTCCTTGCGGGACCACATTGTAGAAGTGGAAATTGGGGCCTTCCAAGCGGAGCGTGGCACAACTCAGCGGATCTGTTTCAATATTGTTGTCGAAGTGCACCCGATAGAAAATCCTGTCGAAGATGATGTTGATCGCATTTTGTCTTATGATCGTGTGACCGAAGCCATTGCCTATGAGCTTGCTGCTGAGCGGCTAAATCTATTGGAAACATTGGCAGATCGCATTGCTGAACGTATCTTGTTAGAACCCCAAGCGGTGCGTGTGTTCGTGCGGATTGAAAAGCTAGATCGTGGACCTGGTGCGCTCGGCGTGGAAATCGTTCGGGAGCGCAAGGCAACGCCGCGTTTGAAACCGATTGACGATACTGCAACCAAACCGCATCCGATTGTTGTGTATTTATCAAACCAAGCACTGCAGTCAGAGCATTTATCGGGTTGGTTGGATCAGCTTCAGGCGCATAGATCGCCAGCCATTCTATGTGTTGGTTTACCTGCGGGGCATGCGCCTTCTGCGACACATGACATGGCGCAGCGGCGCATTGATTTGCTGGAAATTGAACAAAATGCATGGCGTTTGGCTGACAAAGATGCTCGATGCGTCGTGGTCGAGACCAAGACAGAGCTAGATTGGGCTATGAAAAATGGTCAGATTAGTGTTTGGGCGCCGTCCAAGCTTATTCTGGATGCTGTCGAACCACCCAAAGCAGATGCGCATGATGGTGTGGCGTTGGCCCATTGGCTTGCCGGTACTCTTGCCGCAGCACAGCTGACTGTGATGGGTCAAATTGAAACGCAGGTCCAAGATGACTTGATAATGTTTCAATCCATTGGCAAAGATTTGCTTTGAGCCTTGCAAAGGCGGAAAAATCTGATCAATTCAATGTTATGAAACGATATTTTCGCCCCATTCTTCAATCTGGTTCCCCGAAGCCTGATACGGCAGTGTCCTTTGCAGGCACAGAGCAGTGGATTTATACTGCCGAGTGTTTGGCCCGTGGACATGCGCCGTTACGCATAGGGTTGGATCAGGTTCCTGCGGATGTGATTGCCGCATGGACCCAGCCGCGTGGGTCTGTGGCAGGACAGGCCTGCAACCAGCCCATTATTATGGGAATTCTAAACGTAACCCCCGATAGTTTTTCGGATGGTGGCCAATTTAACGATCCCAGCTTTGCGATTAAGCATGCACTCACTATGCAGGCTGAAGGGGCAGGGATTATTGACATCGGTGGCGAAAGTACGCGCCCGGGTGCTGTTGAAGTGACGCTTCAGGATGAAATTGACCGCACAGCGCCGGTGATCCGCGCGTTGGCATCGGAACTTGATGTTCCAATGTCGATTGATACACGCAAAACCGCTGTGGCAGAGGTGGCCTTGGCCGCGGGTGCGCGACTTGTGAATGATGTCAGTGGTTTGACGTTTGACCCAACATTGCTTGGGTTTTGTACAACCATCGATGCACCCGTTTGCATCATGCATTCGCAAGGGTCGCCCGAAACGATGCAGATTAATCCAACCTATGATGATGTCATTTTGGATGTGTATGACTTTTTGGAAAGGCAAATGGTTTCAATGATTGATGCCGGAATTTCCAAAGATCGGATCATCGTTGATCCGGGGATTGGGTTTGGTAAAACCATTCGTCACAACCTGGCGCTATTGAACAAGATTAGCATCTTTCATTCCTTGGGGGTTCCTGTGCTATTGGGCGCATCTCGCAAAGGAATGATCCGTACGATTTCTGGCGCCGAAGATGCCCAAGATCGGATGCCGGGATCCATTGCGATTGCATTAAACGCATTGGCCCAAGGTATTCAGATATTTAGGGTGCACGATGTTGCGCAAACACGACAAGCATTTGATTTATGGCAAGCAATTTCTAAAGGGGACTCTTATGGGGCGTAAGTATTTTGGAACTGATGGCGTGCGGGGGCGTGCAAATGTCTTTCCTATGACGGCTGAAATGGCACTTCGCATAGGGGCTGCGGCGGGCCGCTATTTTCGCAACGACGGAGGCACAGCACACCGCGTGGTGATCGGCAAAGATACGCGGCTTTCAAGCTATATGTTCGAAAGCGCACTGACAGCAGGGCTGACGTCAACGGGGATGAATGTTTTGTTATTGGGGCCTGTTCCAACGCCTGCTGTTGGCTTGCTGACGTCTTCGATGCGGGCTGATTTTGGTATTATGATCTCGGCCAGCCACAATCCGCATCATGATAACGGTATCAAATTCTTTGGTCCCGATGGCTTTAAGCTGTCGGATCAAGCGGAATTGGAAATCGAAGCATTGATTGATCAAGGCGCTGAGCCTGCGCAAGCGGAAAATATTGGGCGCGCAAAACGCATTGATGACGGTCTGTTCCGGTATGTTGAACGGGCAAAGTCGTCTTTTCCGAACGGTATGCGCTTGGATGGTCTGAAAATTGTCGTGGATTGTGCCAATGGCGCAGCTTATCGCGCGGCGCCCACGGTGCTTTGGGAGCTTGGTGCGGATGTGGTGTCTGTTGGGGTGTCTCCGAATGGCAAGAATATCAATGAAAATTGCGGCTCAACCAAGCCTCAAACCGCCAGCGAAGCGGTGGTTGCACATGGCGCGCATTTGGGCTTGTGCCTTGATGGTGATGCGGATCGGCTGATCATTATTGACGAAAATGGCAAAGTCGCAGACGGCGACCAAATCATGGGACTTATGGCCAGCCGTTGGGCCGCCGAAGATAAGCTAAGCGGTAATGCTTTGGTTGCTACAGTGATGTCCAACCTGGGCCTTGAGCGGTTCTTGCAGGGTCACGGGATCGGTTTGGAACGCACGAATGTCGGCGATCGGTATGTGGTTGAACGTATGCGTGATGGCGGCTTTAATCTGGGTGGGGAACAATCAGGTCACATCGTAATGACCGATTATGCAACAACGGGTGATGGTTTGATGGCCGGGCTTCAGTTTATGGCGGAAATGATCCGAACTGGTAAAGCCGCAAGTGAACTGGCCAATATTTTCGAACCCGTTCCCCAGATGCTGGAAAACGTAAAATTTTCAGCAGGTCAAACACCATTGGACAATGACACCGTGCGCGCAGCCATTGCATCGGCAGAGGCCGATTTGGTTGGTTCTGGTCGCTTGCTCATACGTAAATCCGGAACAGAGCCTTTGATCCGTGTGATGGCAGAATGCGAACATCCCGATCTGTTGCAAAATGTTGTTGGTGCCGTTGTCGCATCTATCAAAGAGGCAACACGCTAAACCCTTAGGCCCGACCGCCAAATATGCGGATTGGGCCTTTGCCTTGGCTTACGAACAATCCAAACAAAATCAAAGCAAGCGCTGCAAAGAAGCTGAGCGGCAGGCTCTCGCTCATGATGAGCGTGCCGAAAAACACAGACCACAACGGTACTTGGTAATTGACCAAGGTCATAAACACAGCGCCTGCTGTTCGGATAACCGTGACACGTAGATAGGCTGCCAATGCGGTCGGGAAAAATCCCAAAAACAAGATCGCAAAGTCGCTTCTGGTGCCTGACCATGCTGGAACGCCTTCGGTGATGAGCATAGCAGGGATCAACAAAACCGACCCTGTAACCAAAGTAAAGGCGGCTAAAGTGATTGAATCAATGGGTGGGCAGCGTCGTGTCAGGATCGACGAAATGGCATAGGATAATGTTGCAAGCAAACAGGCAAGTTGCCCCATTGGTTCCATACCCGTGCCAATCTGCAAAACACCCGGACCAATAAGCGTCAAGGCGCCAGAAAACCCAATCACAACGCCGACTGCGCGACGCATGTTCAATCGTTCATCAGAAAAAAAATGTGCAAGCGGCAATACAAAAAGCGGAAGAGCCGCCATAGAAATGCCCGCAAATGCTGAGGGTACAAATTGCTGACCCCAGCTAAGCAAGCTAAAGGGAATTGCCGTGTTCAAAGGTCCAAGGATCATCAAATGGCGCATTGCGTCTTTGCTTGGTAACGGGCGCTTTAAAAGGATCATCAATGCAACCAGCGCGATCGCGCCAAGCGTTGTGCGCGCAGTGGCCACTGTAATCGGTCCATACCCTTCTAGCGCGATACGCACCACCATAAAGGTGCCACCCCATATCAATCCCAAAGCCAGGATTGCCATATAATTCGCGCGTGTCGGAGAAGTCACCATGTCAAACATCCAAATAAAGGTTGCGGGATGTCAAACACGAACAGTTTGAAAAAACAAGGCCCCGACATAACGGGGCCTTGCGTAACGCATTAGTTCTTGGATTTATCGACCATCTTGCCTGCTGAAATCCATGGCATCATGCCGCGCAGCTTTTCACCCGTTGCTTCGATCATGTGTTCGTCATTAGCACGACGAGACGCTTTGATCGTTGGTTGACCAACAGCATTTTCCAACATGAAGTCACGAACGAATTTACCTTGTTGGATGTCGTTCAACACTTCTTTCATGGCTTTTTTGGTTTGCTCATATGGCAAAATGCGTGGGCCTGTGACGTACTGACCAAATTCAGCTGTGTTTGAGATCGAGTAATCCATGTTTGCGATGCCGCCTTCATAGATCAAGTCAACGATCAATTTCACTTCGTGCAAGCATTCGAAATAGGCCATCTCTGGTGCGTAGCCTGCTTCGACCAATGTTTCAAAACCACAACGGATCAATTCAACCAAGCCGCCGCAAAGAACCGCTTGTTCACCAAATAGGTCAGTTTCACATTCTTCACGGAAGTTCGTTTCGATGATGCCGGAACGACCGCCACCGATTGCAGAGCAATAGGACAAGCCGATTTCTAGGGCTTTGCCTGTTGCATCTTTGTCTACAGCAACAAGGCACGGCACGCCGCCGCCTTTGGTGTATTCGCCACGCACTGTGTGACCTGGGCCTTTGGGGGCCATCATGATGACATCGATGCCTTCTTTTGGTTCAATCAAACCAAAGTGAACGTTCAAGCCATGTGCGAATGCGATTGCTGCGCCTTCACGGATATTGTCGTGGACGTATTTTTTGTATGTTTCCGCCTGAAGCTCGTCTGGCATTGTGAACATGATCACATCGCACCATGCCGCCGCTTCTGCGATGCCCATAACCTTTAGGCCTTCACCTTCGGCTTTTTTCGCCGACGGGGATCCCTCGCGGAGCGCAACAACAAGGTTCTTTGCGCCAGAATCACGAAGGTTCAAAGCGTGGGCGTGACCTTGGGATCCATAGCCCAAAATCGCAACTTTTTTGTCTTTAATCAGGTTAACATCACAATCACGGTCATAGTAAACGCGCATATTCTTCCCTTTCATAGGTGTTTGTGGCGCCATACTAGCTATTTTTAGCGAATATGCTTTGCGAAAAGCATCTATTTATGCAAATTAAAGTCAAATCAATTCGTAAAATTTAAGGTTTAGATAAAATCTATGCTTGATGATCTGGATCGCCGCCTCTTGCGCCACTTACAAACCGACCCCGATATGGCGATGTCCTTGCTGGCAGAACGCGCCGCCACAACGCCAACCGTTGCATCGCGCCGTCTTCAACGGATGCGGGATGTTGACGTCATCCAAGGGTCGGAAATTTTGATCAATTGGGCAACACTGGGATATGCGGTCGAAGTTTCCTTGCGAGTGACCTTGGATAAAACTGAAACGCGGGCCTTTGACATTTTTATAGATCACGCGCGACAGGTCGCGGAAATAATCGAAATTCAAACCTTTCTTGGTCGCGTAGATCTTCGTTTATCCGTGATCGCAAGGGATATGGTGCATTATCAACATATTTACCGCACCCATATTCTGACCTTGCCTCATATCGCCGACATCGAAGCATTGATGCATATCTCCCGGATCAAATCTGATGATGAGCTGCCCCTATGATCGACATTGATGATATAGATCGCCAAATATTGCGCCTCCTTAGCCAAGATGCCTCCCAAAGCTCGGCTGCGCTTGCCGATGGATTGGGGCTTTCGCAACCTGCGGTGTGGCGTCGTCTGAAACGTTTGACCGATAGCGGTGTCATCCAAAGCAAGCGCCTGCGCCTCAACAAGGAAAAGCTTGGGTTCGGTGTGACTGTTTTCTTGGGCATAAAACTTGCCACCAAAGGCCGCGTCAGCCTCGAAGACTTTGAACGTGCAGTCAAAGCAATCCCCGAAGTCCAAGCCGTAGAACACGTCTTGGGTCTTTATGATTACCGCTTGCGCGTGGTCGCCCGTGACATTTCTGATTTTGAACGTGTCTTGCGGCGGCGCATCATGACTTTACCTGGTGTAGGTGATGTCGAAGCAAATGTGCTCTTAAGCGAAGAAAGACGCCCGGGCCCTCTCTAACGGTCTCCTGTTTTCTTTTTGCTAAAAATACTCAATTAAAACCTGCGCCAATTTGCGCAACGGTATACAAAAGAAGACTTTGCCTTTCAGCATTTTCCTCTGTACCTCTTTATACAAAGAGGAGAATGTTTATGACAGCTTTGCTAAACACGATTGACCCAGATGGGCTTCAAGAATTTTCTGTGGTCTTTACGGATCGCTCATTAAACCACATGTCCAAAATCTTCCAAGGTGTTATGACCGACATTTCTGGGATGTTGAAAGACGTCTACAACGCAGACGCAACTGTTATCGTTCCGGGTGGCGGGACATTCGGCATGGAAGCTGTGGCTAGACAATTTGGTACGGATGCCGATGTTCTCGTCGTGCGAAACGGCTGGTTTTCATACCGTTGGAGCCAAATTTTCGAAGCGTCCAGTTCCGCAAAATCCGTCGAAGTCATGAAGGCACGGCAAACCGGGAATGATGTTCAATCGGCGTTTCGCCCAGCCCCAATTGATGATGTTGTTGCAAAAATCAACGAATTGCGCCCCTCTATCGTATTTGCGCCGCATGTTGAAACATCCGCAGGGGTTATCCTCCCTGAGGATTATATCCGCACGCTTGCGGACGCCGCTCATAGTGTTGGCGCGTTAATGGTTTTGGATTGTATTGCCTCAGGCTGCGCATGGGTCGACATGAAGTCAACAGGCGTCGATGTTTTGATTTCAGCCCCACAAAAGGGCTGGTCCGCATCGCCATCTGCGGGTTTGGTTATGTTGTCCCAGCGCGCACTTGAGCGCATGGAAACAACAACCTCTAACAGTTTTGCCATCGATTTGAAAAAATGGCATTCTATTATGCAGGCCTACGAAAACGGCGGGCATGCTTATCACGCAACCATGCCCACGGATGCTTTGCGCGCTTTTCGCGACACCATGCTAGAAACCCAAAAATACGGCTTTCAAAAACTCTGTGATGCACAATGGGAATTGGGAAATCGTGTGCGCGCTTATTTGGCTGAAAAAGGGATCAAATCGGTTGCTGCTGATGGTTTTGGCGCGCCGGGAGTTGTGGTTAGCTACACGTCTGATCCAGCCATTCAAAATGGATCCAAATTCTCTGCCCAAGGTATGCAGATCGCAGCAGGTGTGCCTTTGGCGTGTGATGAACCCGAAGGTTTCATGACATTCCGCTTGGGTCTCTTCGGCTTGGACAAGCTCTATGATGTTGAGGCCACAATGACCCGATTAACCCGTGTGCTAGATCAGGTGCTTTAAAAAGATTTGGGCAGCTTACCGGCTGCCCAATCCCATTTTCATCAACGTTTTACGCACAGGTGGCAGCGCATAGAGCGTTTCCAACCCCATCGCACGCAAATCACGTAATGTTTGATGCTCTGCCATAGAGGCTTGATTCAAGAGGCTGATGCCCTTGACCCGCGTGCGGATGTCGCCAATCCGAGACTTGTTATAGGTTTCTAGCATTGTTTCGGCCCCAATGTCGTGTGGTGCCTTTTGAGCAAGCTCAACAAGCGCACGAATATCGCCAAGGCTCATGTTTAATCCTTGGGCACCAATCGGCGGCACGACATGTGCAGCTTCTGCAATCAACGCCAGCCTTTGTCCATTGAGCCGCTCGGCGATTTGGGTCATCATTGGCCATGCAGATCGATTGGTCAAAAGCGAAAGCTTGCCAAAGATCCCACATGACCTTGCGGTCATTTCGGTTTCAAAATCGCTTGGCGACATGGCAAGCAGCCGATCTGCTTGCATATTGGTTTCCATCCATACAATCGCCGACGATGGTTGATCCTTGTGATCGGGCAGCGGGACCAAGGTGAAGGGCCCCCCTTTGCGATGTATCTCTGTGGAAACGTTTTCGTGCGGAATTGCATGTGACACAGCAAAAGCGAGCGCTTTTTGGCCAAACTGATTGGTTGTCACGCTGATACCGGATTGGGTGCGCATGGTTGAATTGCGCCCATCAGCGGCCACGACCAATTTGCACCTATATTTGTCCCCGTTGCTTAGCGTGACGCGGGCTTCGGTGAGGCGGGTGAATAATTTTTCTGCGGTGACACCCAAAAGGAAAGTTATATTGGGATGTGCATCAACCGCCTGAGCAAATGTTTTGCGCAAAATGTAATTCGGCACGTTCCAACCAAAGGGCAAGTCTGACACATCCTTTGCTACAAAATCCTTTTGAAGCCGCGCAACGGGTGGCACTTCAGGGCCGCCTGCGTCAATGATCCGCATCACCTCTAGGGCCGAGGAATGTTCAGCCACCAATGACCAGAGCCCGATATCATTCAAGAAAGCCTGAGAGGGTTGCAAGAAGGCCGTTGTACGCAAATCCGCGCCATGATCTTCGCGCGTTGCGGCCAGCGGCGTTGGGTCGACGCACACAACGGAAAATCCCGATTGCGCAAAGGCATAGGCCGCCGTTAGCCCCGCAATGCCACCTCCGGAAACAAGAACGTCACAGGTTTTCATATCAAAGCTCCTTTGGCATCAGGTAATGCGTCTGGTCAAAAAGGCCAAGATGAAAAGCAACCTTAGACGATCTGACGCAGAAACGTGGTCAAGTCTGAGGTTTGGAAATGAATATGGTCCGATGGTTTAGGCGAAGCTGAATGAACCAAAACGGTTTTAACCCCAAGCGCATGCGGCACCAAAAGATTTACGTCGGAATCTTCGAACATTGCCGCCTGTACTGGGTTCACCTTGGCTTGTTCGAACACGCGTTCATATGCAATCCGCTCTGGCTTGGGGCTATATCCGGCGTGTTCAACGCCATAAATAGCATCAAACGTGTCGCCTAACCCCAAATGCCCCAAGACGCAGTTGGCATAGGGTTTGGTGCCATTGGTGTAAATCAGCTTGCGTCCCGGTAACGCATGAATAGCTTCACAAAGCTCTGGGTTGGGGGATAGGACCGAAAAATCAATATCATGCACGCTGTCCAAAAAAGGGACGGGATCAATATCATGTTCCCGCATCAATCCAGCGAGGGTTGTTCCATATTGTTGCCAATACTGTACACGCATCTGGTTCGCTTGAGGTTCAGTGAGGTTCAGATTTTTCATCACATAATCCGTCATTTTCTTTTCAATCTGGGAAAAGAGCGCATTTTCTGGAGGATAAAGCGTATGGTCCAGATCAAAAACCCAATGAGTCACGTGCGAAAAGGCATTTCTGGTCATAAACTTGGCTCGATATGCTTAGGGTGACTTGATTCTCTTGATCTCTGGGCACTAGGGTAACGTGACAGCGAGGGGGAATTCTATGACAAACACAAAATCCACGCCAAAAGATGCCTATACCTTAATCCTAGAAGCGATTGACGGAGGCACATATCGCCCGGGCGATCGCTTGGTTGAAAGCGATCTGGCGGATCGGTTTGGGATGTCACGAACCCCAATTCGCGAAGCCCTACAGCGATTGGAAACGCAATCGCTTTTGGCACGCGATGGGCGAAGCCTAATTGTTGCGTCTTTGGACCATAATCAAATGGCAGAGCTTTATGTCGTGCGTGCCGAACTAGAGGGTTTGGCGGCAAAGCTGGCAGCGAAACACGCCACCAAAGAAGAAAAAACGGTTCTTCAGGATATGGTCGATCACGACAGAACGATTATTGACGATCCAAGCGCCTTATCACGTGCCAATCGGCGGTTTCACAAACAGATCCATCTTGCGTCCCACAATAGGTTTCTCGTGCAGCAGTTGGATTTGCTTCATCGGTCTATGGCTCTGATGGCGACGACATCTCTGGCTGTTGAGGGGCGGGGCAAAGTTGCGATGGACGAACACCAAGCAATTGTTGATGCTATTATTAGTGGCAACCAAGACGGGGCTTATGTCGCACTTCGTGAACATATCTCTACTGCCTTTGTGACGCGTCTAAAGCAGGATTCAAAGGCGGTTTAACCATTGCGCGCCCGTGCATTGTTTTATCCCAATAGAATGGCGCGGTGCATAGTTCGAAGAGGGCTTTGTAACTGGCGAACGTGGCCATTGGGAAATAAAAATATGTGGTTATGATCCATGGTAGCAACCTTGTGTGGCCAGATCGCAAAACTCCTAATACTTGACCAAGAGTATCAACGCTAAACGAGACAATAAACACGCCACTCAAAGCTATGATTTGTGTGTGCGATAGACCAAGTGTAACGTTTGAAAACAACCCAAAGAACACGCCCCACATTGCCCAAAAGACGGGGGCAATTGGTAGCAGGATAAGTGTTGGCAAAAATAACATCTGGAAGTGCCAAAATCGTGTCCATCCTAAGTCTTGGACAAGCTGTTTGATATCGCGCATGTGGGTGAAATAGGTAATGTAATACCCTTTGATCCACCGTGATCGCTGTTTGATCCAAGGACGCGCCAGATTGTTGGCTTCTTCTGATGTCGTGGATCGCAAAATTTCACACCGATAGCCACGTCGAGACAGCCGGACGCCCAAGTCGCAATCTTCGGTGACGTTGAAGGCATCCCATGCCCCAAGGTCTTCTAGGATTGTGCGCCGAAAGAACAAGGTAGTTCCCCCCAAAGGAACAATCTGGTTATTCATGGCCAAGGCGGGCAAAACCGCTTTGAACCATGTGTTGTATTCAATCGTAAAGCATCGGGCCAACCAATTGGAATGACTGTTATAAAAATCCAAACTTCCCTGAAGACAGGCAACATCCGGTGCAGCCGCAGCAAACTGTGCAGCAACTTGATTTAGCTGATCTGGGTCTGGTGCGTCTTCTGCGTCATAGATCCCGATGATGTCGCCGTGACAAAACGGAAGCGCATAATTCATAGCCCTAGGTTTTGTTTGCACCTGTCCTTTGGGAACACGCAAAATACGCATCCAGTGCGGCAATTTTTGCCGCCGCAGCATATCGCTGGTTTGGGTATCGGCCTGTTCTAAAATCAAGATTACGTCCAGATGGGCGCGCGAATACGTTAGTTTTTCAAGGCGTTTGACCAATTCTGCGGCAATGTCTTTTTCTTTGAAAAGGGGCACGAGAACCGTAATTTTTGGAAGGATTTCGGGGTGACCCAGAGGCCTTGCACGGCGGTCCGTCGCAGGTATGCGCAGAAACAAATATAACTTATGAAGGGTGCTTAGCGCCAATACAATCGCGCCAAGTGTTAACAAGGTGGCATACATCACAACAGGAGCGAGGATAAACCCAAGCGCGACACATAAAAATATGCCAATAAGCAGACCCTTGATAAGATCAAAGCGAAGGCTGACACAGCTTTCGCGCTGAATGCGACCGGTTTCCGCATAAGGGATAAGCTGCGCCCGAAAGAGCGTTTCCAGGTGGCGTTCAATAACCTGTTGCGTGGACCAAATGAATTGATGACGCCCTAAACGTCTATGAATTTCATCTGCATATTGGCGATATGTTTCGTCGTCTTTCGCGGCGACCTGCCAAATGGTGTCTATTTTGCCCCACGGCACGATGCCAGCTTTGATCCAGAACCAAGGATCATCATCCGTGAAAGCTGGGTGAGTTCCACGTTGCAATCGATAAGGCAGCGATTTTTGCCGTGCCAGTGCCTCGGTTAATGTCGCGGCGCTGACCGCACCAGAGGCGATCAAAACTTCGCCCAATCGCACACCTGATCTGGTTTGAGCATCAAGGCACCGCGCCAATGTAGGTGCAGATATACGCCCGGCATCTAACAAAATCTGACCTAAAGGCCGATTTGCACAATCGATGTCAGATAAAGGCCGATAATGACCTTTTCTGAGGCGGATATTGCTCATACCTTGTTCTCCTTGCTATAGTGTAGCTTTGAGAGAACAAGGTTAATTTGGCTTTAATTTTTGGCTTTGGCCTGTGCCATATAGTCCGCAAAACGTTCAAAAAGATAAAAGCTATCTTGCGGTCCTGGGCTGGCTTCGGGGTGGTGTTGAACGGAATAGACCGGGCGATCGGCAATCCGAATGCCGCAGTTGGATCCATCGAACAAAGACACATGTGTTTCAACGACGCCTTCAGGCAGATCATTTGCATCGACTGCGAAGCCGTGGTTCATTGAGGTGATTTCCACTTTGCCGGTTTCATAATCTTTGACAGGGTGGTTTGCCCCATGGTGGCCATGGCTCATTTTGATGGTTTTTGCGCCCAATGACAATGCCAGCATTTGATGGCCCAAACAAATTCCAAAAATCGGTAGATTGGTTTTCAACAGTGCTTGAATAGTTGGCACGGCGTAAACGCCTGTTGCTGCTGGATCACCAGGGCCGTTTGACAAGAACACGCCATCTGGGTTGTGGGCTAATACGTCCTCTGCGGTAGCTGAGGCAGGCAATACTGTGATATCACACCCGACCGATGCCAAACACCGCAGGATATTGCGCTTGGCGCCGAAATCAATGGCGACAACTTTGTGTTTAGGCGCGTCCTGGCGTGCATAGCCCTCGGCCCATGTCCAACGTTTCTCGTCCCATTTATAAGACTGTGCGCATGTCACATCTTTGGCTAGATCCAAACCTTCTAGGCCAACAAATTCACGCGCTGATTTGATCAAAGCGTCGGTGTCGAATTTACCGTCCGGATCATGAGCAATCGCCACATGCGGCGCACCTTGTTGACGGATAGCGCGCGTTAAACGGCGCGTGTCAATGCCCCCAATTGCAATGCGCCCTTTCTTTGCTAACCAATCGGTAAGTTCCGCTGTTGCCCGCCAATTTGATGATTTGGTCGGATCCCATTTCACCACCATGCCGGCGGCGACAGGATCGCGCGCTTCGTCGTCTTCATCGGTGACACCGGTATTGCCGATATGTGGAAAGGTAAATGTCACAACTTGACCCGCATAAGACGGGTCTGTCATGATTTCCTGATACCCTGTCATCGCGGTATTAAAGCAAAGCTCAGCAACAGTTTGACCTGTTGCGCCGAACCCGTTCCCATAAAACAAAGTTCCATCAGCAAGGGCCAAACAGGCCGTGGGTGTTTGGTTGGGCTGGTGTGCCATGAGTCTCTCTCCGGGGTGCAAATTTGCGGCAACGTAGTGTCAACGCCCCTTGGGGTCAAGGCGCGATCTGCTATAAAACGGCGACACGCTAACACTTGCGATGATATAGTGTTCTAGGCTAAAGGGGTTGCTCAATAGGACGCAAGGGGAAGATCGGAATATGGAACTACGATCACGCATTATGGCTGAACTCAAACAGGCCATGAAGGACAAGGCGGCAGAGCGCCTGTCAACACTACGTTTGATTAGTGCTGCCATCAAAGACCGTGATATCGCTGTGCGTGTTGACGGCAACGATGACGGCGTCGGAGAAGGCGAGGTTCTTGCTATTCTTGGGAAAATGGTCCGCCAACGTCAAGAAAGCGCCAAGACCTATGAAGAGGGTGGACGCATTGATTTGGCCGAGCGCGAGCTGTCTGAAATCAAAATTGTCGAAGAATTTCTTCCGCGTCAATTGGACGAAAAAGAAACCTCAGATGCGGTTGATGCTGCCATTGCTGACATTGGCGCCGAATCGATTCGCGACATGGGGCGCGTCATGAGCATTCTAAAAGAAAAATATACTGGGCAAATGGATTTCGGATCTGTTGGTCCTATGGTGAAAACCAAACTAACCAGCTAATTCAAGGGGGCGGAAACGCCCCTTATTTTTTGCTTAGATCAGACAGATAGGCATTGAGTTCTTGAAAAAGAGTTTTGCGTTCATCTTCTGTCAGAAATGCGCCTATTTCGACTTCGCGGCCATTTCCACTAAGTGTTACATAATGTGGCACTGGGCCTCCAGTCACATGCATGTTTGCGCGCACCCAATACACATTGCAGGCCCACGTTTGGATGTCACCTTTGGGATTGATCCGTTCTAAGTTAAGTGTGTCGCCCTCTAAACGCAGAGTTTCCTGAATAGAGCGATCTTTATAGTTGCGTGTGATAGCCCACCAAAGTGCGGCCACTGTCAGCATCAAGAACGGCAATAGGCCCCAAAACACAATCGTTCCCAAGACCATGAACAACGGAAAGCTGATCAGGATAAATGTCATCCAGATGGTCCATGCAAATCCTTTGACAGGCAGAGAACTATGCGCCCAAAGTGTCATGATCTGGAACGGAGAAGGGGGGATTGTGTCGATTTTATATGGCATGTCTGACCCTCGCTTGATCAAAATATAGTCCCTTTGTCATTGTTTGACAGGGCCAATAATGTCGCGCTTTGGGAAAATTTTATGTGCCGTGAATAAGCATAAAAAAACCCCCAACACTGTGGGGGTTTTCTTTTTAGATGTTAGACCGCGCTAGTGAGCGTGGCTTTTATCCCATTCTTCCTGCTTTGGAAGAATTTCAAATGTATGCTCCGGAGGAGGAGACGGTAGTGTCCACTCTAGAGTATCCGCATATTCATTCCATGGGTTCGCACGTGTATCGCGTGCACCAGCAAGAAGCGTGTATACGACAATGCCGATAAAGAACACGAATGAAGCAAAGGATAGGAACGCACCATATGATGAGATTTCATTCCAATATGCAAAGGCTTCTGGGTAATCGATATAGCGACGTGGCATACCCTGACGGCCCAAGAAGTGCTGTGGGAAGAACGTCACGTTTGCACCGATGAACATCATCCAGAAGTGAAGCTTACCAGCCCACTCAGGATAGGCGCGGCCCGTCATCTTAGAGAAATAGTAGTAAACCCCTGCAAAGATGGCGAATACAGCACCCAAGCTCATAACATAGTGGAAGTGTGCAATCACGTAGTATGTGTCGTGGTATGCGCGGTCAACAGCTGCCTGTGAAAGGACAACACCTGTTACCCCACCAACGGTGAAGAGGAACAAGAAACCAAATGCCCATAGCATAGGTGTTTTGAATTCGATCGAACCGCCCCACATTGTGGCAATCCAAGAGAACACTTTAACACCTGTTGGCACCGCAATAACCATCGTCGCCAACATAAAGTATGACTGCTGTGTCAACGACATACCAACCGTGTACATGTGGTGTGCCCAAACAACAAAGCCCAAGACACCAATCGCGATAATCGCCCAAACCATCGGCAAATAACCGAATACTGGCTTGCGTGAGAATGTTGAAATCACATGCGAGATGATACCAAATCCAGGTAGAACAATGATGTAAACTTCTGGGTGACCAAAGAACCAAAGAATGTGTTGGTAAAGGATCGGATCACCGCCACCGGCCGGGTCAAAGAATGTTGTGCCAAAGTTACGGTCAGTCAACAACATTGTGATCGCGCCTGCCAAAACTGGCAAAGACAAAAGGATCAACCAAGATGTCACAAAGATCGACCATGAGAACAACGGAACTTTGAACAATGTCATGCCAGGGGCGCGCATGTTCAAGAATGTTGTGATCATGTTGATCGCACCCAAGATGGATGACGCACCTGAAACGTGTACCGCAAAGATAGCAAGGTCCATGGACATGCCGCCTTCGCTGGTTGATAGCGGCGGATAAAGAACCCAACCCACACCAGATCCCAGTTGATCGTTACCACCAGGTGTTAGCATCGATGCGATGCCCAATGACGTACCCGCAACATACAACCAAAAGCTTAGGTTGTTCATACGTGGGAAGGCCATGTCTGGCGCACCAATTTGCAATGGCATGAAGTAGTTACCAAAACCACCAAACAACGCCGGAATAACAACAAAGAACATCATCAAGACACCATGGTAGGTGATCATAACGTTCCATAGGTGTCCGTTTGGCGTACAATCAGCACTGGCGTCAGCGATGAAGCGCGCACCTTCAAGGCACATGTATTGAACGCCTGGGTGCATAAGCTCCAAGCGCATGTAAACGGTAAGTGTGACCGAAATGAACCCGACCAAAGCCGAAACCACCAAGTACAAAAGACCAATGTCTTTGTGGTTTGTGGACATGAACCAACGTGTAAAGAACCCGCGGTTATCTTCGTGTTCGTGGCCGTGAATGGCTGCGTCTGCCATATCTGCCTCCTGTAAGTTAATGGTTAGGAACGAGACAGACTCGTTCCTATGCTGTGATTTTGTTTTAGAGTGCTATTTCCGCTTCGGCAATGACGACTTTGCCGCAGTTGCCCAAAAAATGTCGCACCTCATTGAAATTTTGTTACTCAGCAACGGATGCAAGATAGGCTGCAACGTCGTCGCCGCCATTTTTCAATTTGAAAGACATCTTTGAGCGACCTGAACCGCCGTTTGCTTCCAAGTAAGCTGTTGGATCTTGTACAAACTCGGCAAGCCCTTCTTCTGTCCAAACAAGTCCAGCTGCTGCGGCTTCTTCGATTGCAGATGAATACCGGAACCCGTCTTGGGCACCAGCGGCACGACCGATAATACCGTATAGGTTCGGACCAGTTTTACCGCCTTTAACAATGTCGTCGCCTGCATCTGATTTGATCATGTGGCAAGATTTGCACTTCTTAAAGGCCTTTTCGCCTTTGTCTGCGTCGCCTGCAAACACAGGGCTTGCGATGGTCAAAACTACGGCTGCAGTTGCTAGAATTTTCATAAATCTCTCCTAATTCGTCAGTTCTTTGGTTATACTCTATAGCGGAAACTAGAGAATTTTGCCATGATCTCAAACGGCTAATTGTCGCATATTCGTATGTTTCTATTCAAAAACCTTACGGAAGCTCTGTTCTAGTGCGACGTCTAAATCCATCATTGAAACTGGCAACCCAAGGTCAACCAGGCTTGTTACTCCATGATCGGTTATTCCGCAGGGAACGATCCCGTTAAAATGGTCAAGCTCTGGTTCAACATTGATCGATATCCCATGGAAAGACACCCATTTACGTAATCGAATCCCGATTGCTGCAATTTTATCCTCTGCGGGGTGACCTTTTACAGAACGTGGTTTGTCATCCCGTTGGACCCAAACACCGACGCGTCCCTCACGAATTTCACCTTTGATATTGAAGTGATCCAATGTGTCGATCACCCATGTTTCCAATTGCTTTACAAAGGCACGTACATCGCGACCACGTTTGTTCAAATCGAGCATGACATAAACGACACGCTGCCCAGGTCCGTGATAGGTGTACTGCCCTCCGCGTTTGCTGGGGTGAACTGGAAAGCGGTCAGGATCAACAAGATCACGTATCTGTGCGCTTGTCCCTGCCGTATAAAGCGGGGGATGTTCCAACAGCCAAATTAGCTCGTCTGCGTCACCACGTGCAATGGCGTCTGCGCGGCTTTCCATTGTTTCAACAGCGAAAGCATAGTCCGTTAGACCGTCGCTTACTTTCCATTCGACCATTGTTATCCTCGTGCGGGAAGAAGCCCTGCTTTAATCGCCGCGCTGCGATAAGATCGCGATATTGGCACGGAGTGATCATTTGAGAGCGTGATACTCCAATTTCCGTCCTTTTTACTATAATTTTGCACGTGGTCCAGTGCGATCCAATGGGATCGGTGTATTTGCAGTCCGGTATCGGGTGGCAAAAGCGCAATCGCATCCGCAAGCCTGATCAATAAAAGCGAACTTCCCTGTGTGGTCTCAACTCGGACATAGTGATCTTCTGCATGAAGTGACACAATGTCTCCGCGTTTGTTATGGTCCAACTTCGACAATAAGGGACTTTGGGTTTTGTTGCTTTGTTCCGTTGTGCGCAGGAAATAGGTGACGATTGCAAATATCATCGCCGCAATCAAAAATATGGTGCCTGTTATTCGCATGACCACACCAAAGCTTGTCGGGTAGTTCGGGATGACAATGTAATTCGTAAGAGAGATCAAACATGTGATCGTGAACCCGACAACCGCCACTAGGACAATGTGCTGCGCAGATGTTTTTGTAAACGAATACTGAACCGCAAGCGCATGTCCAAAAGTACCCACACAATATGTCGCAACAGAGATAAACGCCCAATACAAAAGCCGCGTGGAAAATAGCAAGGTTTCCGATGTTCCAAACGGACCCGAGAGAGCACATAGAAAAGTTGCAAAGCCAAGCGCAATCCAAGTTTTTGGGGATTGAAAATTACGGGGTAATTCACGAAGCGCGAACTGCACTTTAGCCAAATTCACGAAGTTATAATCCTTTTGACGAATCCAAAAATGCAATGTTTGCCAAGGTATAGCATGGATGGTGACATCATCAAATTTGAAAGGAAACCAAATGAATGCTGATGTTATTTTGACAATGTCTTGGATTTTGAAGCTGCATGTAATCTGCGCTTTGGTCGCGCTCTTTCTAGGGCCAATCGCCTTGTTTTATAGCAAGCGAAGTCGCACTCATAAATGCATCGGATATGTTTGGATGATTGGTATGAGTATTACGGCGATCACGTCGTTTTGGATTACCGAAATAAAGCCAGGGCATTTTAGCGCGGTTCATGTGTTAAGTGTGTTTGCGTTGGGTTCGATTGTGCATGCATTTGTTGCTATTCGAAATGGCAACATCAAGGCCCATCGCGCGACGCTTCGCAATTTGTACATATTTGGTACATTTGGTGCATTTACGGTTAATTTCCTGCCGGGTCGCACGCTTCCAAGTGCCTTTTTGAACGGGGGGACTTGGACGTCGTTCATGGTCGCTGCGATGATACTGTGCAGCCTGGCATTTTTGCTTTATCGCACAAATCAGAAACCAATTTTCAGAACGTGATTTTTTGCTCTTCACATTCCAATATCTTTTCGCTATCCACAGCCCACGCTTAGGCAGTGCGGCCGTGGCGGAATTGGTAGACGCGCAGCGTTGAGGTCGCTGTTCTTTAACCGGAGTGGAAGTTCGAGTCTTCTCGGCCGCACCAAATCTCCAGATTAACTTACTGATATTCCTTGAACATTCACGATCAAGGGGCATCATTATGTCACACATTCAGTACACACTCTTTCGTTCTGGCAGCTATTATTACAATCGCCGTGTTCCAAACCATGCGGTAAGACTCTACGGCAGTCACATAAGGCAAGTACTATCATCATGTCCGTTAGAGGCAGAGGCATACGCAACTCGTCTGAGTAACGTACTAGAGGCATCTTGGGATTGCCCTAGGTCCACAGCACCAATAAATATAACTGCTGTCTTGGAAAGCTTTAAGCCAAAGTCCTACCTTCTATCAGAGATGGCAGACGAATACTTGGCCCTTCGCAAGATTGACCTAACACCCCCAAGAGTAGCCCTAGAAACTTTTATAGGTCTTGCCGGGGATCGTGACGTGGTAACTTACACAAGAGATGATGCCAAGATGTTTGTCGTTCAACTACAGAAACTAGGAAATAAGACAGCAACAATCAGGCGTCGGATCAACTGTATCTCAGCTATTCTGAACTATGCCTATGCAGAACTTGACGTGGACAGACGAAACCCCTTTAGTCGTTTGCTCATCAAGGGAGAAGGTCATGATGCGCACAAACGTGGGACCTTCACCTTAGAACAACTAAGGCAAGGTTATGATTACTCATTGTCGTCTGGCTCACAAATCAAGCTGCTTATGCCATTATTGGGGGAAACAGGATGCCGTCTAGCTGAGATTGTCGGCTTGGAGTTAGCTGACATCGATATGACTGAAGGTCTCATCCATATCCGCCCCAACC
>JAHEJA010000012.1 GCA_024639125.1 Paracoccaceae bacterium
CGTTTATTGCGATAGCCGCGCCGATTGCGGGTGATAATTCGCCAAGCCCAAGGTCGCTTGGGCGAATGCGGAACACAGTAGAGCCTGCTTTTTCAAACCGATCCTGAGCAATATCCAGACTTTCCTGCGTCACTGCTTCGCCTGTGTCGATAATAATCACACTAAGCGGATTGGTCACCAACTGCAAAGGACCGTGCAACACTTCGGATGCAGAATAGGCTTCGGCATGCAAAGCACAACATTCCTTGAGTTTAAGAGCGATTTCTTGGGCGGCGCCTAATCCAGCACCACGACCAATCACATATGTGTTGCTAGAACGCAAAAGACCCGCGATCAACGCGCGCTCCTGCGGATGTGCAACACCGTCGATTTGGTCAAAAGCTTTGGCCCCTGCATCGCAGGTTTCGGCATAACTCGGCTTGATCGCCGCCAACAAAGCAAGACCTGCTGCAATACCACCAATCACCGTTTTCGTGGCAGGAACAGCTTTTTCGGGTCCTGCATTTATGCCGAGTGTAAGCTCTGAAACAGCTTCGACAGCGGAGCCTTGGATATTGGTGATTGCCACAACGGTCCCACCTTGGGCGCGCGCGGTTTTTGCCGATGCAACCAGATCGGCACTTGCACCGGATTGCGACACAACCAACGCCCCTGCTCCTGTCATGGAAACACCCTCGTGCAGGGAAAAAACAGACGGGGGCAAAGACGTGACCGGAACCCGTAATTCACGCATGTACTCATAGGCCAAAACCGCCGCAACAGCATCCGATGATCCACGGGCGATTGTATAAATTGCTGTGGCCCCTGCCAGACGTTTGAGCGCTGGATCAGATAACGGAAGTGTGCGCAAACGGGCCGCAGCAATTGCGGCTGCTTGGGCGGATTCAGCGGCCATAAGGGTCCCTAGGGTTACATCGCTCATGTACATATTCCTTAGCCTCGCAATCCGAAGGCATCAAATTTTTCCCAAGTGTCCGTTAGATCATAGACCTGACCACTTTGACGGGCTTGGTCGATAGCAAGCGCAGAAATCCCTGCTTCCAAGGCATCGACAATCGAAACGGGCAACTCTTGGATGTCACCATTTAGATAGGACAGGATATCGCGCACCATCATGCGATCCGCACCATAATGCGCGCCCATAGTTTTTGCGTCACCGGCGGAATAGTCGTGATCCGAAAAACGGCTTCCGTCGCGGCGGGTGACTTTTAGGTAGCCACGTACAAAATCGCCTTCGGCCATGCCTTTGGCACCCATCACACAAAAGCGGCGATGTTCATCGGGTACATTCAAATTGGTATGGAATGTCATCGATGCACCACTTTCAAATTCAAGCAAAGCGGTTTGGCAATCTATGATGTCCCCATCGCTGTGAAACGGATCATCGACAGAATTCCAAACGGATTTCTTTACATGAAACAGCTCGGCTTCGGCATTGGTGGCTTGGGCATGTTGCGGAATAAACGATCGACGGGCCCCAAAGCTGGCGACACGTTTGGGACGCGATCCAGTGATCATGTGGTATAGGTCAATGTCATGGCAACATTTTTCCAACATAAAGCCACCGGAATGACTATGCATGCGCCGCCAATCGCGCATAAAGAATGCACCGTGATACGGGGCGATATGTTCGTTTGCCTCAAGTGACGTGATCGGCCCCAAGACGCCTTGGTCCAAAGCAATTCGAAGATCGCGCATATGCTGGGAATACCGCAAGACCAACCCAACCATCAGCTTGTCCGTACCAAATTCCTGCAACAAAGCGCCCAAGGTCATGGTGTCATCTATTGTGGTGACAACAGGTTTTTCCGTCAAAATCCGCACACCCGCCCGCAAACCAATTTCGATATGTTCTAGGTGAAATTCATTTGGTGATCCCACAAAGAATAAATCTGGTTTTGTTTGCTCAAGCATGTCTTGAACGCTGTCATATCGGGGTGTATCGGCGCCGATCATATCAACATGGCTTGGCTGTGGATCGTAGAAACCCACAACCTCGGCCTGAGGCATTTCTTCTAAAATTAAAGACAAGACATGACCGGCTCTTAGGCCAATACCGGCGGTGACTATTTTCATTTTAAACCCCTACTTCAGGTGTTTCCAAACGTCTTAGGACGCGATCGTCCGATCCAAAGACATGGCAATCTTGGGGATTAAAGGACAATGCAACAGTTCCACCTTCTGTGATGCGCGCATCCCCCGGAAGCGATGCACAGAATTTTGTCGCCGCATCCCGCACCGAGCCATAGGCAATCGAAACACCACCTAGCCGCTCAAGCACTTTGATGTGCACATCCAAACCGCCCTCTGCGCCCAAATGCACATCTTCGGGGCGGATACCAACGTCAACTTTGTCGCCCACTTTGGCAGTGGATGTATCGACAGGTATAGTCATCGCATAGCCCGTTGAAAATTTCACCTGAAGCTGACCATCAGCAACATTCGTGACGTCGGCCGGTAGCAAATTCATATTGGGTTGACCGATAAAGCCAGCCACAAATTTTGTCGCCGGATGATGATACAGCTCCATCGGCGTGCCAAATTGTTCAATCCGACCACCGTTTAAAACCACGATGCGATCCGCCATTGTCATTGCTTCGACTTGGTCATGAGTCACATAAACCATTGTCGCCTGAAGATCGCGGTGCAATTGGCTAAGTTCAACCCGCATATCCCCCCGCAAAGCAGCGTCAAGGTTGGACAGTGGTTCGTCAAACAAGAAAATCTTGGGGTTGCGGACAATCGAACGTCCGATTGCGACACGTTGACGTTGACCACCCGATAATTGGCCCGGCTTCAGGTCAAGTTTGTCCGTTAACTGAAGAATATCAGCCGCGCGCATAACCCGTTCGTTCAATTCTTCTTTCGCGGTTTTTTGAACCCTTAATGGGAACGCGATGTTTTCATACACACTCAAATGCGGGTAAAGCGCATAAGATTGAAACACCATCGAAATACCACGATCAATGGGATGAGCGTCGCTCACGTCTTGGCCATCAATGACGATCTGACCGCTTGTTGAACTTTCAAGTCCAGCAATGATCCGCAAAAGGGTGGATTTTCCACAACCCGATGGTCCAACAAACACGACAAATTCTTTGTCTTGGATTGCTAAATTGATGTCATGAATGACTTTGGCCTCGCCAAAGGATTTGGTGATTGATTGCAGCTCAAGCGTCGCCAAGGCATGTTCCTTTGTAGTAAAAAATTAGGGTGTGGCCCCCGAAGGGGCCACGGGGAGGAATTACATTGCGTCGTTCAATTCTTCGCCAGCAATTGTGACAAGGTTATCAACTGTGTCTTCTTTTAAGATGATGCCTTGAACCATGTTGGTGAAAACACTTTGAAGCGACTTGAAATCTTCTACCAATGGCTCTGGGCCACCCGTCGAAATACCACCTGTATAGACAGCCCAGAACGGATCGTTCGCATAGTAAGGCGCGTCAACACCAAGGGTTTCGTACTGAAGGATCGGGGTCAAACCCCAAGAGCTGTCTAGATCGTATTGCGCATCACCAGACGACAAAGCTTGGGCTAGTTTTTGCGCCAACTCTTCGTGACCGCTGCCTTTGAACACAGCAAGGCTGTCTGTGATCAGGATTGTTCCTGATTCACCTGATGGGCCGGCTGGTACCGGGGCAACCAGTTGGTTGATGCTTTCGTTGTGCTGACCACGACCCCAAGGACCGCTGATGTACATGCCGATTTTACCATCATTAAAAAGATCTTTTAGCTGGTCACGTTCCCAAGCTGTTGGGCCTTCTTGTGCGACGTCAACAAGCTTGCCGTAAAACGCAAGTGTTTCACGTGTGTTCTGGCTATCTAACTTGTTTTCACCTGTCGCTGGATCGATCACGACACCACCGTTGGAATAGAGATAGTTCAGGAACTGGTGCATTGTGTTGTCGAAATCTTTACCCGCAAGTCCGACACCAGCTGCATCTGTATTGTCGTCGATTTTCTTGGCAAGATCGTACATTTCGTCCCAAGTTTTCGGCGCTTTACATTCTGCACCTGCTGCTTCAACGAGATCACAGTTGATATATAGACCTTTGGTCGAGAATGCATGTGGATACCCCCACTGCACGCCTTTGATTGTCACTGTGTTCAAAACGCCGGGCTGATAGCTGGCTTTTGCGGCGTCGCTAATTTCAGCAGGAACAATCAAACCGTTGTTCGCCATTTGACGAAGCGTCCGTGACCCCATGTATGCAACAGAGGGCGGATCGCCCGCTGCGGCCAATGTCAAAGATTTGTCTTGGCATGTACCCCAAGGCACAGCTTCCATGTTAACTGTCACACCTGGGTTTTCAGCAACGAATTGATCCACGACTTTTTGATCCGCTTCACGAACTTCGCCACCGCACATGATAAAGTGAATTTCTTCGGCCTGAGCAGCCATTGCACCAGAGACAAGAATAGTCCCAGCAAGCGCAAGTTTTTTAAATTGTGTCATTTTAACTTCTCCCTATTAGACACTTATTCCTTGACAGCGCCAGCCGTTAGACCAGCTACAAGGTACTTTTGTAGGAATAAAAAGATGCCCATAACAGGAAGCACACCAACCAAAGCAGCCGCCATCATTTCATTCCATGTCACTGACTGATAGCCAATGAATTCATACAGGCCAGCAGGCAGCGGTTGCAGCTCGCGGACTTGGTTAAAGGTAATCGCAAAAAGAAATTGCTGAGCGTAGGCTCCGATGAACACCGAGACGCCAACAACGATCAAACCCGGCACAGCCAAGGGGATCACAACGCGGCGCAATGTGTACATGCGCGTAGCACCATCTACATAGGCCGCTTCTTCTAATTCACGCGGAATTTTTTCCAGATATGTGCGTAGAAGCCAAATGCCGGTCGGGATCAAAAAAGCCACGCCAGGAACAATCATCGCCCAATATGTATTCAGCAAACCCAAGGTCCGAAGCACACGGTACAACGGGATCAACAAGACCGCGCCAGTGAACATATTCACACCCAAAAACAAACCCAACGTCGCGGTTTTGAATGGGAACTCTAGCCGCGCAAAGGCATAGGCCGCCGGAATAACAAAGATCATCGTGATGCCCGTCACCATAGAGGCAATGTAAACCGAATTCCAAATATAGCGCCCAAGTAGCGGCACCGTTTCCCACATCTTGCTATAGGCATCAAAGCTGAAATCTTTGGACCAGAATACATAGGGTGACCGGAACAAATGTTCCGTGGGGCGTAATGACGTCATGAACATTTCAAACAGCGGAAGCAGAACAAACGTCAGGAACACTGCGATAGCGGCATACAACCCAATTTTTTGCAAAAGCGTGTAGCGGTCCATCATCTTACTTACCTCCAAAGCGTTTGTTAACTTTGTTCAAGAAGAACAAATAAACGAGAGAAAAGATCGCCAGCAGGGTCACGATAACCACAGCACGGGCTGCACCTTCTCCGAATTTATAGTTGCCGATTGCGACCTTGTAAGTGTCCACAATCAACGTCGTCGTTGCGCCGCGTGGTCCGCCTTGGGTCAGGATCCAGATGATCTCAAAGCTGTTAAATGTCCAAATCGCAGACAACAGCGCCATTGACACAAGCACCGGCATAATTTGCGGAAGCGTGATGCGACGGAACCGATACCAACGCCCAGCGCCATCGACCCATGCCGCTTCGTACAAATCGCGGCTAACGCCTTGCATCGCTGCCAATAGGAACAGCGTGACCATCGGCGTTCCAACCCATACATCCGTAACGATTGCAGAATAAAAAGCAGATGTCTTATGCGCCAAAAATTCGAAAGGCGCATCGGTAAGTCCCGTTTTTTGCGCCATACCAGATAGCAACCCGAAATACCCGTTATACAGCCATAGCCAGCCCATACAGCCAATGGCAATTGGAATGACCCAAGGTGGCATGACCAATACGCGAAATAGACCTTTGCCGGGGATCGCAGCATTCAAAAGCGTAGCGCCAATCAACCCTAAAACCAGCTTTAGACCGACTGACAGGAACATCCAGTAAAACGTTCGGACAATGGTTGCATGAAACCGACGGTCCGTAAAAAGGTCATTATAATTTTCAAACCCGACGTAATTTTCACCGCCTAAACGGGCATCAGTAAAGGACAACCGAATGGTTTCAACCAAGGGCCACGCCACAATCAAAATGATAAAAAACAATGCTGGGGCAACAAGCATCCACGCAAAGACACCCTCGGGCAAGACGCGTCGCTTTGTGCGGTCCACTTTTGGGGCAACATGACGGTCAATTGCTTCTGACATTTTTTCCTCCCTCACATGGTTTTGGTAGGTGCAAAACCATGACACTTTCTTACTTTCCAATCATGCACCAACTTATGACCTTTATGATACCTAAGGTGCTAAATTTTTTATTAATGGCTTAAATATATCTTTTTATTGATAAAACAGGCGTTTTTGATTAACATTGGGTTCAATTGGTATTAAATCAACAAATCCAGACGGTTGAGGCAAAATGAAAGATTCTGATTACAAAATACTGCTTGCGACGGAACATTGGTTTCGCCCAGGGCGCGGTCCACGGTATCAACAATTACATCGGTATCTGTCGGAACAATTGGCATCTGGTCAGATCCCCGTGAACTCACAATTGCCTCCTGAACGGTTGCTTGCTGAAATGGCCGACGTATCACGGGTAACGGTTCGGCAAGCGGTGTCTCAGTTGGTTGCCGATGGGGTTGTTGAACAGCGGCGTGGATCTGGATCCTATGTCCGCGCCCAACGCGTGCGACATGAACAATCGCTCTCAAGTTTGGTAAGTTTTAGCGAAACCATGCAAGAGCGCGGCCGCACATCAGAAAGCGTTGTCTTGTCTCATGGATTGTTTTCACCGTCACCCGAAGAAGTCGTCACATTGGGCATGGCGCCCGGCGCGCGTGTCGCCCGTATTGAACGGCTTCGGCTTTCTGATGGGGTGCCCATGGCGATTGAGCTTTCGACGCTTCCTGAAAACATCCTGCACCAACCCGAACGTGTGGAAAAATCGCTTTATGATGTTCTACGACAACAAGGCCGCGCCCCAGTACGCGCTATTCAGAGAGTGACAGCCATCAACGTCAGCGCCAAAGACGCAAAGTTGCTGAAACTTAGCGAAGGGATGGCAGCCCTTAGGATTGTTCGCATCGGATATCTTGACTCTGGTCGCCCGATTGAATTCACCCAAGGCGTTTATAGATCTGACACTTATGACTTTGTGTCCGAGCTGCGCATAGAGACCCGATCATAGGACGCATCTATGGCGATTTTACTAGAGACCACATTCACCAACGACCTCATGCAATGCACATTGACCCCACACCGGAACATGCCCGACACCACGTGGAGTTTTTCCCTAATGGCCCCCGTAGAGGTTTTGGATGGCGGCAAACTGATTGATCGTACAGGTGGCTATTGTCACATCGCGCTGCCCGCGTTGCAGGCAGAGATACCGCATGTTGTGACCCTGCGCCATTTAGGGCCAGCGCCGAATGCAATGAACCGTGCATGGGTACCAAAAGGCAGCATAGTTAAACACGGCGATGCCTCATATGACGTCACAACCCAAATGCCTCTGGGCGCGATTGCGCGTCCTTGGCCAAACGACCTTGGCTGTGACGAGCTTGCTCTTATCCCTAGACCGACGCACTGGACCGCCACGACGGGAACGCTTCGGGGGCCGTTTGATGTTACCAAACTAGGCCCTGTTCAAAGCGTGCTTGATCTGGCGGAGCGACTCGGACAAAAGTTCCATTGCAAAAACGGCGTTCCGATCACCCGATCTATCGACACAAGCCTGTCGCCTGATGCATATCGTTTGGACATCACAGCGAACAATATCCAGATAACGTCTGCACATGACGTTGGAACGCATAACGCACTTGTTTCGCTTTTGTTTTTATCGATCACCTATGATGCGATCCCCTGTGGCGTGATCCACGACGCCCCCCGTTTTGAATGGCGGGGTCAGCACCTTGATTGTGCGCGCCATTTTTTTGCACCTGACACCATTTTGCGCCTGCTCGATGTCATGGCCTTGCTGAAAATGAACCGGTTTCATTGGCATTTCGCCGATGACGAAGCCTTTCGTATTCCGCTTGCGTCCTTGCCCGAACTCAGCGCTTTAACAACGCGCGGCAATGATCAGATTGTTCCAAATGTGTTTGGCGGCAATACCGTGGTCAATGGCGTCTATACCCACCACGATATTGATCGCATTCAGCAGCACGCAGCATCTTTGCACATCGACATAGTGCCCGAAATCGAAGTCCCTGCCCATGCTTTGGGTCTATGTCGATTGTTTCCCGACACGCGTGATCCAAACGATACAGGCACCGAAGAAAGCGTCCAAGGCTACACTCAGAATGTATTGAACCCCGCAATGCCAGAAACATGGCGGATCATCGAAGCCATGATCAAGGATTTAGCCGATCTTTTCCCCGGTGCCATTTTGCACCTCGGAGGGGATGAGCTTCCTGATGGGGCTTGGGCCGGATCCCCTTTGGTTGACGAGCTAAAGCGCGACCATGGCCTATTAGATCACTACGATGTTCAAGGTTGGACAATGGCACGAGCTGCCGAAATTGCCTGCCGTTATGGAATGCGACCAGCCGCTTGGGAAGAATCCCAATACGGGTGCCAAGGCGGAATAGGCCATAACGCAATATTGTTTAGCTGGACCGGTCAAGAAGCGGGAAACCGCGCGGCGCGGATGGGCCATAAGGTTGTGATGTGTCCTGCGCAACATACCTATCTTGATATGGCGCATAGCTACGCAACAGGGGACTGGGGCGCAAGTTGGGCCGCATGTTTCGACCTTGATAAGACCGTGGATTGGACACCTATTCATACCGACGAGCCGATGATGCAATCCAACGTTATCGGTGTTCAAGGTACATTTTGGTGCGAATTTACCAACGAAGATTGGCAATTGGAAACCATGATTGCACCGCGTATTTTTGGCGTTGCAAGTATGGGATGGAGCCTGTCACCACCTGATCCAAAGGCGATGATTGCGCTGGCCCAGCGCTGTTCCAAAATATGGACCGCGCTGGACTGGCAAAGTTTCTATACCTAGGTCAGATCACACAAAATCGATGAATTTGTTGAACGGCATCTCTCTGATACGCTGACCTGTTGCGGCAAATATAGCATTCGCCAAAGCAGGGGCAGCAGGTGGCACAGGTGGTTCCCCAATGCCGCGGATTTTGCTGGCGTTTTCCAAACCTTTGACAAAGATCTCTGGGCACTGCGCGATACGCATGCCTTCGGCGTCCCAGAAATTGCGCTGGTCAGCATGACCCCCTGAATAGGTAATCTCGCTATTGATTGCATGCCCAAGCCCATAGACCACCCCACCTTGAACCAAGTTTTCAAAGTTCACAGGATCCAAGACCTGACCGACATCACAGGCAACCCAAACCTTGTCGATTTTGATCCCTTTAGATGTGTTCGTCACTTCGACAACTTCTGCGACTGGGACACCAAAACTTAGGACAAAGGCAACGCCGCGCCCTTTGTTTGGTCCCAGAGGCGCGCCCCAATTCGACATCTCGCCGACGGCTTCCAGCACTTTGACGGATGTGTCATGCCCCATCAAACGAATGCGTTCTTCTAATGGGTCTGCCCCTGCTGCGTGGATCAATTCATCCAAGAGACTGTCAAATGCGAACCCATTTGGCGCGGCACCAACCGAACGCCAAGACGACACTGGCGCCAAGGCATCCGCCTTGTAGGATCGAATACGCAGATTTTCCAAATTGTGATAAGGGTTTTCCCAAGCACCAGAATGCAGCATGGCATCCGGCATGGGCATATTAATCCCCATGCGCCCCATTTGGGACGCCATGACGGACGGTGCCGCCAATTCAAGATCCAGCGCAACAACGCGCCCCTGATCTACGCGTCCACGTCCCCGACCCATAGTGATATGGCGCGGAAAATCTTGGGCAAAGTCTTCTTCACGCGAATAGGTCAATTTCACCGGAGTGCCACGCATTGCGTTCCCGATTTCGGCCGCTTGCTCAATGTTTAGAAACTCTAAACGGTGCCCGAAGCTTCCGCCTATGAACATATTATGCAAATGTACATTTGACACATCATGGCCCGTTATGGCGGCGATCTTTTCCTCGACGGCTAGCTGAATTTGGTGACCGGTCCAGATATCAACGCGATCCTCTTTGACCAAGATCGTCGCACTCAGCGGCTCCAAAGGGGCATGCGCCACATAAGGCGACCGATATTCTGCGATAACTTCTGTACCTTGGGCTTGATCTACTGCGCCAACATCGCGCGGTGTACCGTTCAGCTTGTCTTCAACAAAAGACGCCTCAACGGCGGCCCAATGGTCGGCCTGTTCGGCTGGATAGGTCGATGGCTTCCAATCAAATTCGATGGCATTCACCGCTTGGATCGCGCGCCATGTATTATCTGCAACAACGGCAGCACCGTTTTTGATTTTCAGCACGCGAAGCACACCGCGCATTGATTTTGCAGTGGTATCATCAAAGCTATTGGCGCCGCTGCCTTTGGCAGGGTTCACACGCACAGTTGCATAGACCATGTCTTTGGCTTTGACATCGATGCCATATTCCTGTGTGCCTGTTGATTTGGCAACGATATCCGTCCGCTTCATTGGTTTACCAAGCAAGCGCCATTGGCTTGACGGACGCAAAGACACGTCTTGGACGGGATCCAATTCAGCAGCGCGTTTGGCCAAAGCAGTATAGGGGATAATTTCCCCATCCGGCAAATGTACGGCCCCATTTTTAGTGGTAATGTTGGACACTGGGACACCTGTCTGCGCAGAGGCAGCAGCCTTTAGGGTTTCCCGCGCCATTGCACCGGCTTGGCGTAATTTAAGATAGCTGTCAGGCACAGTCGACGACCCGCCTGTCATCATCATCGGCATAAAGGCTTTTATAGCGCCGCCAGCAAATGAGCGCGCAAATTCGGCTGTTCGGCTATCATCCGTTGGCATAAAAGGAACCATCTCGCCAGAGATTCCGCCATTGTAATAGGCTTTGTCAGGCGCGCCAAAGGTGGTTTGCACCTGATCTATTTCGATATCCAATTCTTCAGCAATCAGTGCCGCTTGCAACGAATGCACACCCTGACCTAAATCAGCATGTGGCAGAACCAAGGTTACAGCGGTGGCATCAACCAATACCCATGGATTAAAGGTCGCTGATCCAATCGGTAGATCCCGCCCCAAGGGGTTTTCAAACGGCGTTTTGGCCCGATAAACCCCAAAGGCAACACCGCCGGCAATCGCTGCAGCACCAACCATGAATGTACGACGTGTATATTTACCCAACTTGCTCATATCATGCGTCCTTCATCAACGTTGAAGCCGCTTTAACAGCTGCGCGGATACGGGGATAAGTGCCACAACGACATAGGTTGCCATTCATCCAATCATCAATTTCCTGATCACTCGGGGCGGCGTTATTTGTCAAAAGCTCGGTCGCCTGCATGATCTGGCCTGACTGACAATAGCCACATTGCGCAACCTGAAGATCAACCCAAGCCTGCTGCACAGCATGTAACGCATCAGGTGTTCCCAACCCTTCGATTGTGGTGATTTTAGCACCTTGAACATCAGAAACAGGCGTTTGGCAGGATCGCACTGCGACACCGTCCACATGCACCGTACAAGCCCCACATGCAGCAACGCCACATCCATATTTCGTCCCGGTTAATCCAAGCTCATCGCGCAACACCCACAATAGGGGCATGTCACCTTCGACATCGATTGAATGCACTTGATTGTTAACTGTAATATCCACGATAATTTCCCTACCCTTACATGTTACACAAGAATATAATCAGTAAATTCGAATTTAACACCGCAAGAGATCACTTTCTCTGCGTCACCTATTAACAAAGCTATTTCATGTTATCTTGGGCAAAGACATACAGAACAACGCCAAGCCCGATCAAAACCGCATAGAATAAGAAAAGCGATGAATACAGATCGCCCCCGGACAAACCCGCATTCAACGACGCCTGATGTATGCGCCCTGTTATGACTTGCATGATGCCGACACCGCCAATGGCAAAGAGGTTCATCAATGTCACCCCACGCCCCGACAGGTGCACCGGCGCAAAGGATTTTCCGTGCGCGACCATCATCGGATAGGACATCCCAAAGAAAGCAACAGCTGAGAAAAGCGCGACCGCTGTCCAATAGGACACATCAGTCATCGCATAAAGCGCAACCAAACAGACAAAGCCAAGTCCGTTGCCGCCGATAATGACCCACTTGCGGGTTCCAAACAAACGATCCAATGGACCATAGGCAAAGGTGCCAACAATCATGGCAAGGCTCATTACCAATGTCGCGGTACCAACTGAGGCAGTGTCCGCCTGATAGGTATCAACCATATAAGGGCCAACCCAAAGACCACGCAGCCCCGCAGCAGGCGCATAATTCACCAACATCAGCGGCAAAATCGGCCAAAGCGCAGGCAATTTTAGCAGATCAAGAAACGACCCCTTTTCCGTCGTCTCAAGCGCTTTGGGGTTTTTCACCAAAAACAAGAGCCCCACAGAAATGATGACCGCAGCCACCGACAAAGACCCCATCGTTGCGCGCCATCCAATGGCTTCTACCAACATGGACAATGGGGTCGAGCCTGCCAAGTTCCCCAACGACCCAACCCCGATCATGATCGACGCCAAGGTTGCAAAAGCCGCGGGCGGATATTCACGGGAAAAGATGTAATAGGACGCCATCAAAACGGGCGAACACCCAATTCCGATCAACATCATTGCGACGCACACATGCCAAGGAAGCGTCGCCATCGCAAACATCAATGCGCCGCCACCTGCGCCTAAAAAGAACAAAACGACAGCTGTGAATTTTGGCCCGATACGATCTAACGCTTCGCCAACTGGTATTTGCATCAATGAAAACGCAAGAAACCACAGCCCCGACGCAAGGGCCAAATCATCCACAGACATACCAATATCAGCAGCCAAAGACGGCGCAAGCACCGCTAGGAAGCTGCGGAAAAATTGGCTAAGGATGTAAGCGATACATAAAAGGACAATTCCGAACTGCATCCGATTTGCCCCTTATCGTAACTTAGCTACGAAGATTTTTAGCAGATGCTTTGATTGCAGCATATTGACCAGAGGGGCGGAAGCACCAAAGATAATCAGGCAACACTGCGTCAATTGTCACAGGATCAATACCAAGATCAGCAAAGGTTTTCACACCTTCGGAAACAACGTTGTCATGTCCAAGGTTACGCACTTGATCGCGTGTGATCACTGAATTCGAGAAAAGCCCCAAAGTGAGATTTTCCAACATATCAAACGTCCAGCCCATCAAACGGCCCATAAAGAAAGGCAAGCCAAGGATAAGCTTGCGGCGTTGAACAACAGTCAGCATCTTAGCAATGAAATGCTTGAACGTCCCAATTTCTGGTCCGCCCAGCTCATAAACACCTGGTGTCGCCTTGCCCAAGACACCTGCAACAGCAGCTTGTGCAACGTCATCAACATAGACAGGCTGAAACCGTGTTTCAGCACCGACCAAAGGAATTACCGGGCTTTTGGTGGACATATCCGCAAACCGGTTAAAGAATTCGTCTTCGGCGCCAAAAATCACCGATGGACGCAAAATCACCGCTGATGGGAAGTTTTCTAAAATAGCTGCTTCGCCTTGGGCTTTGGTCTGTGCATAGTCACTTGGGGAATTTTCATCCGCCCCAATAGCAGAGACATGCACCAAATTCTGCACACCCTCGGCAGTGGCCAAGCGTGCAATACGCGCTGCACCCACCGTTTGCACGGCTTGGAATTTGTTTTTGCCTTTTTCGCTTAGGATACCAACACAGTTCACAACCGCATCTGCGCCCTGCATCGCCAAGGCAACAGAGGCATCATCGCGAATGTTACAGAACACTGGCTCGACTTGGCCAACTGCACCATATGGCTTTACAAAGATTGCTTCGTTTGGGCGACGAACGGCAACGCGCACGCGCCATCCTTCTTTTGCCATGCGACGTGCAATATAACGTCCGACAAATCCAGACCCACCATAAATTGTGACCAGTTTCGACATCAAACTTCTCCGGCTACAGAAATCAAGAACTCCTTACAGCTTCGTGACACAGGAAACAAGGAAATTAGCCGACCCACCGCCGCATTCAATAATCGCAATATCTAATCTTATTATGCCGCGGGCTCATTGCCCATGTGATCCAGCGTTCTATCTAAATGGAACCAATGTAAGGGAGAATTTGTAATGACCAAATTTGCACTACTACTTAGCACAACACTCTGCATGACTGCTGGACTTGCGACAGCAGGCGGGCATGCCAGCGCTGTGGATTACACGGTTAACGGAAAAACATTTCAAGGTTTCATCGCCACCCCAGAAGGCGACGCCAAAGGATCCGTCTTTATTATTCACGATTGGGACGGATTGAACGATTACGAAAAGAAACGGGCAGGCATGCTTGCGGAGCTTGGCTATAATGCTGTCGCGCTTGATCTGTTTGGCACAGAGGCAAAACTAGAAGGTTTCGAAGATTATCGGCGCGAAACAGGGGCGCTATATCAAGATCGCACAGAATTTCGGGCGCGTATCTCGGCTGGTGTTCAAGCCGCCACAGAGGCCATTGGCGATACGGGATCCGATTTCTTAATGGGGTACTGTTTTGGCGGTGCAGCGGTTCTAGAAGGCGCGCGCGCCGGTTTGGATCTTGATGGTTTTGTTAGCTTTCATGGCGGCTTAGGTACACCCGAAGGCCAAAGCTATGCAGACACCAAAGCGCCTGTTTTATTGCTTCATGGGTCTGCTGATCCCGTGTCAGGCATGGGCGACCTTGCGACTGTGCTTAACCAACTTCAAGAAGCCGGTGTCACACATGCCGCAGAAGTCTTTGGCGGGGCGCGTCATTCCTTTACCATCGAAGGATCACGCGATTACGACGCGGATGCGGACCAAAAATCATGGGCCGCTTTGGTGCGTTTCCTTGGGGAAAATAGCTAACTGTTTGGATCGCCATTGGCCTGACCATTGGCGATCCCCGTCTACACGTTGTTGTAGTTTTGGCAAAATGTCCGCATAACATATTGGAGAGTACACCAATGAGGATGACATGCAGAGTGCCGCCAAGATTGCAGAGATCAAATCCAACCTGAAATTGCCCGCAATCTGCGCGCCAATGTTTTTGGTAACAACCCCAGAAATGGTCATCGCAGCAAGCCAATCTGGGATCATGGGATGCTATCCTGCCACAAACGCAAGGACCGCGGATGATCTAAGGGCGCATCTCACACAGATATCCAATGCCTTGGATGATCACACGTCGCAATGGGCGATGAATATGATCACGCACACAAGCTATGGCCGCTTTGAAGAAGAACTGGCGATGGTCCAAGACTTTAAACCAAGCATCGTCATCACGGCGCTTGGGGGTCCACATCGCGTCACAGAAGCAGTCCATTCCTATGGCGGATTGGTCTTTGCCGATGTGAATTCCCCAAAATACGCAAGAAAAGCCTTAGAAAAAGGCGCGGATGGGCTTGTTTTGGTGTGTTCAGGTGCGGGTGGACATACTGGCGAATACGCCATGATCCCGTTCATCGAAGAGGTTCGCCGGTTTTTTGATGGTCCTTTGATTGTTGGCGGAGGCATCGGAACAGGGCGCTCTATTCGGGCTGTGGAAACGCTTGGGGCGGATTTTGCCTATCTTGGGACACGTTTCCTGGCCTGTGAAGAATCCATGATCAACGATGCCTATCGTCAAATGGTCTGGGACAGCACAATGGAAGATTTGATCCAATCACGTGCCATAACAGGCGCTTTGGGAAATTGGATGCGTGCCAGCGTCGAAGCCGCAGGGCTAAGCGCCGAAGCCCTGCAAAGCAGCGCCAAGATAGATTTTTCCGCAGACATGCACGAAGGCGGCAAAGCGTGGAAACATGTCTGGAGCGCCGGTCAAGGCGTTGGCGGCGTGACGTCACGCGAAACCGTGGCGGATATTGTTGATCAATTGCGACAAGACTACTAACCTTGCCCTAGAAAAACGGGGTCACCTAATCATAGCAAGGTGGGGCGAACAACATGAAGATAAGCGCAGAAGAACACCATATCATCCAAGATATCCTTGATTTAAATACCAAGGGATCAACACATATGCTGGATGCGGTGATGCACAATCCAGTGTCAAATTACGCCGACCCCGAAAAATTGAACCAAGAAATCAATTCTTTGTTTCGGAATTTTCCAATCATCATCGCGCATAGCAGTGATCTGGCCGAAACTGGCGATTTCATGACGCATGACGCGACGGGCATGCCGATCATCGTTGCCCGCACGAATGACGGCACGCTCAAAGCGTTTTTGAACGTATGTCGTCACCGTGGCGCACGTCTTACGGATGAACCCTGCGGCAAGGCGCGCACATTTTCATGCCCCTATCATGCGTGGACCTATGGATTAGACGGTAAATTGCGCGGTATTCCCCAAGCTTTTGGTTTTGATACCGAAGACAAAGCGAAACTGGGCCTTGTCGAAGTTCCGGTATTTGAACGCTTTGGAATGGTATGGGTCGTGCCATCTGTCCAAGACCAGGATATGGATATCGATGCATGGCTCGCCCCCATGGAAGAACAGCTAAACGGGTTAGATTTAGCAGGACATACGGTTTTCCAAAAATGGTCCCTTGACCGCAACATGAGCTGGCGTCTGGCACTAGAAGGGTTCCAAGAATCCTATCATTTCTGTTCTGCGCACCGTGACACGGCTTGTTCTGGGTATTTGGATAACCAAAGTGTTCATCTAAACTTTGACCCGCATGTACGCCACGCCGTGCCATTGCCCAAGGTTCTTGAACTTAGGGATCAAGATCCCTCTGACTGGGACTATCGTTCAAATTTCATGACGCAAAACTATCTGTTCCCCGCGAATTTTATCCAAGTGATGACAGATCATGTCTACGTCCATACAATCATTCCCACAGGCCCCGGAACCTGTGTGTTCCAATGCATGATGCTAATCCCAGAAGCCCCCAAAACCGAAAAAGCCGAACGGTACTGGCAAAAGAATTTTGACCTTATTCGCGTCGTCTTTAACGAAGATTTTGTAATCGGTGAAGGCATCCAAAAGGGCTTGGACACCGGCGTCAATCAGCATTTCGTTTTCGGAAAATACGAAGTGGGACTGCAGCTTGGACAAAAATCCATAGATGACGCGATCGCAGGAAAACTAAAAGTTCCGACACGTTGATCCCACACCGCAAAAGGAGAAAACATGCGACCAGCAGGACGATCCGACACAGAGTCGCTCTACTTCACATATCCTTCTTTTAACGCGCCCGATATCGATCAACGAAACACAACGACGTCTTCCCCCGTCGCAATCATAGGCGCGGGCCCTATCGGAATGACAGCCGCGCTCGCTTTGGCGAAAGAAGGTGTCAAAAGCGTTTTATTTGAAAAGAAAAATACCTTTAACGACGGCAGCCGCGCCATTTGCGTTGCGCGCTCTAGCTTTTACATTCTTGAACACCTTGGGGCTGTTGATCCCTTCTTGGAAAATGCGTTGGGATGGACCAAAGGACGCAGTTTTTATCGCGGCAAACAAATCCTTGAATTCGACATGCCCGACAGCAAGCACGATAAATATCGTCCGATGTATAACATTCAGCAACAGTTCATCGAACAATACCTCTGGGACGCAGTGGCCAAAAGCGATTTGATTGAAACACGTTGGCAAAGTGAAATTTTAGCAACCCATGATCACGACCAAGGTATCGCACTTAGCGTCGCTGATCCCAACGGTCACTATACGTTCGATGCCGCTTGGGTCCTCGCCTGTGACGGCGCCCGAAGTCCCATTCGCAAGTTGCGCGGTCACCGGCTTAAGGGCGAAAATTTCGAAGGTCGCTATGTGATTGCCGATATTCAAATGGATCACGACTATCCCACTATTCGCCGCGCTCTCTTTGATCCGGAGTGTCGGCGCGGTGGAACCGTATTGATCCACAAACAACCGCACAATATCTGGCGCATCGATTACCAACTAGCCGATGACGAAGACGAAACGCAGGCCCTAAAAGAAGCCACTGTGCGCACAAGCGTCGCCGCTGTTTTGAAAGATATCGGCTATGATGGACCTTGGGATCTGGAATGGTGGAGCGTCTATTCCGCAAATACTTTGGCGCTTGATGATTATCGCGACGGACGCTTGTTTTTCGTCGGGGATAGCGCACATATCGTCCCTATTTTTGGGGTGCGCGGCCTGAACAACGGTCTAGCAGATGCAGCCAATATCGGGTGGAAACTTGGCTGGGTGCTTAACGGTCAAGCCGCCGAAACCTTGTTGGATAGCTACACCCCAGAACGCCGAGGCGCGACCTTGGACGTTTTCGCCAATGCAAGCAAAAGTGCGCGATTTATGACCCCAAACACCCACGGATGGACGCTCATGCGCGATGCGGCTTTGTCGCTGGCGTTGACCCATGATTTTGCGGGACAGCTCGCAAACCCAAGGCAAATGACACCTTTCACCTATGCCAATAGCCCTGCGGTTCTTCCAGACGATCCCGACTTTACCCAAGGGCCAAGCATCGGCGCATTTTTACCGGACTTCAAACTTGCACAGGGATATGTGACGGACCAACTGGGCCAAGGATTTAACCTGCTCTGTTTCGATACATCCCTAGCCAATGCTCTTTCAACCGCGGTGCCAAATCTGCACGTCACCTATGTTCCATGGTCACAGGCCCTCCACGATATATACAAAGCTGATCCGGACTCTGCCTTTTTGCTGCGCCCTGATATGCATATCGCGGGACGCTGGAAATCAGCCAATGCCCAGAAAATTGCCCAAGGGTTCCAATCGCTTCTCTCTTCGACAGGATCAAACCTATGACGCAAACAGACGTTGAAGCCATTTATGCCGCACTTGCCGAAACCATTGATCGCGTAACACCGGAAAAATCCGAATTATTTTTGGCTAAATTGGCGTTATTGATGGCCCATGAATTGGACGATCTGGACCGTGTACGCGCATTGATCGAAAGTGCCGAACTCGGGTTAGAGGTTTAACCCCTATAACCGACAGGAACCATTGTCCCCTGCATTACAGCGATCAATTTTTGTTCCCCGTTATCAATCGCAAAAACGTCAGCCGTCACAACACATAACCGCCGCCCCGGCTTGATAACCTTGCCCACGGCCAAAAGGCTTTGACCCTTGGCGGGGGACACAAGGTTCACTTTCATCTCAGCTGTCACAACTTCGACCTCTGGATCAAACAGGGTAAGCGCCGAATATCCAGCCGCACTATCGCCAATCGAAAACGCAATACCCGCATGCGCAAACCCGTGTTGCTGTGACACGGCCTCGGAAATCGGGGCAGCAATTGAAACCTGCCCCTCAGTGACATCCGCCAACCGCGCTTTCAACGTGTTCATAAATCCCTGACGCGCAAAGCTATCTTGAATGCGCTGGAATAGCTCATCCTTCACTGCGCCGGCATCCCCATCAAATCCGTCACCACGCCGTCACGCAAAACGGCCTCATCCCACGCCTTACGGCCAAACACGTCGCGAACCATTGGTTCAAAATGCTCAAGTGGTTTCGCATCATAGTCAGGATCAAAAGACGACTGATCCCAGCGTTCACAAAATGCAGCACAGGCGTTAAAACAGGGATGATCCTTAAACTCTTCACGCGCATTAGGATCCCAGTTGTAATGCGTTGCGTAATAAACCATCTGGAAAATTCCATGATGCTCAACAACCCAAGACACCTCCCACCGAACAAAGGGGCGGATCACTTCTGCTGAAAATCGATCATGATTTTGCGGCGCAAGCCCGTCACCAATATCATGCAACAAAGCCCCAACAATCCAATCAATATCCGCGCCATCCCGCTCGGCACGTGTCGCCGCCTGTAAACCATGGACCATGCGATTGATTTTATAGCCGTCCAAAGATGTCTCTGCTTGGCGCCGCAACTCATCCAAAACGCGATCCGCCGTCAATGCATGATGCGGCTTTTCCAGCTCAGCCAAAAGCGCGTAATCTTCTTTCGTGCCATGCTTCATTTCCGTAAATGAAACAGTTCCCTCATCATAGCTCATGCGCATTTCCTTTACTTAATCATCCGGGCAAGCATGAACCAAAGCAAATTGACACGCAATATTTTTGACACACGTCGCTTCACATTTGCCGAAATACTCAATCACCCCGATTTCAAAGTGCATAAAATCAAGAAGGGGGTTCGGAGCGGATCCAAACCCCCAATCCCCTACAGCTCCCACAGCCCTCGGGTATTCAGGTTCAGCCATCCTAGCACGAACACGACCAACCTACCCAATCCAACCGATTTCACCAAGTTCAAAATATTTAGAAATGTATCTATTTTAGGCATAAAAAAACCCACCGCTGGGGTGGGCTTTTGATCCAAGCTTACAACATTACTTGTAAACGGATTCTTTACCAAAGTGTTTGGCAAGCATGTAATAAACAACTGCGCGGTATTTATTACGTTCTGAGCGACCGTAAACTTCGATGACTTTGTTGATGGCTTCCATCAATTCTGGCCCATCAGCCAGCCCAAGCTTTTTGATCAAGAAACTGTTCTTTACCGTTTCAAGTTCACTTTCCTGGCTGCCCGCAACTGTGGATGCATCCGCATTGTAAATTGAAGGGCCACACCCGATTGTCACCTTTTTCAAAAGGTCCATATCTGGCGTCATGCCACATTTATTTTTCAAATCTTCTGCATATTTTGCAATTAGGTCGTCACGCTTTCCCATAGTAGCTCTCCCTTTTGGATATATCTAAAATACTAAAGGATACCTTAACGGCTTTTGCAGACGTTACAATCCAGAATTTGCGGGGAAGTATTTCAAGGCGCCATCATATAAATCATGCGCTTTTGTGACATTTGTCTGTGACCGGTCGTCAAGCTGAATACCCTGACGTGGCGTGCAATCATCCAAAAGAAGAATAGTCCAGGGAAACACTGCCGCAGAACAGGTCCGCGGCAGTGGGCAGTATTAGTAGCGGTAATGTTCTGGCTTAAAGGGTCCATCAGGTGTGACACCGATATAATCCGCTTGATCCTTGGCAAGTTTGGTCAGCTTGACGCCAATACGATCAAGGTGCAGGCGGGCAACTTTTTCGTCCAAATGCTTGGGCAGAATATAGACTTCGTTCTTGTAGTTGTCGCCATTGTTCCACAATTCCATCTGCGCCAATACTTGGTTCGTAAAGGACGCGGACATCACAAACGATGGGTGACCTGTTGCATTGCCAAGGTTCAACAAACGTCCCTCAGACAAAAGGATAATACGGCTGCCGGATGGCATTTCGATCATATCCACTTGGTCTTTGATGTTGGTCCATTTGTGGTTTTTCAATGCTGCCACTTGGATTTCATTGTCAAAGTGGCCGATGTTTCCAACGATCGCCATATCCTTCATTTCGCGGATATGTTCGATGCGGATAACGTCTTTGTTACCCGTGGTGGTGATAAAGATGTCAGCCGTATCGACAACATCTTCTAGTATGACAACTTCAAAGCCATCCATCGCCGCTTGCAGCGCACAGATTGGATCAACCTCGGTGACCTTGACGCGCGCGCCTGCGCCACGCAAAGATGCAGCCGATCCTTTGCCAACATCGCCATATCCACAAACAACGGCGACTTTACCAGCCATCATTGTATCTGTGGCGCGGCGAATACCGTCAACAAGGCTTTCTTTGCAGCCGTATTTATTGTCGAACTTGGACTTCGTGACCGAGTCATTCACGTTGATCGCAGGGAACGGCAACTGGCCTTGTTTTACCAATTCGTACAAGCGGTGAACGCCTGTTGTTGTTTCTTCTGACACACCTTGGATCGCATCGCGTGTTTTTGTGAACCAACCAGGGGATTGGGCCATACGCTTTTTGATCTGCGCTTTGATGACTTCTTCTTCTTCGGACTGTGGCACAGGAATGATTTCCTCGCCTGCTTCGGCGCGCGCGCCCAAAAGCACGTACAATGTTGCATCACCCCCATCGTCCAAGATCATGTTGGGGCCATCCGCAAACATGAATGACTTGTCCAAGTAATCCCAATGCTCTTCTAATGACTGGCCTTTGATCGCGAACACTGGAATGCCTGCTTCGGCAATCGCAGCGGCTGCGTGATCTTGGGTCGAGAAGATGTTGCACGACGCCCAGCGCACATCCGCGCCAAGTGACACCAATGTTTCAATCAAAACAGCCGTTTGAATGGTCATGTGCAATGACCCGACAATGCGCGCACCTGACAATGGCTTTGCCGCACCGTATTCGGCACGCAGGGCCATGAGACCCGGCATTTCTGTTTCTGCAATATCCAACTCTTTGCGGCCGAAACCTGCTAGGTTGATGTCTTTGACAATGTAATCCGACATGGAATGCTCCTTAATTTGTGGGTCGGCTATCACAGAATAACCTTTTCAGCAATCACGTAGCGAGTTAGCTTGAATTCATAGTTTTTCAATTTCTTAGGTAAAGTCATGGACAAAGAAATTTCTACACAACGCTGGCATGAAAATGCACAGACATGGACCACACTTTCCCGTGCCGGATATGACGTCTATCGGGACGTTTTGAACACCCCTTGGTTTTTACGGTTTCTGCCAGATGTCACCGGACAATTTGGCATCGACATTGGCTGCGGAGAGGGCACAAATACCCGTCGTGTTGCCCAGCTTGGGGCGACAATCACGGGCTGTGATTTGGTTCAGACATTTGTTGATGCCGCCCAAGAATTAGAAGCCCACGACCCTGTTGGTGCATCCTTCACCCAAGCAGATGCGCGCCATCTTCCTTTTGTGGATAACCATTTTGATTTTGCCACGTCTTTTATGTGTTTGATGGATTTTCCCAATCCAGATCAAGCCCTTAAAGAAGCATTCCGCGTGATAAAACCCACAGGATTCTTACAGTTTTCAATTTTGCACCCTTGCTTTGTAACGCTAAACAGCAAAAGGGACCAAGACCCCGTTACCGGCAAACTAGGACGCACCGTTCACGAATATTTCACGCATAGCAACGGCGCCGAGGAAACATGGACCTTTGGAACGGTTCCGCCCGAGCTTTTGGACACGATACCAAAATTCAACGTCCCTAGGTTTCATCGCCCCCTTAGTGATTGGATCAATGACATTGTCACGACCGGGTTCACGTTAGAAGCCATCCAAGAACCGCGCGCCACTGACCAAGAAGCGCGCGACCATCCCAGCGTTGCAGATACGCGCGACACCCCCTTGTTCCTTCACTTTCGATGCCGCAAGCCGGAATAACACTTGAACTAAGCTGCGATATTTTGTGTAAACAAAACGTGAACAAGGGGAATCGCATGAAACAAACACGCGCTTGGCAAAGGATGCTTTCTGGTCGGCGGCTGGATCTGCTTGATCCGACCCCCATGGATATCGAAATCGAAGATATCGCCCATGGCTTGGCCTTTGTTGCGCGGTGGAACGGTCAAACCCGTGGTGATTTTGCCTATTCAGTTGCGGAACATTCGCTCTTGGTGACTGAATTGTTCACACGCATGAACCCTGGGATTGCAGGTAAATGGAAATTGGCCGCTCTGCTGCATGATGCGCCAGAATACGTGATCGGGGACATGATTTCACCGGTCAAGGCATCGGTAGGCGACGGATATGGTGAATTGGATGATCGCTTGACCGCAGCTATTCACATCCGCTTTGGGCTTCCTGCGGTGTTACCTGCGATGATCAAGAAACAAATCAAACAAGCAGACCACATAAGCGCATGGATGGAAGCCGTTGAGGTAGCGGGTTTTGAAGCAGCCGAGGCTGACAAGCTGTTTGGTAAGCCAGACCGCACCTTTATAAAAGGATTGGGGATCACCCTGCGCCCCCCCAAAGAAACCCGCATAGATTTTATTGAAACCTTTGAACGGCTTTTGGCAACACTATGACCCAGATCACGATACGCCCAGCGCACATTACAGATGCACACGCCATGTGCGACGTCATTAACCCCCTGATTGTCGAAGGCACGACAACGGCACATCGCACACTGTTTGACGCTAAACGCGCCGTCGCGCATTATCTCGAACCCGAGGATTATATCTCTTGCCAAGTTGCTGTGTCCGCAAACCGACTTGTCGGATTTCAATCCTTGCAGTGGCGGGATCGAGATGGGCTTCCAGATCGTACCGCAGAGATTGCAAGCTTTGTCGCGCATGACCAACATGGTCGCGGCATTGGGCATTTGCTTTTTGCGGCCACACTTGAAGCCGCGCGCAAGGCGAAGGTTGTGGTCATAGACGCCACCATTCGCGCCGACAATGTGCCGGGATTAGCGTTTTATTCCAAGCTTGGATTTATAGATCACACGCTCCATAAACAACGCCCTCTATCAGATGGCACCTTGGTGGACCGTGTTCAAAAGCTGTTTTGGCTTTAACCAGATACACCAGCTATTTAGGGCTACGCTTTGCCAATATCCGCTGCAAAGTACGGCGGTGCATGTTTAGACGACGCGCTGTTTCGCTGACGTTACGATCACAAAGTTCATAGACGCGCTGAATATGTTCCCAACGGACGCGATCCGCGCTCATGGGGTTTTCAGGTGGCGGAGGAAGATCATCGCCCGTCGCCAACAACGCATTGGTGATATCCGTCGCATCCGCCGGTTTTGACAAATAATCCGTTGCACCAATTTTCACCGCAGCAACAGCAGTCGCAATCGCACCATATCCGGTTAAAACCACAATACGGCTGTCGGGACGCTTGGTACGCAACACCTCGACCACATCCAAACCATTGCCGTCTTCTAGGCGCAAGTCCACCACGGCATAGGCAGGCGGGCGGGCCGTTGCAATCGCACGCCCCGCAGCCACTGATCCAGCCATTTCCACATCAAACCCGCGTTTTTCCATGGCTTTTGCAAGACGCCGCAAAAACGGTTCATCATCATCCACAAGAAGCAGCGTTTTATCTGGTCCGATGTTCGCAGTTTGGTCCGACACGCGCGACCCTCCTATGAAATGATCATTTGCTTTTCAGTAGTTTAGACACGTCTATGAAATAGGTCAAACCCTCAGATTTCAACTATTTGCGATAAAACAGGCTGTGGTTTTAGCCATTTGTTCCGGGGTTGTGGATTCTGGAAAGAATTCGACAAACCCGACCTCGGGTAGCACCAGATAGGTAAATACGGAATGATCGACCAAATACATATCATCGCCGGTATTATGGATCTTGTAATAGGTGCGATAGGTTTTGCTGGCTGCGTCAACTTGCTCTTTGGTTCCCGTTAGGCCGATTGCTTTGGGATGGATCAAGCTGGCAAATTCGCCCACGACCTCGGGGGTGTCGCGCGCAGGGTCAATGGAGATAAACACTGGCGTCACAGATTTTCCCATATCCGCAAGCACATCAACCGCTTCGGCATTGCGCGTCATATCCAACGGACACACATCCGGGCAATAGGTATAGCCAAAATAAACAAGCGATGGTTCCGTGATCACATCCAGATCCGTCACAGTGTCACCTTTGGCATTTTGCAACGAAAACGGCCCCCCAATCGCGGCGGTTCCACCAGCGATCACGCTCGTACGACAGCTTGCGAATTGGTCATCCGATTTATTGAAAACACCGCCCGTGACAGCCCAGCTAACCCCAAGCCCAACGACAACGGCGCCCCCTGCCAGAATGCTTAACATGCGCAACATGAAAGAAGCTCCTTTACAAGTTTATTGATCGCTAGTCCTATGCCCCCTAATACAGGAAGGCAACGCGAATAAGAAGGTGCGACAGTATGGCCGACGGAACAAAAAACCTATTTGCTGATCATAAACGCAGCAATTGGATCCGTCTGCGCACACTCGTGCTGTTGCGTTGGTTTGCTATCACCGGGCAAATTGCCGCCATTCTTGCCGCGCTATTTTACTTTGATCTGATCATTGAAATCGAATTTTGCATTGCCGCGATTGGGATCGCTATTGCGTTTAATCTATTTGCGACCTTTGTCTTTCCCGAAAACAAACGACTGTCGGAACGGCAAAACGCATGGATGATCTTGTTTGACCTTGTTCAGCTGTGTTTCCTTTTGTTTCTGACGGGCGGCTTGAACAATCCCTTTGCGATGTTGGTTATCGCGCCAGTGGCCGTATCTGCATCCATCTTGCGCTTGCGTTCTACAATGGTGATTGGGGGCACTGCCATCATTTTGATCACGGCAATGGTGGCGTTTAACATGCCCTTGCGCACCGAATACATGTTTATCCTGCGCATGCCTGATATCTTTATCTTTGGGAATTGGGCCGCGATTGTGATCGCGCTTATTTTTGTCAGCATCTATTCCTATCGTGTGTCCAGCGAAATGAACGCCATGAGCGATGGGCTTTTGGCGACGCAAATGGCCTTGGGGCGTGAACAGAAATTGACCGACCTGGGCGGCGTGATTGCCGCTGCTGCGCATGAACTTGGCACGCCTTTGGCGACGATCAAATTGACCAGTGCCGAATTGATGGAAGAACTGCGCGATGATCCAGAGCTGTTCGAAGACGCCGCGTTGATACGGGACCAAGCGGACCGGTGTCGCGATATTTTGCGGTCAATGGGGCGGGCCGGAAAAGATGATCTGCACCTGCGCAATGCCCCCATAGCCGAAGTCATCCGCGAAGCCGCAGACCCCCACAAAGACCGCGGCAAAGCCATTGAAATGGTGTTTGAATCCGAACTTGATGACCTAGTGGATCACCCCGAGGTCATGCGAAAACCCGAAATCATCCACGGGCTGCGCAACATGATCCAGAATGCGGTCGACTTTGCCCGCTCGACCGTGTGGATCGAAGCGCTTTGGAATGATGATAAGATTACAATCCGCATCATGGATGATGGTCCGGGGTATCCACCGCATTTGATTGGGCGCATTGGGGATCCTTTGTTGAAACGCAGACGGACGCAGTCCGACTTGCAAACGCGCCCCGAATACGAAGGCATGGGGCTTGGGCTGTTTATAGCAAAAACGCTTCTAGAGCGCACCCAAGCGGATCTGACATTTGCCAATCTTTCCGAGCTTCCTAAACATCAACGCAGCCAAGGCGAACCAAACGGTGCTATGGTCGAAATTGTCTGGAAACGCAGAGATATTCAAAAGCTTGGCCCCGTCACGGGCCAGAACCAAAATTTTTCCCTATAAGAAGTGTTAACCAAACATTAACTATTCTTGAGTCAAAGTTCTAAGACAAGGGTCAGGCGGGTCAGGAATGACCGCGCCCAGAAAGGAATGGCATGCAACTTTGGGCAGAAATCGCGCTAAGCGTCGGAATGTCAGTATCCGTTGCAGCGTTTCTGTTGTGGCCTTCGTTTACCGCCAACAAGGATACTGCCCGCCGCCCGCCCGGAACCCTAAAATTGACATTGGAAAACAATGGTGTGGTTGCCTGTTCCGACCCGCTGAACCTTTGGTTTCCAGAGCGGTTAGAGCCAAATTTTCAAGATGTTGTCGCGCTATTCCAACACCGGTTTCCCGATCTGACACCCGCTGCATTTGCCACAACGTCCGAGATTGAATTTGTCTCGCCCCATCCGATGGATATGGGCAGATTAGTGGTTTCGCCCAGTGATGCAGGATGTATCGTAACACTGAACGATGCGGCGCATTCCCTGTCTGATTTGCACAAACTGCATCAATCTGCACTTCATGGGCGCGCCTTGACGACCATGCTTGATGCGGCCCCCTATCCCATTTGGCGCGTAGATCAAAACAATGAAATTAGCTTTGGGAATGCGGCTTTTCACAATTTAAGCGGCCATGATCCCGATCAAGCCAAGGCAATTTCCCAAACGCAATTCCCGATAAAACCCGAACCCACGCGCATGAAAATGACCGATGACAATCCTGCGGATACCAACTGGTATGATGTGACATCAATCCAAGATAACTTGGCGCGGCTACATTATGCTTTGGATGTCAGCCCACTGGTCAAGGCCGAAGTCGCCCAGCGCAATTTCGTGCAAACACTCACAAAAACCTTTGCGCAATTGTCGATTGGACTGGCCATTTTTGACAAAAACCGACAACTGGTTTTATTCAACCCCGCTTTGGTGGATTTAACCGAATTGCCCGCCGAATTTCTAAGCGCGCGACCCAATTTATTGTCTGTGTTCGATAAACTGCGCGATAATCGCATAATGCCGGAACCCAAGGATTACGGACACTGGCGCGAAAAGCTGGCTGTTCTGGTCGCGGCCTCTGCCGAAGGCACCTATACCGAGGTTTGGAATTTACCAAATGGATCGACCTATCGCGTTTCTGGTCGCCCGCATCCTGATGGGGCTATTGCCTACCTCTTTGAAGATATCAGCGCCGAAATTTCTTTGACACGCAAGTTTCGCTACGAATTGGATTTGATGAATTCTGTCTTTGATACAATCGACACCGCTGTTGCTGTGTTTTCAACTTCGGGGCATTTGGTTCTAAGCAATGACGCCTACGGCGTGCTATGGGGTCGCGTCGATGAAACCAGTCTACAGGAACACACGATATTAGACGCGTCGAAAATTTGGCAAACCTCTTGTGCGCCCTCTCCGATTTGGGGGGACCTGCGGGATTTTGTTCTGAGCCTTGAAAATCGCGCGGAATGGGAAGCCGAAGCCAATCACAAATCAGGCCGTAAATATTTATGCCGTGTCTCGCCCATTGGCGGCAGCTCGACATTGGTTCTTTTCTCTGAAATGTACGCAGCACCCAGTTTGGCTGAGCTAAATCATTTAGGAATAAGCGCAGAATAAACCACAAACACGACATTTTCGATCCCCACGCATGAGCGAAAAGATTTCAGCGATCCGCAATCCGTCTTGTATCACCGCAAGGACACTGCCATCATTGCGGCATGTCACATTTTTCGTTCGACCTTGCCCTTGCTTGTTTAGATGACACCGCCGAGCTTGCTCAGCGGTTTTCTAAGGTGCTGAAACCTGGGGATGTGATCCTTTTGGATGGTGACATTGGCATGGGCAAAAGCTTTTTCGCGCGTTGCCTTATTCAATCCTCACAAGACATTCCCGAGGATGTCCCGTCGCCCACATTCACCATTGTCCAAACCTATGACACCGAAATTGGGGAAATTTGGCACACGGACCTATATCGACTAAGCGGCGCTGACGACATCATTGAATTGGGATTGTTGGACGCGTTTGAAACGTCCATTTGCTTGGTTGAGTGGCCCGATAGATTGGAAACGCTCGTGCCGCAGTCGGCCCTAAGATTAAGGTTTTCACCTGGCCCAACAGAAGACGCGCGACAGGTTCACGTCACGTGGACCCAAGCCGCATGGACCACCAGATTAGAGCCATTTACCCATGCGTGAAGCAGCAAAAGAGACCTTTTTGGCCTTGTCCGGTTGGGATAGTATCCCACGTGTGGCCCTAAAAGCCGATGCGTCGTCACGTAGCTATGAGCGACTGCTTGGACCACGACCCGCCATTTTGATGGATGCGCCGCCGAATACAGGGGAGAGTACTGAAACATTTGTACGTGTCGCCAAGCATCTTGCCGATATTGGCATTCGAGTGCCCGAAATTATAGCCGCTGATCATGATCAAGGGTTTCTGCTGATGGAAGATTTCGGGGATGGATTGGTCGCCACTATCACAACCGAATTCCCAAACCGTAAACCCGAAATATATCGCAATATCATCGACGTTTTGATCCACCTAAGTCGCCAACCCTTGCCGGTTTGGGCGGGCGCAACTAGCCCCGAAACCTTGGCGCAGATGGTGGCCCCTGCGTTTGAGTATTTTATCAAAGATGAAGCCCAAAAGCACGCAATTCATACCGCGCTTGAAGCCGTTTTGTCCAAAACTTTGAGCAATCCGCAGTGTCTGTCCCTGCGCGATTGTCATGCTGAAAATTTATTGCTTTTGCCGGATCAAACAGGAATCAATTCGATTGGAGTATTGGATTTTCAAGACGCCTTTGCTTGCGATCCTGCGTATGATGTCATGTCTTTGTTGATGGATGTGCGCCGTCCGTTTGACGCGCATTTTGAAGCGCAGATGTTGGGTTATTATATCGCACAAACCGGTGTCGATCGGGACGACTTTCTAGCGCGGTATCATGTGTTGGGGTTTCAGCGGAATTTCCGCATTCTTGGTCGCTTTGAAGAGCTGGCACATGTCCATGGCAAAGCAAATTATCGCGTATTTATGCCAATTGTACGCGACATCGTTTTGCACACGTTAAAGCATCCTCATCTGGTCAATGTGCGGTCTTTGGTGTTGCCTGTGATCGAGGGCATCGGATGATTTCGCCGCGGGATGTTCCCTTAATGTTGTTTGCCGCAGGGTTGGGGACGCGCATGGGGGCGTTGACACAGACACGACCCAAGCCGTTGATCCCCGTGAAAGGGCGCGCATTGATTGACCACGCGCTGGATATTGTCGACGCTTTTGGCCCAAAAACCTGTGTGATCAATACACATTATCTTGCCCCGCTTTTGGAAGCGCATCTTGCCGAGCGCACCGTGACTTTGGTGCATGAAACCACGCTGTTGGAAACGGGTGGTGGAATTGTAAACGCAGTGGATCAATTGGGCGGATCACCGATTGTGACATTTAATTCGGATGCGATTTGGCGCGGACCCAATCCATTGCGCGCGGTTGCCGATGCCTGGGATGAGGATGAGACCGACGCTTTGCTGTTGTGTATTCCCACAGACAGAGCCATTGGCCACAAGGGCAAGGGTGATTTCAGCATCGATCAGGCCGGTCAAATTTCAAGGCAGGGTGATTTTGTCTATACTGGTGTTCAGATCATCAAGACAGCGCCAATCTTGGCCATTCACGAACCTAAATTTTCATTGAACCGTGTTTGGGATACCTTGATCCCACAGGGCCGCGCCAAAGCTGTTGTTTATGACGGGCAATGGGTTGATGTTGGCACGCCAGAGGGCATTGATTTAGCAGAAACACTTTTGGACAAAGGAGGCGCAAATGGCTCCGCAGGATAAATTGTTTGGCGTCGGATTAGGCGTGGATTTTCCCGTCGCATTGGTGGACGGATTGCTGGCGAGATTTCAGGGCCAGAAACCCGAAGACTTGGCCCGTGCGCATGTGATTGTAAACACCGAACGAATGGGCCGGCGGATCAAGCAGATCCTGACCCAAAAAGGTGCGCTGCTACATCCTAAAATCATTCTTTTGTCGGACTTGTTTGACCTAACAGGTCCGTTGCCCTTTGCGGCCCCTCAGTCACCCCTGATAAATCGGTTCGAGCTGATTTCATTGGTGTCCAAATTGCTTGATCAACAAAAAGATTTTGCCGCGCGGGCGTCTTTGTTTGACCTAAGTGACAGCTTGGCAAGTTTGATTGACGAAATGCAAGGCGAAGGCGTCGATCCTGAAACAATTGCCCAACTGAATGTGTCTGACCAATCCGGACATTGGCAGCGGACGCAATCCTTTTTGGGCATCGTGCAAAGCTATTTAGAAAGCCGTGACACCAACCCAGACAAGGAAAGCTTTCAACGACAAAAGATTGCCTTTCTTGCGGATAAATGGGTCAAAAACCCCATATCAGAGCCTGTTTTTTTGGCTGGCTCGACTGGATCGCGCGGGACCACGTTGCTTTTGATACAGGCGATTGCACAGCTGGACCAAGGCGGCATTATCCTGCCCGGAATGGATTGGGACATGCAGCAGCATTTGCGCAGCGCCACGGCACAGCACGCAATGCAAGAAGATCATCCCCAGTATCGCTTTATCAAGGTAGCCGAGGCCATAGGCGCGGATATTGCCGACATTCGGCCTTGGCATGCTGAAACACCGCTTCACCCTGATCGCAATCGGTTAATATCGCTTGCCTTGCGACCTGCGCCAGTCACCGACAGTTGGCTACGCGAAGGGCCAAGTTTACAAAATTTGGACAGCGCAACCCAAGACATCACATGGGTTGAAGCGCCGTCGAAACGGTCAGAGGCGCTGAGTATTGCGCTGCGTCTGCGTAAAGCCGCACAAGACGGTGTAACAGCCGCATTGATTACACCGGATCGACAGCTGACGCGTCAGGTGGCGGCGGCTTTGGATCGGTGGGATATTGTGCCTGATGATAGCGCGGGTGTGCCGCTTCAATTGACGCCACCAGGTCGTTTCCTACGTCAAGTATGCGCGTTGATTCATAGGACCGTGACCTCTTCTACGCTATTGGCATTGCTGAAACATCCGCTGACACATTCGGGAGGCGCGCGAAATGAACATTTGCGGCTGACGCGGGATTTGGAATTGTGGCTGCGGCGCAAGGGCATTCCCTATCCCACAGCCGACATTTTAACCATATGGGCCGCCAAACAAAAGGACCCGATGGCCGAGGACTGGACCGCATGGATTGTTGAACATTCCGCTGGTATCGTTCGGTCCGGCGATCACTCTTTGGCTGATCTTTTGGCACATCATTTGACAATAGCCCAAGGTTTGGCCAATGGCTGCAAGCCCGACGCAGATGCAGTATCCGGTGGGTTGTGGAAGGAACGCGCAGGGATCAAAACGCGTGATGCGATCCAGCGATTGCAAGACGCAGCACCCACCGCCCAAAAGATCAGCGCCCGTGACTATGGGGATATTTTCGGGGGTGTGTTGTCCCAAGATACCCTTCGAGATCGGGATGCGCCTTATCCCGGGATATTGATCTGGGGCACGCTTGAAGCACGGGTTCAAGGCGCTGACTTGGTGATATTGGGCGGCCTGAACGAAGGCAGCTGGCCCGAACCTCCGACCCCGGATCCATGGTTAAACCGAAAAATGCGTGCGGATGCGGGTCTGTTGCTGCCCGAACGCCGCATTGGATTGTCAGCGCATGATTTTCAAATTGCCATCGCTGCAAAAGAGGTTTGGATCACGCGCTCAATCCGCTCTGATGATGCGGAAACGGTCGCATCACGGTGGATCAACCGGCTGCAGAATTTGCTAAACGGCTTGGACGGTCAAGGCGGGCCAAAGTGTTTTTCCGACATGATTGCAAAGGGAAATAAATGGTTGGCCATGGCGGATAAGCTAGAAGAGTTTGCACCTGTCCCCCCGGCGCCCCGTCCCTCGCCGCGCCCTCCGCTCGCTGCGCGCCCCAAAGGGTTGTCAGTAACCGAAATCAAAACCCTAAGCCGCGACCCCTATGCAATTTATGCCAAGCACGTTTTGGGGCTTAAACCGCTAGAGTCGATTGAAAAAACACCTGATGCGGCCTTAAAGGGAACGATCATTCACGCCACTCTTGAAAACTTTGTCAAACAATGGGACAGCGTCCCACCCGAGACCCGAAAACAGGCTCTATTACAGGAAAATTTGACGAATTTATCGGCAGATGCTCCTTGGGCCGTGACCCAAATTTTCTGGCAATCCAAGCTAGAAAAATCTGCTGACGACTTTATCACGGCAGAAACGGAACGCCGCCAAACCGCTATGCCCATCGGCTATGAAAAAGACGGTGAACGGACATTAGGCGCGCTTGATTTCACATTAAAAGGCAAGGCCGATCGCATAGATCAAACCAGCGATGGACAGCTGATCATTTATGATTACAAAACGGGGAAAATCCCGACAACGGCCCAGCAGATCAACTTTGATAAACAGCTTTATTTGCTTGCCGCCATAGCAGAAGAAGGCGGTTTCAAAGACATCGATCCAGCCCCCGTTTGCAACGCCGAATTTTTGGGCGTTACCAGTTCGGACAAAGATACCAAAGCCCCCTTGGACAAAGAAAGCGTTTCCGATGTTTGGGCAAAATTCATCCATCTGATCCAGAAATACCACTTGGTTGAAACGGGGTATACACCGCGTCGCGCAATGTTCGATATCAAAGACATTTCAAACTATGATCAACTGTCTCGCTTTGGCGAATGGCAGATCACACAAGCCCCCGAGCCAGAGGATTTGACATGATCCGTAACGACGCCACCCAACGCCAAATTTCGGCCGCCGACCCGTTGCGATCAACCTGGCTATCCGCGAATGCTGGCTCTGGCAAGACCAAGGTGTTGACCGATCGCGTAGCGCGGCTTTTGCTAAACAACGTATCACCGGAAAACATCCTTTGCCTCACCTATACCAAGGCCGCTGCCTCGGAAATGCAGAACCGCCTGTTCAAAACCTTGGGCGCATGGGCAATGAAGGAAAACCCCGCCCTTAAAAAGGAACTGACCGAACTTGGCTTTGATCGCGACATCACAGAGGCCGAACTCAGCGACGCACGCACATTGTTTGCACGCGCGATTGAAACACCGGGTGGGTTGAAAATTCAAACCATTCACTCGTTCTGTTCCAGCCTGCTACGCCGCTTCCCAAGAGAAGCAGGCGTCAGCCCACAGTTCAAAGAAATAGAAGACCGTGCAATCGAACTTCTCTGCACCGATATCCTAGAAGACATCGCCTTGTCGGACCAAGCGGAGCTATTGGATGGCATCACCGCCGTCATTTCGGACGTCAATATTGCATCTCTGCTCAAGGACCTAATCCGCAAACGCAAGCTGATCCAGTTGAACCCAACCCAAGCAGACGTGTTTGGTTGGTTCAACGTAGATCCCGATTTTAGCGAAACCGATTTGCTGGATCTGGCGTTTGAACCCGATGACTTGGACCTGCTGCATAGCTTTATCACGCCCTGCCGTGAAAGCAGCAAGCCAACCGATCACAAGGTCGCTGACCTGTTCGCTCAGATCACATCTCTGGATGTCTCTGCGTTGTCCAAGCTCGAAAACCTGTTTCTATTCGGCGCAAAGACAAAAGCCCCTTTCCAAGCCAAAATAGACGCGGTTCCAACGGCTGAAACACGCAAGCGGATGGCGAACTATATGCCTCAGCTGAACGATCTAATGGAACGCATCCAAGCCGTACGCGCCCACCGTATCAACTTTGAAAGCGCGGCCAAGACATGGGGTATTTGGAAATTCGCCACCTATTTCTTGCCCGAATATGAACGTCAGAAACAGCTGCGTGGTTGGTTGGATTTCGACGATTTGATCCAAAAAACACAACACCTGTTGACCTCGCCCGAAGTGGCGCAATGGGTTCTGTTCCGGCTTGACGGTGGGATTGATCACATCCTCGTTGACGAAGCCCAAGACACCAGTCCAACGCAATGGGATGTAATCGAAAAGCTCGCCCAAGAATTCACATCTGGCCAAGGGGCGCACGCCGATAAAGAACGCACGATTTTTGTTGTCGGTGACAAAAAGCAATCGATCTATTCCTTCCAAGGGGCCGATCCACGCGAATTTGACCGTATGAAAGCAGAATTTGCCGAACGGTTAGAAAATGCGAACCGCCCGCTTCAGGATATGACGTTGGAATATTCGTTCCGATCCTCGCATGCGATTTTGTCATTCGTTGACGAAGTTTTCCTAAACCGTGATGCGTCCGGATTTGCCGCAGGGAACCGGCATATGGCGTTTAAATCCAACATGCCGGGCCGCGTTGATCTTTGGCCTGCTTTGGACAAAGTCGAAGACGACAAAGACAAAAACTGGGAAGACCCCGTAAACTTGTTGGGTCAGCATAATCACAACGTTCAATTGGCTGATAAAATTGCGACAGAAATTCAACGCATGTTATTGGAACAGGCGCCAATTCCAATCGAAATTGACAAAACCGGCCACTACCTGATGCGCCCCGTCCAAGCTGGTGATTTTCTGATACTTGTCCGCAAACGGTCACATATCTTCCAAGAAATCATTCGCGCCTGTAAACGCCTAGAGCTGCCGATTGCAGGGTCTGACCGGCTCAAGGTTGGGGCGGAAATCGCCGTCAAAGACTTGGCCGCATTGCTGGCTTTCCTTGACACACCAGAAGACGATCTTGCCCTTGCGGTGGCTTTGAAATCCCCGCTCTTTGGATGGACAGAGCAATCCCTGTTTGCCCTCGCTCATAACCGCAAAGAACCCTACTTGTGGCGCGCGCTCTTTGGTCAACGCGATGCCTATCCAACCGAAGTTGACATGCTTCAGGATCTCCGGCGGAACGCTGACTTTTTGCGCCCCTATGACCTGTTGGAACGCATTCTCACGCGATACGACGGGCGCCGTAATCTGCTTGCCCGCCTTGGCTCCGAAGCCGAAGATGGCATCAACGCACTTTTATCCCAAGCCTTGGCCTATGAACAAACCGAAGTTCCCAGCCTAACGGGTTTTCTCGTTTGGATGGAAACCGATGATCTGGAAATCAAACGCCAACTGGATTCCGCAAGCGATCAAATCCGTGTCATGACAGTGCATGGCGCCAAAGGCCTAGAAGCGCCAATCGTGATTTTACCCGACACCGCCGAGGCACGGAAAAATGATCGCGATTTGGTAATATCAGATGTCGATAAACTGGTTTGGCGCGCCAACGCCGAAAATGCGCCCGACCTGACGACCGACCTAAAACAGCAAAAATCTACAGAAAGCGATTATGAAAATGATCGGCTTTTATATGTTGCCCTGACACGTGCCGAAAAATGGCTGATCATAGCAGGCGCAGGAAACACCACGTCGAAAACCACATTGACGTGGTATCAACAACTGGAAATCGCCATGGGTCGGGTTGGCGCAATAGACTGCCCCACACCGCTTGGCGTGGGCATGCGCTACGAATTTGGCGATTGGTCCCTGCCAATCACACTCCCCGAAAGATCCCAACCAACAAAAACAGACCACCTTGATGCCTGGGCTGCACAACCTGCAGTGCCCCCTGTTGTTCCCAAAACCACCTTCGCCCCAAGCGATCTCGGAGGCGCCAAAGCACTTGCCTCTGACCAAGGCCTTGACGAAGACAGCGCCAAACTTCGGGGGTCTCAAATCCATCGCCTTTTGGAAATGCTTCCGCATTTACCCGAAACCGACTGGGCCGCTCAGGCTCCTATGATCCTAGACCACGCAGGGCTTACCGCGCAGCCAGACCACCTTGCGGACCTGCTCCAACACGCGAAACGCGTCCTGCTTGCACCAGAGTTGGGCTTTCTTTTTGCCAAAAATACTCATGCCGAAGTCGGGATTTCCGCGCCGATCGCTGAACTTGGGGGCCGCACCCTGAACGGGATCATCGACCGTTTGATCATTACGGACGACTCAGTTCTGGCTGTGGATTTCAAAACCAATGCCTCGGTGCCCCAAGACCCCCACTCAACGCCCTTGGGTCTCTTGCGGCAAATGGGCGCTTATGCCGCCGCGCTTGCACTAATTTATCCGGATAAGCCTGTGAAAACAGCCATTCTTTGGACCGCTACTGGCACTCTGATGTACCTCCCCCAAGAGAGTGTGGCCCAAGCTCTTACCGACACATGTCTTGACCTTTCTTCCCCTGCTGCATAGGTTTTGCGCAACACTCTAACCTTATCAGGAGAAACCCATGGCAACCGTTGCTGTAACCGATGCTACTTTCGACGCCGAAGTCGTTAATTCAGATATTCCAGTGGTCGTAGACTTCTGGGCGCCATGGTGTGGGCCATGTAAACAAATCGGCCCCTCTTTGGAAGAATTGTCTGACGAACTTGGTGGGCGCGTGAAAATTGTAAAAGTAGACGTCGACACCAACCCAAATTCGGCGGCCTCAATGGGTGTTCGCGGTATTCCTGCGCTCTTTATCATCAAAGATGGTCAAGTCGTTTCCAACCGCGCAGGCGCCGCCCCAAAAGCCGCTTTGCAAAGCTGGATCGAAGACTCGATTTAAGGTCACATAAACCTGTAAAATGCGGGCGCTGTTTACAGCGCCCTTTTTTATTCGCACAGCCCTAGACCTTGCCCCTGTCAGCCGGATACCCCATATATGTTTCAAGTCGTAGGAGATCACAATGTCAGATAACAATTTCCCCGGATGGCATGGCACAACGATTATAGGCGTCAAGAAAGACGGCAAAGTCGTGATTGCAGGGGATGGCCAAGTCAGCCTTGGCCAAACCGTCATCAAAGGCACTGCGCGCAAAGTGCGTCGTTTGTCACCGGGCGGATATGACGTGGTCGCTGGCTTTGCTGGGTCCACTGCGGATGCGTTCACGCTTCTTGAGCGGCTCGAAGCCAAACTCGAGGCAACACCGGGGCAATTGGCTCGTGCTTCGGTCGAATTGGCCAAAGATTGGCGCACAGACAAGTATCTTCAAAAACTCGAGGCGATGTTAATTGTGACAGATGGCTCTGCGCTATTTGTGATCACTGGTGCCGGTGATGTGCTTGAACCCGAACATGATGTCGCTGCGATTGGGTCGGGCGGTAATTTCGCATTGGCCGCTGCGCGCGCTATGATGGATACCGACAAAGACGCCGAAACCATTGCCCGCGACGCAATGGCGATTGCGGCTGATATTTGCGTTTATACCAACGGTAAACTGACCGTTGAAAGCATTTCCTAAGAGTGGTGATTCAAAATGACTGACCTAACACCCCGCGAAATCGTATCTGAATTGGATCGATATATCATTGGCCAAAACGATGCAAAACGTGCTGTGGCGGTTGCGCTTCGGTCGCGGTGGCGTCGCAAACAGCTTCCTCCTGAATTGCGGGACGAAGTATACCCAAAAAATATCCTTATGATCGGACCAACAGGTGTCGGGAAAACCGAAATCAGCCGTCGTTTGGCGAAACTGGCCAAGGCTCCCTTTATCAAGGTCGAAGCCACGAAATTCACCGAAGTGGGATATGTTGGCCGCGATGTTGAACAAATCATCCGTGATTTGGTGGACTCTGCCATCAATCAAACGCGCGAACAAATGCGCGAAGACGTCAAAGCCAACGCCCAGCGCGCCGCAGAAGAACGCGTGTTGGATGCGATCACCGGTGAAAATTCCCGTGAAGCCACCCGTGAAATGTTCCGCAAGAAGCTTCGCGCGGGGGAATTGGATGATACGGAAATCGAACTGGATGTTGCCGATACATCAAACCCGATGCCGATGTTTGACATGCCCGGACAACCGGGATCGCAAATGGGAATGATGAACCTAGGCGATATATTTGGCAAAGCCTTTTCCGGTCGCACAGTAAAACGCAAAATGACCGTCCAACAAAGCTATGGCGTGCTAATCGGCGAAGAAGCCGACAAGTTGTTAGATGACGAAATCGTAACGCGCACAGCCATCGAAGCGGTCGAAGAAAACGGCATCGTGTTCTTGGATGAAATCGACAAGGTTTGCGCCCGTGCCGATGTGCGCGGTGCAGACGTAAGCCGCGAAGGTGTGCAACGCGATCTTCTGCCCCTCATCGAGGGCACAACCGTCAGCACGAAACATGGCGCCATCAAAACGGATCATATCCTTTTCATTGCGTCGGGGGCTTTTCACGTGGCAAAGCCATCTGATCTTTTGCCTGAACTTCAGGGGCGCTTGCCAATTCGTGTGGAATTACGCGCCCTCACCGAAGATGATTTTGTGCGAATCCTAACCGAAACCGACAACGCCTTGACGCTTCAATACAAAGCCTTGCTTGGCACCGAAGGGGTGGATGTGACATTTACCCAAGACGGCATCAAAGCCTTGGCGCGGACTGCCGCAGATGTGAACCAATCTGTTGAAAACATCGGGGCGCGTCGTCTGTACACAATCATTGAACGTGTCTTCGAAGAATTATCATTCCATGCACCGGATCGTTCCGGCGAAGCCATCATTGTCGATGCTGACTTTGTCGAGAAAAATATCGGCAGCTTGGCACAAAGCGCAGATCTAAGCCGTTACGTGCTCTAGGTCTATTTGGGCGCTATAAATGCGCCCAAACTTCTTTCTATCTTTTGACAATGTCTTGATTTACACAGTCCCCAAAGTCCTAGCGTGACAGGGTGAACCGATGGGTACATTGGAATTTTTGCGGAAAAACGCCCGTTGGCTCAGCGCGGGAACGCTGCTTACGTTTTTATCCAGCTTTGGTCAGACTTTTTTCATCGCCATTTTCGCGGGTGAAATATCACAAACCTTTGACCTAACTCCGGGGCAATGGGGTGGTATTTACACGTTAGGCACAACCGCCTCGGCTATTGTTATGATCTGGGCTGGGGGGCTAAGCGATGTCTTTCGGGCGCGAAACCTGGGGGCAATTATACTTGCGTCCCTTGCTTTGTCCTGTTTGGCAATGGCCTTTAACCCGTCGGTTTATTTGCTACCGCTCGTCATTTTCGCGCTCCGCTTTACGGGCCAAGGAATGGCGGTTCATTTGGCCTTTGTTGCGATGGCGCGGTGGTATGTTGCCACACGGGGCCGCGCGCTGGCGGTAGCGGCGCTTGGGTTTTCCATTGGCGAAGCGATCCTGCCATTGGTCTTTGTTTTCTTGATGACTGTCTTTGCATGGCAAAGCCTTTGGATCGCTGTCGCGCTTGTTATGGTTGCCGCCATTCCGGTGTTTCGATGGCTTCTCAAGACAGAGCGCACACCAAAATCAATGGCAGAAGAAAACCAATCCACGGGGATGCAAGGCCGCCATTGGACACGCGCGCAAGCGCTTCGGCACCCTTTGTTTTGGTTCATGATCCCAACACTTTTGGGGCCACCAACCTTTAACACTGCTTTCTTTTTTCATCAGGTGCATTATTCGGACATCAATGGGTTCAGCCATATGTATTTGGTCGCCCTATTTCCTATTTACACAACAGTTGTCATTCTTTCGATGATGCTTTCTGGGTGGGCCTTGGATCGGTTTGGCACCGCAAGGATGTTGCCCTTGTTCCTTTTGCCAATGGCGGTTGGATTTAGCATTTTTGGACTGGCTCATAGTTTGACATTTGTGATGATCGGCTTGATCTTTACCGGTCTGACAAACGGGGCAAATTCGACCCTAATCAACGCGTTTTGGGCGGAATTCTATGGGACCAAACACATCGGATCAATCAAAGCATTGGCGACGTCTGTCATGGTTTTTGGGTCTGCTATTGGTCCGGGTTTAACCGGGCTTTTCATTGATTTCGGGTTCGAACTTTGGGGTCAGTTTTTGTTGGCTGGCGGGTATTTCGTTTTTGCAAGTGTCCTGACATGGTTGGGACTTCGCACGCTACAATCACCCGCTTAGGTAACCTGCCAACGGACCGCCTGTCGCCAAGGCCGTTTCCGTTGGCATCGGCGGCGTTGCGGTGCCCCGATCAACGACGCTGATCTTGTGCGCAATCCGTTTGGCATCGTTTGGATCATGGGTGACCATGATCACGGTTGCACCCCGTTCAGCAGTCAGATCCGCCAATAGATCCAACATGTCCTGTTTCATAGCCGGACCAAGGGCGGAAAACGGTTCGTCCAACAAAACGATGGGCTTGTCCTGTAATAAAACCCGCGCCAATGCAGCGCGGCTTTGTTGACCACCGGAAACATCCGATGGGCGTCGCTCGCCCATGCCGGCAAGCCCGACACGGGACAATGCCTGTTCGACCAGCTCTGCCTGTGGGGCAGGTAATCGGGTCTTTGATGACACCGCCAGCGCCACATTGCGAAAGAGGCTAAGGTGCGGAAACAAATTGTTATCTTGAAACAAAACCGCCATAGGGCGTTTGGACGGTGGGTATTGCGAAATATCCACTCCCTCCCAAAACAAGCTGCGCTGACGCAGCGCAATAAAGCCCCCAATCGCGGCCAAGACCGTTGATTTCCCCGCACCCGAAGGCCCCATAATCGCCGTCACCCCGGGATCAAAAGCAAGATCGGGAAGCTGAATGTGAAACGTCCCTTGGGTGACTACGGTCTTTTTCAGTTCAAGCATAACGCCGCCCCAATCGCTCAAAGAGCCAAAATAAGCCAAGGCTGATCCCCACCAAAAGCACCGCCGCCGCCGCCGCTTGGGACATTCGATACGCCCCCATTAGCTGATACAGTTTGAGCGGCAACGTGGCATGCTCAGCCGTTCCAAACAGGGCAATCACCCCTAAATCGCCCATAGCAAGTGCCGCAACCAAGCCCGCAGCAAATCCCAATGTGCGCGCCATGCGTGGCACCAACACCCAGCGCACCCAAGCCCAAGGCGACAAACCCAAAGACTGTGCCAAACGTCCATAATGCGCGCGTGTATCCTCGGCTGCAGGACGCAGAATGCGCAACACAAAAGGCAAAGCCATAAGAGCATTCACACATAGCGTAACAACCAGCGCATATTCAAACGGGTTGCCAATCTTGCGCAGCATTAGAAACACCCCCGTTCCCAACACCAAAGGCGATATGGCGATCCCCAAGCTACCGATCACTTCGCCCCATTTATGCATCAAACACAACGCAATCCCAAGGCAAAGAACCGTAGACGCCAAAGCCATCAAAATAGATCGACCAGCCGCGATCCAGACATCGCCGCCCAATGACGAAATACCCCATAGGCCATAGGCCATCACCATCCCAAGCGGCACCAACAAAAACGCGGCAGCCCACATGATATGAAAGACATCCAAAATAATCCGCCAAACCGGATCCCCAATGCGCAACACAGGACGATCCAGTCCTTGGCCCAAATCGGTGCGCACCCCAATCAAGGTCAGTGCAACCGCTGCTGATCCGGCAAGACCCAATTGGATCATTCCCAAACTTGCCGCCTTGCCCAAGTCAAAATCAAATCGAAACGCTTGGTAAATTGCCAATTCCAAAGTCGTCGCCTTGGGGCCACCGCCTAATGTTAAAGCCACCGCGAAACTTGACAGGCAAATAACAAAAATCACCGCAAAAGCGGCGGGAATAACACGCAGCAACATGGGCGCTTCGATGATGCGAAAAAGCGCAAGCCCCGACAACCCCAAACTTTGGGCTAGGCGCAAGCGCTCTGTCGGAATTGCGCCCCAAGCCGCCAAAACCATACGTGTTGCCAACGGTAAATTGAAAAAGACATGGGCCAATAAAATACCCTGAAGCCCATATATAGAGACTGTTTTTACTCCGAAATATCCCAGAACCCCATTCACCAGCCCGTTCTGACCAAAGACAGAGATCAACCCAAGCACAGCAACAATCACGGGCAAAATAAAAGGTGCGCCCATCAACATGACAACAACGTCACGCCCCCAAAAGTGCCGATAAAATAACGCACGTGCAACGGGGATTGCCAAACCAACCGAGATAACCGCCGATAGGCTGGCTTGATACACTGTAAATCGGATCGACGCCCAATCGTCGGCCGTTGGACGCACCAATCCATCAGAGGCGGACCAAACCGCCCCCAATGGCAATAGGATCGCAGCCAGCACGGCTGCGCCCATGATTATTGCGACAACGCGCGACGCCACTCTGCAATCGCCTCATCCCGAAGCTGGGCCGCCGTTACATCGTCATAAAAAATCGCCTTGTCCGGCATTGGAAGATCAGCAAAAACCGCAGGCCACGCGCTTGCCGGTTGCGCCGCTGGATAAGACCAGTTTGTTTCTGGGATCAACGATTGAAACGCATCTGACATCACAAATGACATGAATTGATCCGCCAACTCTGGCTGATCTGTCCCTGCCACTTTGGCGACCAATTCAAAGAACGCATAATGCCCTTCGTCAAAAATCGCCGCCTTTTTGGTCAAATCACTTTCGGCTGCGATGTGATAAGCGGGCGAAGTATTGAAGGACAACACAACATCCGCTTCACCAGACGTGAACAGCCCATAGGCTTCGGACCAACCTTTGGTGACGGTCAAAATCTTGGGGGCCAACCGCGCCCAATAGGCTTCGGCTTGATCGCCATAAACCGCCTTGACCCACAAAACCAACGCCAAGCCAGAAATCGAACTGCGCGGGTCTTGGATCACAATCTTTGATCCCTCTGGCAAATTGACCAGATCTTCGAACCCACTGGGGGCAGTCGCCAAACGCGTTTCGTCATAAACAAACGACACATAAGCCCAATCAAAGGGCAAAAACACATCGTCCGCCCAGGCAATTGGCAAATCCAAATCGGCATTATTCTGACCATGCGCCGCAAACAATCCCGTTTCACGCGCCTTTTTGGTGACATCCGTGTTTAACCCGATCACGATATCCGCATTGGTGCTGCTGCCCTCTAACATAAGACGTGGCAACACATCCCCTGCGGAAAATTCAAGATCACAGGCACAGGTCGCTTCGAACGCCTGTTCAATCGCAGGACCAGGCCCCCATTCCGACGTAAAATAATCAGGGGCATAGATAGATAACACAGGGGTTTCAGCCACAACTGAAGTTGCTGCTAATAAGCCCGCTGCAAGTGTAAGATGTTTCATTCAACTCTCCTTTTGCAAGCGGAGAGTAAGTATCAGGAATTGTTCCAGACCTTCCCTCCGCCGGTTCTAACCGGTTCAGGTTCAACGGGTCCGCAACTGCGTCTCAGCCATTTTTGGTGGCACCCCGAGGTAGGGCTGAATTTAGAGGAATTTTGGAAATGATCAATAGCTTGCATAATTTAATAATGAGACCAAGGCACACCTCGAAAACTGGACTTAAGTTTACAAAATATGACTTTATATGTACCAATCACTTGTGTTCAAATTCACAATCACTTAACTTCAATTTGGCATCAAGTGTTGGGATTAACTAAGTGTTGTGTACCTGCGACACCTGCGACAAGGTTATTTTCAAGCACCTACGCGATCTACATTATGCTAATAATATGTCTGACTTTAAACAAACTATGGAAAAGCGAAATTCCAACATTTGATGCTAAAAAATGACCTTAAAATCGTTTAAAACAATAAAAGAACTCTCGACAGCACTTAACCGAAAGCATCGCGATGAATTTTTGTTTATTGCCTATGGGACTAATCCTAGCAACCGATACAAGTTGTTTAAAATTCCTAAGAAAAGTAGCGGACTTCTTAGCATATGCGCACCTAACAAAGCCCTATTGAACTTACAGCGTGAGATCCTAGCGTTATTGCAAAACGACTACTATCCTAAAGCCGTTGTACATGGATTTGTTAACGGCAAGGATCGTAGCATAAAAAGCAACGCTGAAAGTCATATCTGCAAAAAATGGGTCTTGAATATCGATCTAAAGGATTACTTCGAAACGATTCATTTTGGGCGAATTAAGGGTCGACTTATCAGCTCGCCTTACAACTACCCTCCTGATATTGCGCAGTTCATCGCTCATATCTCTTGTTTCGAAAAAATCACAGACACGGAAGGAAAAAAACACAAAACAAGCGTGTTGATGCAAGGAAGTGCACTATCTCCCATCCTCGCAAATATAGTTTCAGACAAATTAGATGCCGAACTCTTTCGCTTTTGTAATCAACTCGGCTGCACATACACTAGGTATGCAGACGACATAACAATATCGTCTGATCGTTCAAAATTTCCCGCAAAAATCGGGACGTCCAAAAATAATGAAGATCTAAAGAGTTTCAATTTATCAGAAACTTTCCAAGAAATATTCGAAAATAATGGCTTTAATATTAATCACACGAAAACTCGTTTGCGCGGTAGGTCATTCCAACAAGAAGTCACTGGCTTGGTTGTAAACGAAAAGCTAAACGTAAAACGAAAATTTGTGCGGAACGTCAGAGCAATGCTGCATGATTGGGAGGCAAATGGATTAGATGCTGCGACATCTCGCCATTTTGACGAAAAACGACCAACTCGGGGTCGATTACCCCAACAGGAAGTCCGAAAATTCGAATGGGTCGTGCATGGCAAGATTGAACACATTCGAAACATTAAAGGGCCAACTGATCAAGTATTCAGAAGACTAGCGGCAAAATATAACGACGTATGCTCAAATGGCTCAAAGTTCAAAATTCCACTAGTAGAAGATCGCGAAGTTCTGGAAGCTACGGTTTGGTATTTAGAAAATGATGATGATGCAGGTTCTGTTGGAACTTGCTTCGCAATTGAAAATAATCTCTTTGTGACTTGCGCCCACTGCATCGGTGACAATTTGCGTATTTTTTCACCTCTAAACCGGAATTTTGCACTGAAAGCCGAATTGGTCAAAAAAGATGATCACAACGATTTGGCTCTAATAAAAATAACAGATCCGTTTCCAGCATACGCTCCTACATGCTGTTTAAAAATAGCCGATAAAAACGACACTGCCAAATTCGTTGTCGACTCTTACGTCCTAGTAGCCGGATATCCGCAAAATTCGGACTCGAATTCATTAACAATTAGGGAAAGCAAGTTCACCGGGCATTCACGTAAAAGTTTTGATAGAAAACCTGTCAATAACGATAATGTAATAGAACTTGTCTCTGGTACTTGGGCTGGTATGAGCGGCGGTCCTATTTTGTTTGGGGGAAAAGTCGTGGGAATCATTGTAAGGGGACCTAACGATGACGATCCGACCATCCCTTGTTTAGCAACAAAGTCCGAACTGCTAGAAGAATTACTCATTCGCCACCCCCCAAATACCGACGCAATACCGACGTAATACAGATGTGAATTTTCAGGGGTCTTGCCCCTCGGCGAACAAGGCTTTATCCAAGGGCAACCATGGATCGGAGCAACACAAATGAGCCTCAATACATTCGGACATCTTTTCCGCGTCACCACTTGGGGCGAAAGCCACGGTCCCGCCCTTGGCGCAACGGTCGACGGGTGCCCGCCTGGTGTCGATATCACCCCCGAGATGCTGCAACACTGGCTAGACAAGCGCAAACCGGGGCAGAACAAATTCACAACCCAGCGCCGTGAACCCGACGAAGTTGAAATTCTGTCAGGGGTGTTCGAAGGCCAATCCACAGGCACTCCGATTCAGCTAATGATCCGCAATACCGATCAACGATCCAAAGATTACGGCAATATTTCCGAAACATTCCGGCCCGGCCACGCAGACATAACCTATTGGCAGAAATACGGAATTCGTGATTATCGCGGCGGCGGTCGCTCATCTGCCCGCGAAACAGCAGCCCGCGTCGCCGCAGGCGGTGTGGCACGCGCAGCAATCAAATCTCTTGTGCCGAACCTTGATATCAAAGGCTACATGACCCAAATCGGTCCCCACGGCATCGACCGTGCAAATTTCGACTGGGATCAAATTGATCAAAACGCCTTCTGGACACCAGATGCAACAGCCGCGACAAACTGGGCGACTTATTTGGACGACATCCGCAAGACCCATAATTCCGTCGGCGCAATCATCGAAGTCGTCGCCCGCAACGTCCCCGCTGGCCTCGGCGCCCCCATCTACGGCAAACTCGACACCGATCTCGCCGCCGCAATGATGTCCATAAACGCCGTCAAAGGCGTAGAAATAGGCGAAGGCATGGCCGCCGCCGCCCTCACCGGCGCAGAAAACGCTGACGAAATTTTCATGGGCAACGACGGCTCACCAGTCTACTCATCGAATCATGCAGGTGGTATATTGGGCGGTATCTCAACAGGCCAAGACGTCGTCGTTCGCTTTGCTGTTAAACCTACGTCCTCAATCCTAACACCCCGTCAATCAATCACAAAATCAGGCGAACCAATAGAAGTCGTCACCAAAGGCCGCCACGACCCCTGCGTCGGCATCCGCGCTGTGCCAGTGGGCGAAGCTATGATGGCCTGCGTTATCCTTGATCACATTCTTCTTCACCGTGGACAAGTCGGTGAAAACCGCGGCAAAATCGGCTAAACATACCACTTCAGCTTTGTCAAAAAACTCTGGGGGAGCCGCGCAAGCGGCGGGGGCAACGCCCCCATTGGTCGGATCGCAAAAGCGATACGAAACGCTTATGTTTTTGACTGCTTAGCCAATTGCACTGCTAAAATACCCGCAGCAATAATCACGACACCGACGATGTCCAAAACACCAAGCGCCTCGCCTAACAAAGCAGATGCAATGACGACCCCAAAGAACGGGTTCAAGAAATGGAACGTCGATGCTTTAATTGTTCCGATTTGATTTACCAAAGTGAACCAAACGAATGTGGCCGCCAAACCGGGAACAAGTGTTGTGTAAGCGAACGCAACTCCCAAGGACCAATGCCATTCTATATGAAAGGGTTCGAATAATACGGCCACAAAGCCCAATGCCACAGACCCGACCAGCATTTGCATACCGACAATCATCATGACATTTCCGCCAGAGCTCGCGCCGCGCACAGACAGGGTTGCAATCGTCAATGCGATAGCAGCGACAAAGCATAAAACCAACCCAAGCGGGTCCACGCCGGCGTTAAGACGTGCCCCCATAATCAACCCAACCCCAAGGATACCAAGCACCAATCCAACAATCCCCAACGGAGCCAGCTTATCTTTGAAAATGACCCATCCAGCAAACGCCACGAGCAGTGGCATTATAGAGGCAATAATTGATGCAAGCGACGCTTCGATCCATTGCATCGCAACAAAGTTCAAACCCAGGTAAACCGCATTTTGACACAGGCCAAAAATAATGGTCGCACACCATTGTGATCGTGTCAGTACAAAGCTTTGCCCCATCATACGGGCGATAAAAATCCCCAAGAGCCCACTGATCAAAAACCGCAAAGACAAAGAAGCAATCGGCGAGGCATATGCCACAATAATCCGAGCAGATGTAAAAGCAGAGGACCACATTAGAGCAAAGGAAAGCCCCATAACGATTGCTTTAATATTCATCTGAAACCTCATGAACCTATTGCAAAGTGATGGCATGGGTTGAGGCAAAAGAAAAGGGCCGCAAACAGCGACCCTCAAAACTTTTACAGTCGTTCGGACTTAACCGTTCACGCTGTCTTTCAAAGCTTTTGCAATTGTCATTTTGACAACTTTGTCTGCTTCTTTTTTGAACTGTTCGCCAGTCGCTGGGTTACGAACCATACGCTCTGGACGCTCACGGCATTGGATTTTTCCGATACCAGGAAGTGTGACCGCGCCGCCGCCTGCGACTTCGCGTGTGATCAAGTTGCAAACCGCATCAAGAGCTGCCCCAGCAGTTTTCTTGTCTGCGCCCATTTCTTCCGCAAGTGCAGCAACCAGTTGTGTTTTCGTCATTGGTTTAGACATTGTATTCTCCTTCAACTGCCCAACTATTGGGGCCTCATTTCAAAGTTTTAACTGAATGTTGTTGTAAAACACAACAAATAGAGTGCGCTTTTCCATGCGAAACATCCTTTTTTTCACGTTTTTTTACTTTTAGAGGAACGCCGTTTCAGAAAAGCTGCGTAATTTCCGGCTTTGAAGACGTTCCAAGGGCATTTCACGCAGTTCTTCCATTGCACGAATTCCTATCATCAAATGGCGCGACACTTGGGTTTTATAGAAATCCGATGCCATACCAGGAAGCTTTAATTCGCCATGCAATGGCTTGTCGCTGACGCATAAAAGCGTCCCATATGGCACACGGAACCGATAGCCATTGGCGGCAATTGTCGCGCTTTCCATATCTAATGCAACAGCACGGGATTGCGACAAGCGCTGAACCGGACCTGTATGTTCGCGCAATTCCCAGTTTCTATTATCAACAGTCGCCACAGTCCCCGTTCGCATAATCCGCTTTAGCTCAAACCCTTTTAGCTCGGTAATATCCGCAACCGCATTTTCCAATGCAATCTGCACCTCGGCCAAGGCGGGAACAGGCACCCATGCGGGCAAATCATCATCCAGTACCTTGTCCTCTCGAAGGTACGCATGAGCTAGGACAAAGTCGCCCAAGCTTTGCGAATTGCGCAGACCTGCACAGTGACCAACCATCAACCAAGCATGGGGTCGCAGGACGGCGATATGGTCCGTTGCAGTTTTCGCATTGGACGGCCCGACCCCGATGTTCACCAAAGTGATCCCGTTCCCATCGGCACGCTTAAGGTGATAGGTCGGCATTTGCGGCATCTTCGTAGGTGTGGGAATGTCTTGGATCGGATCCGTTAATTCAAAATTTCCAGTGGACACAAAACTAACATATCCGCTTGTTGGATCCGCGATCATCTTGCGGGCATAAGCTTCGAATTCAGACACATAGAATTGATAATTGGTAAACAGCACAAAGTTCTGAAAATGTTCAGGAGCTGTTGCTGTATAATGTGACAACCGAGCCAATGAATAATCGATCCGCTGCGCCGTAAACGGAGCCAAGGGTTCGGCCCCATCTGCAGAGGGTTTTGCAACGCCATTAACGATATCATCATTCGTCGTTGCCAAATCAGGCACATCAAAAATATCCCTAAGCGCAAAATTGATAGAACCCTCATGGGGCAACACAATCGTGTCATCATTTAGCATCGCAAAATGAACCGGGATTGGCGTTTGTGAAGGTCCAATATAAATCGGCACATTATGGTTGGCGATCAAAAGCCCGATTTGCTGTTCCAGATAATTCGCGAATAAATCTGGATGCGTGACCGTCGCAACATATGTTCCCGGTGCAGAGACATGTCCAAAACTAAGGCGGCTATCAATGGCGGCATAGGATTTCGTGATCAATCGGATTTCTGGATAAAACGCACGATATTTTTCCCCATTAGGTCCATGCTCCATCGTCTCACTAAAGCGGTCGCGCAAAAACTGAATGGATTGCGTATAGAGCGTTTTTAGATGCTCAACCGCATCTTTGGCCGATGTGAACGATTTTGACTGGCCTGCGTCAGGGGTAAAATAAGTCATTTTCTATTTCCTTTTACTTATCTTTCGGCACAGCGCATCCAGACTTTGATTTTGTAACAAAGGCATGACAGGTTAGGCTGTGACGTGATGGTTTTTCCATGTCCTAGACTGACATGACACTTAGTCATTATCAAGCATCGTCCTATTTAGAATGAAAGAATAGCTATGGATTATAATACTGTTTCACCCGAGGAATTTGGCGCGTCGCTTCGGGGTATCGGGTTCAATATTATTGTATCAGATGTAAAACGCACCGCTCAGTTTTTGATTGATGTCTTTGACATGACTGCATTTCGGATATCCAATGACTTTGCAATTATCCGCCATCAAGATCATATTTTTCAACTTCATGGTGATGGGGCGTATCACTCTAATTCATTGCTGTCCCTAATTCCGGAAAACCCACCGCGTGGTGGTGGCATTGAAATTCAAATTTATAATGCTGATCCGGATCTGGCTGCTGAAAAAGCGATCAAGGCGGGCGGACATGTGCTTCAACAACCAAATGACAAACCGCATGGGCTTCGCGAATGTTATATCTTGTGTGCTGATGGCTATGCTTGGGTCCCGTCACGGCCCACTTGACGCAGAGACATTTATCCCGTCAAACTTGGGCCACACAAAAGGGGTACTTAGATGACATCGAATATGGATCACTGGCAAGAACGCGTTGATTTGGCGGCTGCGTTTCGTTGGACCGCACGGCTCAACATGCACGAAGGTGTGGCCAATCATTTTTCACTGGCCATCAACGAAGATGGAACGCGGTTTTTGATGAACCCCAATCAAATGCATTTCTCGCGCGTCAAAGCCAGCGATTTGATTGTGGTTGATGCAAATGATCCAGACACCTTGAGCGGCCCGAATGCCCCCGATCCCACGGCTTGGGGATTGCATGGTGGGCTACATCGCCACTGTGCGCATGCGCGGTGTGCAATGCATGTTCATTCCGTTCACGCCACGGTTTTGGCCAGCCTTGCCGATAGCCGCCTGCCGCCGATAGACCAAAACTGTGCCACGTTTTTTAATCGCTATGTGATTGATGACAGCTATGGCGGCCTTGCCTTCGAAGACGAAGGCGTGCGCTGTGCATCACTTCTGACCGATCCCAAGAAAAAAGTGATGATTATGGGTAATCACGGCATCATGATCATTGGGGAAACCGTGGCTGAAACCTTTAACAGGCTCTATTACTTCGAACGCGCAGCCGAAACCTATATTCGTGCCTTACAAACCGGCAAACCCTTGCGCGTCTTGTCCGACGAGATCGCGGAAAAAACGGCGCACGAACTGGAAACCTATCCCGAACAGGACGCACGCCACCTAAACGAACTTAAGGCGATCCTTGACGAAGAAGGATCAAATTACGCGGGTTAACTGTTTGATTTGCGGTGTGAACCGAACAGCGCAGCAAGCGCAAGGAACACACCGCTCACTGTTGCGATCATGCCAGCGGCACTTAGGCTTTCTTCGAACCCGACAACCAAGGGTCCATAGGCCGCAAGGTAATACCCGATCACAGTCGACACCGATGCGATGACCAAGCTCAGCCAAACCTGACGTTCAAGCGAATTGGTCATCAATCGCGCCGTGGCAGGTGGGCATATGAACATGGCAATCACAATAATTGATCCGACGGCGTCAAATGCCGCAATTGCCGCCAAAGCCGACAACCCAATCAAAAGCGTGGACATCACATTGGTGCGCATGCCTTGGGTGCGGGCAAAGCCTTCGTCAAAACTGATCAATGTGAGGGGGCGCCAAAACAGCACCACAAAGATCACGATCACACTACAGACGCCAACCATGCGCCATAGCTCAACAGGCATATACGAAAGATCCTCGATCGATAGCAATGACTGCCAGCCATAGGAATCGATCCAAATCAGGCTTTCCAAACTACCATAAAGCGCGTGTTCTACATCGAGATGCACTTTGCTTGTGTCCGTCATTTCCAACAACAGAACCCCAAGTGCAAACATCGTGGTAAAGACGACGCCCATCGCCGCCCCTTGTTCAATGCGCCCAATGCGTTGCACAGCCTGGATCAAGGCGATCGCCAAGAACGCAGCACTGAGCGCACCAAGCATCATAGGCCATGTTGTAATGGCGCCAGTAATCACGAACGCCACAACAATTCCCGGCAAAACAACATGGCTTAGCGCATCACCAATCAAGGCTTGCTTGCGCAGGATCAGAAAATTCCCCGGCAAAGCACAGGCAATAGAGGCAAAGATACCGATAACCAGCGGTGGAAAACTGAGAACAAAGAATTCTTGTCCCATCATGACGTCGCCTCATTCAAAAGTGCGTTATCAATCTCGGCAATTTGATCAGCCGTCAAACGGGATTCAATATCAATCAAACTATGCACCATCGATGTGTCTGCTGACAAAACATCCCCTTCAAGATGCTGTTTCCAAAAACTCCAGCGACGCTCGTTCTGCAACGTCTTGAACGCCTGTTCCCGTCCGTCATCGGTCGCCACCCCATCAGCCCGAATATATCCTGAACGCTGCAACAAGCGCCGCGTTTTCGGTTCATAAATTGGGCGATCCTGCGCCAGCGCCAAAAGACCTTGGGTCAAATGTACACGCGTCTGAAACGACCAAAACCGCAAAGTTGCCGCGAGCACACCGCGCTCTGGAGCCAAGAGAAACGATATGACGAAAATTACAAACGCCACCAAAACAATGATCGGTCCAGCCGGAAGATTGGGGGCAAATCCAGACAAGGCCGCGCCAATATATCCAGACGCCCCACCAAAGATACCGGATAGTGTAAAGATGACATCGCTTTTCTCGCTCCAAAAGCGCGCAGCGACTGTTGGAATAATCAACAATGCAACAATAAGGATCAATCCGACCACACTCATGCCAATGACAGTCACAGTAAGCGTTACGCCCAAAATCACCGCGTCAATCGCACCGACGCGATACCCCAATGCTTGGGCATAGGACGCATCAAAGGCCACCAACCGCATTGGACGCCGAAAGACGATCAAAACCAAAGTGACCGCTAATGCCAAACCCGTTATCACCATCGCATCATTCCAAAGCATCCCAGCCGTGGACCCAAGCAAGAAATTCTGTAATCCGGCCTGATGTCCAATTGGCAACGCTTGGATAAAGGTTAACAACACAACACCGAACGAAAAAAACGTCGATAGCACGGCGCCGATCGCTGCATCTTGGGACAAGCGCGTTTTGCGGGTCAAGAGGGACACGCAATACAGCCCCAAAGCGGCACTAAGGGTCGCCCCTGTTAATAATCCCACTAACAAACGACCGTCGCCCCCAAAGGCCACCATAACCAAAAACGCAATCACCAACCCAGGCAGGGTCGCATGCGATATGGCGTCACTAACAAGGGAATTCTTGCGCAGATACAAATAGGTTCCAGCCAATCCAGCAGCGATCCCAAGCAGGGTCACACCAAAGCTGACAAGCGTGGCGTTATATCCAAGCTGAAGTGTTAGGCTTTGCCACAGCATCACAAACCTACGACGTCTAGCTGCGTGGCCGCCAATCGGCCTCCGTATGCTAATTGAAGGTTCTCGGTGGTAAAGACGTCTTGTGTCGGGCCGGCGGCAATGATCGATTTATTGATCAAAATGACCTGATCGAAATAATCAATGACAGTTGCCAGATCATGATGCACCACAACAACGGTTTTCCCTGTGGATCGCAAGTCATGCAAAACGGTAATGATTGCCTTTTCCGTCGCCGCATCGACACCCGCAAAGGGTTCATCCAACAAATAGACTTGGGCGTCTTGGACAAGGGCGCGGGCCAAAAAGACACGCTGTTGTTGCCCACCTGACAATTGTCCGATTTGGCGTTTGGCAAAATCCAACATTCCGACCCGATCCAAAGCAGAGGTGACTTGGGCTTTGTGATTGGCATTAATACGACCCAACAAACCCAGTTTCGGATAAAGACCCATCATGACCACGTCTTGGACTGTGGCGGGAAAATCCCAATCTATGGATGCACGCTGTGGCACATAGGCAATCGCACTGCGCTGTTCTTCTAATGGGCGCGAAAGCACTTGGATCTGGCCAGATAGGCGCGGAATAATCCCCATGGCTGCTTTGAGCATGGTGGATTTACCGGCCCCATTTGGCCCGATAATAGCGGTCATTGTGTCTGGATATACATCTAGATCAACAGAAAACACCGCAGGATCGGCCCCGTAAGAAACGGTCAAACCGCGAATTGTCAGCGAACTTGGTCTCTGGTCTTTGCCTTGAACGACGTGCAAGCCTTTGCTCATGACAGAGCCTCCAATTTACCCAACCGACCCCGATCAGGCGGCGTTCCCCCCAAAGCACGGGTGATTGTTGTAACGTTATGATCAATCATTCCCAGGTATGTCCCCGTATATGTTCCATCCAATCCCATCGCATCCGAATACAGCTCGCCCCCCAAGGCAAGCGAATGCCCACGGGCAGCTGCCCCTTCGATCAGGGCGCGTAAATTGCGCGACGACACCGAGCTTTCGACGAAAACGGCGCCTATATTGCGGGTCACCAAAGTATCGACAAGCTCAGATATACGAAATACGCCAGCTTCTGAATTTGTAGACATACCCTGAAGCCCAATCACCTCTATTCCATATCGCTTGCCGAGATACCCAAAGGCATCATGCGCGGTAACCAAAACGCGTGATTGTTCTGGAATGGACGCAAAACAGGTCTGCGCGTAGCGGTCTAAATCGATTAACTCTTTTCGATAGCTGCCAAGGTTATGCACCAAGTCATCAGCATGATCTGGCAACGCCTTGGTTAAAACGTCAGCCATGTCCTCTGCCACGAACACCCAAAGCGACGGATCCATCCATACATGCGGATCAAAGCGTGAGGATTGACCGTCATAGGGGCGCAACAGGTTCTTGGGAATCGTATCTGTCGCCGCCACAACAGACCGCTTGCGCGATAGCTTGGAAAAGAAATCCATCATCTGCATTTCCAGGTGCAGTCCATGGCGCACTGTTAAATCTGCGCGGATCATAGCAACGATTGCGCTGCGGGTATGGCGGTATGAATGCGGATCAACGCCGGTTCCCATTAGTCCTTTGACCTGAACCAACGATCCGCCCAGATTGCGCATAAGATCAGCCAGCATCCCCGTTGTCGCAACAACGTTGTAGCGGTCCGCAGCCAGAACCGGCGCCGCGGTCAAACATGTTGCCGCCATAAAGAGTTGTGCGAAAGATCGACGAGAATACACCACATTTGTCCCCAGGTTTCTTTATAAAATAGGGGAATCTTTGATTTTGTCAATGCAATTGCGAATTATTCGCATTTAGATTGGTTGCGAGTTGCGCCTTGCCTTGGCGCAAACCTCGTGTCAGGGTCATGGAAATCTTAAATGTTTAGGTAGAACATGGGTAGTTTGAAAAACCACGCTGATATTCAGCGCAATCCGGGTATGGATCTGGACCTTGATTGGGTGATGTCTGCTCAGGCAAACACATCCGCCATTGAACGCCGCGCTGCATCTTTTGGTGCGCGGCGGTCCGTAAAGAAATCATATCAAGCCGCTTGGCTCCTTAAGGCGATCACCTGCATCGATCTGACCACCCTGTCCGGCGACGACACAAATGGTCGTGTGTTGCGTCTGTGCGCCAAGGCAAAAACACCGGTGCGTGCCGATATTATGGCCGCCTTGGGCATGGACCCGATTACAACAGGTGCAGTCTGTGTCTATCACGACATGATTGCACCCGCCGTCCATGCACTCGAGGGCACAAATATTCCAATAGCAGCGGTATCAACTGGTTTTCCTGCGGGTCTTTCGCCTATGCCATTGCGCATTGCAGAAATCAAAGCCAGCGTCGAAGCCGGCGCGCGTGAAATAGATATCGTCATTTCACGGCGGCATGTTCTGACTGGTAATTGGCAAGCCCTTTATGACGAAATGAAAGCCTTTCGCGCAGCTTGCGGAGACGCCCATGTCAAAGCCATCCTTGCCACAGGGGAATTAGGCAGCCTGCGCAACGTAGCGCGCGCTTCAATGGTTTGCATGATGGCTGGGGCTGATTTCATCAAGACATCGACTGGCAAAGAAAGCGTCAACGCCACGCTTCCGGTATCTTTGGTAATGGTCCGCGCTATACGCGACTATTATCAAGCAACAGGCTACAAGGTCGGTTACAAGCCTGCTGGCGGAATATCCAAAGCCAAAGACGCGCTGGTCTACCTAAGCTTGATCAAAGAAGAGCTTGGCAATGACTGGCTCTGTCCTGAGTTATTCCGCTTTGGCGCATCAAGCTTGCTGGGCGATATAGAACGACAACTCGAACACCATGTGACGGGGGCTTATTCCGGCACATATCGTCACGCTTTGGGTTAGGAACATCACATGACACTACAAGAGATTTTTGACACCATGGACTATGGAACCGCCCCTGAATCCGCAAGCGCCGCATTAGAGTGGATCGCCAAACATAATGGTACGTTCGGGCATTTCATCAACGGGTCGTTTACCAAAGCCAAGGATGGTTTTGACACAAAGAACCCTGCGACGGGCGAACGCCTTGCCGCTGTTAGTCAAGCCAACGCAGATGACATCAACACAGCCGTAACTGCCGCGCGTCATGCTCAGACAGAGTGGTGGGGATTGGGCGGCCATGGACGGGCCAAGGTACTTTATGCACTTGCGCGGTTGCTGCAAAAACATGCTCGCCTCTTCGCAGTGCTAGAGACATTGGACAACGGAAAACCCATTCGTGAATCGCGCGACATCGACATCCCCTTGGCCCAGCGCCATTTCTATTATCATGCAGGCATGGCGCAATTGATGACAGCCGAGCTTGCGGATGCAGAACCCATTGGCGTCTGTGGTCAAATTATTCCTTGGAATTTTCCGCTACTCATGTTGGCATGGAAAATTGCACCTGCTTTGGCTATGGGCAACACCGTTGTTTTGAAACCTGCCGAATATACATCGCTTACGGCACTTTTGTTTGCTGAAATCTGCCAAGAGGCCGGTGTGCCCAAGGGTGTGGTCAACATCGTCACAGGCGACGGAGCCGTTGGCGAACTGATTGTAGCGCATCCTGATATCGATAAAATCGCCTTTACCGGATCAACCGAAGTCGGGCGCAAAATCCGCCATGCAACCGCAGGAACGGGCAAAGCGCTTACCTTGGAGTTGGGCGGAAAATCCCCATTTATCGTTTTTGAAGACGCTGATCTAGATAGCGCCGTCGAAGGAATCGTTGATGCCATTTGGTTCAACCAAGGCCAAGTTTGCTGCGCAGGATCACGGCTGTTGGTGCAAGAAGGCATCGCAGATAAATTTCATAGCAAACTCAGATCGCGCATGGATCGTCTTCGCGTTGGCGATCCAATGGACAAATCCATTGATATGGGCGCAATCGTCGATCCTGTTCAGCTAGAGCGCATCACACACATGGTTGCCGCCTGTAGCGATGGCACCTGCTATCAAGCGACGTTGGATCACACGTCATCCGGTTGTTTTTACCCACCAACATTGATCACAGGTTTGACCGCCGCTGATCCATTGATGCAAGAAGAAGTGTTTGGCCCCGTATTGGCGTCCATGACCTTTCGCACACCGGCAGAAGCCATTCAGTTGGCCAACAACACGCGCTATGGGCTTGCTGCCTCAATATGGAGCGAAAACATCAACCTGTGCCTTGGGCTTGCCCCCAAGGTCAAAGCAGGTGTGATCTGGATCAATGGCACGAATATGTTTGATGCGTCCGCAGGCTTTGGCGGCCTCCGCGAAAGCGGCTTTGGTCGCGAAGGCGGCTGGGAAGGGCTGCGCGCCTATACCAAGCCCAAGGTCCAAGGCATCAAGATACCACAGATTTCACCAAAAACAGGCTCTAACACAGTAGAAAATGGCCTAGACCGGACAGCAAAGCTATATATTGGTGGCAAGCAAACCCGCCCAGATAGCGGCTATTCCAAACCTGTTTTCGCCGCCAATGGAAGCTTTCTTGCTCACGTTCCAGAGGGCAGCAAAAAGGATATACGAAACGCGTCAGAAGCGGCTCAATCCGCGTCCAGCTGGTCTGGAACAACGGGTCATCTACGCGCGCAGATCCTTTATTACATTGCCGAAAACCTATCAGCCCGAAGCCAAGAATTCGCAAACCGAATTGATGCCATGACAGGACAAGCCACAGGTCACAGCGAAGTCAACACAGCAATTGACCGGCTGTTTACCTATGGGGCATGGGCAGATAAATTCGACGGACGCATCTGCAACACACCCGTTCGCGGCGCCACCCTTGCGATGAACGAACCGGTTGGCGTTATCGGCGCACTTTGTCCAGACGAAGCACCACTTCTTGGTTTGGTTTCGGTTATGGCGCCAGCCATTGCAATGGGTAACCGCGTGATATTAATTGCCTCGGAACCCTATCCTTTGACCGCGACCGATTTTTATCAAATTCTAGATACTTCGGATGTGCCAGCAGGTGTCGTGAACGTCATAACCGGTTCACACCAAGCACTGGCCCCCACGCTTGCATCCCATATGGATATCGACGCAGTTTGGAGCTTTTCATCGTCAGATGTGTCCAAAGCCATCGAAGCGGGATCCGCGACCAACCTGAAACGCACATGGGTAAATCATGGAGTAAATCCCGACTGGCACAGCCAAAACGCCCAAGGCCGCGGTTTTCTAAACGCAGCAACCGACGTAAAAACCGTTTGGATTCCCTATGGCGAAGGTTGATTTTTGATCTGATCCAGCAAAGTTGCAGAGGGGTATCCATCTGCGACCAACCCAACCGATTTTTGATAGGCCCGCAACGCTGCATACGTGTTCGGGCCGAAAATACCATCGGCGCCAAAGGTATCAAACCCAAGCCGCGTCAGATGTTCCTGCAACGCAACCCGATCCACACGCAACAAAGCCGTATGTCCCTCTGGCCACGTAGGAAGCGTCCCACGCTTGGCAATTGCATCTGCCAAAAGACACACAGCAAACACATAGGTTTCAGAACGATTATAAGTTTCGACACATGCGAAATTTGACCCAACTAGAAACGCCGGACCCGACACACCCATGGGCAAAATCAAGGAAAGCGCATCCTGATCCAATGTCGTTTCAATGCCGATGTCAGCCCAGTCTTGTTTAGATTTCTGAATATGCCGCCCTACGGTGGTCACATCAAAATCAGGGGCAAGCCACACATTTTGTCCCCACGCATAACCCGTTTTCCAACCATGTTTGCTAAGGTAATTTGCACTAGAGGCCAAGGCATCCAATGGATTGTCCCCCCACAAAATCGGCACACCCGAATGATCAAACCCAACCGCAAAATCCCGATATGATGTGGGCATAAATTGCGTATGACCAAAAGCACCGGCCCAGCTTCCACATATCGCGGACACGTCAATATCAGTGTCTAACAAGGGCAAAAACGCCTCTAACTGACCGTTAAACAATGCTGCTCGGCGTCCATCATAGGCCAATGTTGCCAAGGCGTCGATCACGGGGATATCGCCTCTAATGTCACCATAGCGCGTTTCGACACCCCAAATCGCAACGATAACTGCTGGATCAACGCCATAGAGCGTTTCTAATTTGGCCAACTCACAGGCAAAGGTCCTCAAATGCTCTTGCCCTGTTGTGATCCTGTCGGGTGTTAAAACCCGTTCTAAATATTGAGCCAGGGTCAGAGTGAATTCCGCCTGTGACCGGTCCTTTTCGATCACATCTCTGCGATATTCTGCTTGAATGCCGCGACTATCACACCAGTGTTTAAACCCGTTATTGCTCATCTGGCTTTGCGTTGTACCTTGCGTTTGACTTTGTCAGTTTTGCGCTTGTGTTTCACGAGCTTGCGCTTGGATCCTTTTGAAAACTTGCGCGGCCCACGCGGCAATGCTGCGTCTTCTACGGATAGCAATTCAAAGGCGATCCCGCCAGCCACTGGTTCAGCTTCAGTCAATCGAACTGTTACGCGCTGCCCTAACTTCAAAAGCAAACCAGTTTCAGATCCCATTAAGGAATTCGATTGCTGATCATAGTGAAAGAATTCACGCCCCAAGGACCGCACGGGCACGATACCATCCGCTCCGCTTTCATCTATCCGCACAAACACGCCGAATTTCGCAACGCCACTGATGCGCCCCGTGAATTCATCGCCCATGCGCTCTGACAGATAAGCGGCCAAATAACGATCCGTTGTGTCACGTTCTGCCATCATTGACCGGCGCTCTGTCTCGGAAATATGCTTTGCTGTTTCGTCCAGACGTTCGACGTCTTGCGGGCTTAGACCGTCTTGGCCCCAACCATGTGACGACACCAAGGATCGATGCACAACCAAATCGGAATAACGTCGAATGGGCGACGTAAAATGTGCATAATTCTTAAGCGCCAACCCAAAGTGACCAAAGTTTACCGGACTGTAATAGGCCTGCGTCATCGCGCGCAACGTTGACATGTTTATCAACTCGGATTCTGGGGTATCTGCAGCCTGTTTCAATAGTTTGTTCAAATGCTTCGTCTGAAGCACTTGCCCCTTGGCCATCACCAACCCAGCAGCCTGCGCCACCTCGCGCAAGGATTCCAGTTTTTCTTGTGATGGTTCTTCGTGCACGCGATACAACAACGGTGATCGCTTTGCCCCCAAGGTTTCGGCGGCTGCAACATTAGCAAGGATCATGCATTCTTCGATCAAACGGTGCGCGTCTAGACGATCGCGAAAGTTAACGGATGCAACCTTGCCTGCATCTGTCAAAACAATCTTACGTTCGGGTAAATCTAAATCAAGCGGCTGACGCGCATTTCGCGCAGTCACCAATGCAGCATAGGCCGCATACAACGGCTTAATAACAGTGTCTAACAAAGGAGAAACCTTGTCATTCACATGCCCATCTATGGCGGCTTGCACCTCTTCATAATTCAGCGACGCTTTGGATGTCATCAATCCACGGTGAAAACTATGGTCAATCTTTTCACCATCCGCCGTGATCCGCATCCTAACGGCGATACAGGCCCGTTCAACACCCTCATGCAAGGAACATAAATCACCTGAAAGCCTATCCGGTAGCATAGGCACAACGCGATCTGGAAAATAGGTGGAATTGCCCCGTTTCCAAGCTTCCTGATCTAGGGCGCTCCCTGCTGTGACATAATGCGCGACATCTGCGATCGCGACCCAAATCACATGCCCCCCGGGGTTATCTGCTGCGTCGTCCGGATGCGCATAGCATGCGTCATCATGATCGCGCGCGTCATGTGGATCAATCGTAACCAATGCCATTTCCCGAAGGTCTTCGCGTCCATCCAAACCAGCGGCCTGGTAGCGATCCGCTTCTGCAACCACATCATCGGGGAAATCATCCGGGATATTATGCTGATGTATCGCAATCAAAGACACCGCTTTTGGCGCAGATGGATCCCCAAGACGCTCAACGACCTTAGCCCGAGGCAACCCCATGCGCCCCTTTGGTCCACTCTGCTGTGCCTCGACCAATTCACCGTCCTTGGCACCCGCCACACCAGCTTCGGGAACCAGCCACTCTTTACCAGACTTATCAATCGGAATAATCCGCCCACCTTCGGCTGTTTTACGAAAAACACCCAAAACGCGTGTCGCACTAGCGCCGATTTTACGAATAACGCGCCCTTCATATTGATGCACGTCATCATCCACCAAGCCGACCTTGCACAACACGCGATCCCCGTAACCAACAGCAGGATCGCTCGACTTGAACACCATCAAAACCAATGGCTCTTGTCCTGAACCGTGCCATTCAACGGGACGCGCATACATGTCACCATCACTGGTTGGGTGCATCATTTGCAAAACCGACACAGGCGGTAAACGGTCAGGGTCGCGATAGCTCTTATCCCGTTTACGTAAATGGCCTTCGTCTTCTAACTGTTTAAGCAACTGCTTTAAATCAATCCGCGCAGCACCTTTGATCCCAAAGGCTTTGGAAATATCACGTTTCGAACTTAGGGTCGGGTTCGCGGAAATCCACTCAAGGACTTCGGCTTTAGAAGGAAGCTTGCTCATACGCTCCGCCTATCATGGAAAAGAAAAGCAGTCATCGGCAATCTCACTCCAACTCTGTCTTTCTTTTTGCCAAAAATACTCACTTACCAAGATCGGCAACACTATCCACGTCGGATAATCTTGGCCCATAGCCAATACGCTTGTCTCCAAGCCGGGCCACAGTATCGGCTAGGGCATATTTTGTTGACCACCGGACACCGTCAAAAACACGCTCTGACATCTTTGGCCATCCCTTAGCACCAATCAACCAAAACCCCCCGTCAAAAGCTGGTCCAAACACCACATCATGCGACCCAAGCAGACGAAAACAATTTTGGATATGGCGCTTTTGAATATCGGGTATGTCACCCCCAATTACACAGACCGGACCCAAGGTATGCGCAAACTGGCGCACCATACGTTGACCCAAGTCACCTTGCCCCTGTGGTCGCCGCGCGACATCAGCAGGCCAGATACGGCTTGTGAGCCCTTCTTTATCGGGGGATACTGCAATTTCAATACGCCAACGAGGATCCTTGAGACGGCGTAAAAGTGAAGCGGTTTGATGACGAAACCACCACGCGGACGCCGTCATTCCGATATCACGTCCAAGCCGCGTTTTAACCCTTCCGGGGCGCGGTTCCTTGACCATCACAACAAGTGTCGGGCGTGATTTAACCGAAATATCCACCAAGGATCCGTGTATAGATTGCTTTCAACTGTCCTATTTGCGCAACCTCGACGCGCTCGTCTACAGAATGCATCGTTTTGCCAACCAACCCAAATTCGGTCACTGGGCAGTGTTGTTTCACAAAGCGCGCATCCGACGTCCCGCCCGTTGTCGACATCTCTGGCGTAACACCCAATTCATCTTGGACAGCTTTGGCAATAAGATCAGACAGCTCCCCAGGAGGCGTGATAAAGCTTTCGCCCGAAACTTTGATCGTCATCTCAAACGAGATGCCAGTTTCAGCGGCTACCTTGTCAACTTCGGCCTTGATCCAGTCCGTCAAACTGTCACCACTATGCGCATCGTTAAAGCGAATGTTGACCGTTGCCTTGGCAAATGCGGGGATAACATTTGTTGCTGGGTTACCAACATCTACTGTCGTTATCGCCAAGGTCGATTGATCGAAATGTTCTGTCCCTTGGTCCAATTCGTGCTGCGCCACACGATCGAGCAACCGAACCAGTGCCGTCACAGGATTGTTCGCACGATGTGGATAAGCAGAATGGCCTTGAATACCCGTTGCTTTGAAAAAGACCGTCATCGACCCACGGCGACCGATCTTCATCATTTCACCCATGGTATTCGGGCTTGTTGGTTCACCGACCAAACAATGGTCTATCTTTTCCCCATTGGCATCCATCCAATCTAGGATCGCGGTAGTGCCATCCAACGCGTCGCCTTCTTCGTCACCGGTGATCGTAATCACAATTGACCCGTCGGGCGGCGTATCTTTTACAAAATCAATTGCAGCAGCCACAAAAGCAGCGACACCGGATTTCATATCCGTCGCGCCGCGACCATACATAAAACCGTCTTTTATTTCGGCTCCAAAAGGGTCCACTGACCAAGCCGCCGCATCCCCAATTGGCACAACATCCGTATGCCCATTGAACCCAAAACTCCGCCCATTATTGCCAGCCCCCCAGCGTGCAAACAGGTTGTGAATTCCACCACGCTCGATACGTGTACAGGTAAAACCGTGCTCTGTGAGCAAACGCTCCAAGAGCGAAATAGCCCCGCCTTCTTCTGGTGTAACAGATGGACAGCGGATCAAGTCAGCAGTTAGGGAAACGGGGTCAATTTGGGTCATTTTCACTGATTTCTTTGATTTTGGTTGCCATAACTTACCCTAGCTCTTGCGCCAGAGCCACCCCAGAAATCCAGACACAATTCTTCACAAAGGCGTGCGTATGTGGCGATCCAGGCGTTTGGACCATGACCACGGGTAAAACCGGTCAGACTTGGTCAAGCTTGGAATAGCAGGCTCTAAATTGGGAAATTCTGCATGACTTTGGCAGCAAAGTCATTTGGAGTCATGATCAAATCATCTGCACCCGCGGCCGTCAATTCATCGACAGACCCGAACCCATAAACCGCCCCAAGACATTTCATCGAATTGGCTTTGGCCCCGTCAACATCATATTTGCGATCACCCACCATGATGGCTTGGTCTGCTGTTATCCCCATCTGCGCAAGCCCATGTGCAATCAATGACGTTTTGTCAGAATGCGTTCCATCCGCTTGCGACCCGAATTGGTCTATCAGATAGGGCGCAATTCCAAAATGATCCGTAATCTTTACTGCATATGACAACGCTTTCGATGTCGCTAGGCACATGGAATAATCGGCCTCTTTCAGGATTTGCAATTGATCCAATATCCCGTCGTACAAGCTATTTTCCAAATACCCTGTGACCGAATACCTTTCTCGGTATAATGCAACAGCATGATCAAGCTGACCTTCTGGTACACCCAATGTGCGAAACGTATCCCACAAAGGCGGCCCAATAATCCAAGACTGATCAGTGCTATGATCCAGCGTCGCGCGCCCCATGCGATCAAGTGCATAATCAACACAGTTCAAAATCCCAGACGCTGCATTGGTCAACGTGCCGTCAAGATCCAAGAAAACACAGCGCATTATTGCATTGGCTTTCCGTCATAGAATGGCGTCATTTGGGCAACCACAACCGAATTCTCATCTAATGCACGTTGCATCAATTCGCGCTCATCATCTTCGATGTCTTGACCTTCGGCTTCGCGTTCTTCGATGGTTCCGTATCCCGTCACATCAAGGGGAGCAAGGTCAGCTTGTTTTAAAATCGCAACCGTTTCACGTACGGCCTCGGCTTCGTCTACACCACTTGCATAGCACATCAATGCTGCACCCGATGCACCATCTGGAAGCCCATCATTTTTATTGCGCCCAACTTGAACCAGCAACGTGAAAACCTGTTGCTTTTTTATTTTTTTCTTTGATGTGTCTGACATGTGCGTGCTCTGTTTATGGGGCCTATATTGTTAGTTAATTGGCACAAACAGAAAAAGCAAATGCGCTTTACACACTATATTGAAACCAAGGGTCTTAACTTTTCTTTTTATGCGTGTATTTTCCCCTTCTAAGGAGCCAAAATGATCATACCTATTTTGACGACACGGCAACGAGAAATTCTTGAATTTCTTTATGTTGGGGCGACACGAAAAGAGATAGCAAGTTCGCTTAATTTATCGCCTGAAACGGTAAAGATGCATACTAAGAATATTTTAGATAAATTCGACGCCACATCCGTCAGGGATGGCTTCAAGTTTATTTCTCAATATATCACTTACTACGGGCGCGCGGGATTAGGCTATCAAACGTTTTTAAAAAACATTTATCATCGCTATGAAATAGGTCCCGATCTAACTACGTGCAAGGTTCGTCGCCTGTCTGAGGGCTATGTGGTACATGGCCCCTTGAAAGAACACGTATATTCCATTGGTGGCACAAATGACATTTTATCAAATGTAAAAATCAATAATGAAGTTCCCCGAAACCTTGAAACCTCGGGCGCTTTCATCAACTATAAAATGGCTTCAACGCCGCCCCTTAGGGATGGAGAAGAATTCACACGCGACCTGTCGTTCGACGCGCGTTCCATAAACGAGCAAAAGCTACATCAATCTAGCATTATTATTGGGACACCCGTTGCCAAAGTAACATTGGAAGTGGTGTTTCCACGGGGTATTCCGAACTATATCAACGGGAGCGTCATAAAAGGTGTCAATCAAAGCAATCTAAAAGGCGAAAAGAACGTCACAATTGTGGAGAATGAAACATCTTATATTGTGGAAATTCTGTTTCCCGATAGTGAACAACAATATTCGATCGATTGGAAATTTGACACAAACTATTAAAAACAGGGCGCAAGCGCCCTGAAATCAAGTGTTACTGTAACAAAGCTTAGCTTAGTCGCGTAGCAATTCGTTGATGCCTGTTTTGCTGCGTGTTTTCGCGTCAACACGCTTTACAATGACAGCGCAATACAAATTGACACCGTTCTTAGACGGAAGCGATCCTGAGACAACAACCGAATACGGCGGCACTTCGCCATACATGACTTCGCCGGTTTCGCGATCCACGATTTTGGTTGACTGGCCGATATAAACGCCCATGCCCAAAACAGACCCTTCGCGTACAATACAGCCTTCGACAACTTCGGAACGCGCACCGATGAAACAGTTGTCTTCGATGATTGTTGGGCCAGCTTGCATTGGCTCAAGCACGCCACCGATACCGACGCCACCAGACAAGTGCACGTTTTTACCAATTTGGGCACAGCTACCAACAGTGGCCCATGTGTCAACCATTGTGCCTTCGTCAACATAAGCGCCAAGGTTCACAAAAGACGGCATCAATACCACGCCCGGTGCAATAAAGGCGGATTTGCGCACGATACAATTCGGTACAGCGCGGAAACCAGCTGCTTTCCATTGGTTCTCGCCCCAGCCTTTGAATTTGCTATCGACTTTGTCCCACCAACCGGACCCTTGTGGGCCACCGTCTTGCATTTCCATGTCTTTGATACGGAAGCCAAGCAACACTGCCTTTTTGGCCCATTGGTTCACATGCCAATCACCATTTTCCATTTTGTGAGCAACCCGCAAAGAGCCGCTGTCCAACGCATGGAGCGTATCTTCGATCGCTTCGCGTGTTTCCCCTGTGGTGGCTGGTGTGATCGTATCGCGTGCGTCCCACGCGGCTTCGATGGCTTGTTCGAGCTGGGCATTCGACATTTTAAGAACTCCGGACAAATTTTTGTTAACGCCCCTATATCTTTCTATGCGTCATCGTACAATGGTTTCTAAGGTTTTGGGGCGATTTGTCCCCGTAGAATGGTAAGGATGCATAAATGACCAAGTCAAAAAGACTTTTCCCCGACGCAGGCGCAGATTTAAATAACGCCCAAGATGTCCCAGACACGCCACAGACACGCGCGCCGGCGTATCGCTTGGCTTTTGCAGATGATGACTTCCTGTGCCGCGACGAACTTCGCCCCGTTCGACTTCAGTTAGAATTGCTAAAGCCCGAGATGGTTTTGGACGAACGCGGCATTGAGTCAACGATTGTGATGTTTGGCGGCGCACGCATTCCAGAACCCAGTCAGAAAAGCAAAGCCAAAACCAAAACGCTGGCCGATCTGTCCAAATACTACGACGAAGCGCGCAAATTTGCCCAACTTATGACGGCGAAAAGCATGGAAAGCTATGGGCGCGAAAATGTCATCGTGACAGGTGGCGGGCCAGGCGTGATGGAGGCCGGAAATCGCGGAGCCGTCGATGCAGGTGGCGCTTCGATCGGGCTGAACATCGTTTTACCCCATGAACAGGCCCCGAACGAATATGTCACGCCCGAACTTTGCTTTAACTTTCACTACTTTGCCATCCGAAAAATGCACTTTCTCATGCGCGCCAAAGTGGTCTGTGTGTTCCCCGGCGGCTTTGGCACTTTGGACGAATTATTCGAAGCGCTTACGCTTATTCAAACCGGTCGCATGGCACGTATCCCATTTCTTTTATTTGGTCGTGAGTTTTGGGAAAAAATCATCAACTGGGATGCACTGGCAGACGCAGGAACCATTTCAGCCGAGGATCTAGAGCTATTTCAATTTGTTGAAACCGCAGAAGAGGCAATTCAGGCGATTGATCAATGGAGCTGATTGAAAAGTAACGCACCACCATGGGACACCAAGCACTTGGATCCTGATTACACGGTTTTTCGATTTTTCAACTGAGAAAGCCTTGCACATCTTCTCTGCTGCATAATACACCAGTGGGGTGTACGGTTCGCTGTGCATCCTTTCTATCTATACGGAGACATCCATGTCCTTTGATCGTTCCATCAAAATCGCCCCGTCTATTCTGTCAGCGGATTTTGCCAACTTTGGTGCTGAAATTCGCGCTATAGAAGACCAAGGCGCGGATTGGGTTCATATTGACGTCATGGATGGGCATTTTGTGCCAAACCTTACATTTGGCCCCCCTGCGGTAAAAGCATTCCGTCCACATGTGAAAACGGTGATGGATGTGCATTTGATGATTTCACCTGTCGATCTCTACATCGACGCCTATGCCGATGCCGGCGCGGACATTCTCACGGCGCATATCGAAGCAGGTCCACATATTCACCGCACTTTGCAAGCTATTCGCGGTACAGGCATGAAGGCTGGCGTTGCTTTGAATCCGGGCACACCAGCCGATGCAATAGAACACCTGCTTGATCTTGCGGATTTGGTCTGTGTCATGACAGTAAACCCCGGTTTCGGGGGTCAAAAATACATCGACATGACCGACAAAGTGCGCCGCTTGCGGTCAATGATCGGCGACCGCCCTATCCATATTGAAATTGACGGTGGTATGGACCCAACAACTGCTCCGCTCATGGCCAAGGCCGGTGCAGATGTATTGGTTGCAGGCTCCGCAGTATTCCGTGGCGGTTCCGTCGATAATCCAGCCGTCTATGGTGACAATATCCGCGCAATCCGCGCCTCAACACAAGACTGAACATGGCGATGACAGCTCCCATTTGTGACTTTGGATGGAACGCACCAGATTTTACGCTGCAATCAACAGATCAAAAATGGGTATCGCTTGATGATATAGCCGGACCAAATGGTACGGTGGTTATGTTTATTTGCAACCACTGCCCCTATGTTCTGGCTGTCTTGGACCGGCTCATCATGGATGCGAAAACCCTCTCTGATATTGGAATTACATTGGTTGCAATTAATTCCAACGATGCCGTTACATATCCAGCAGATAGCTTTGAAAACATGCAAAAGTTAGCAATCGAACACCAATTTCCTTTTGCTTATTTACATGACCACGACCAAAGCATCGCGCGCGCATACAATGCCGCCTGTACACCGGACTTCTTTGGGTTCAATGCAGACTTAAAGCTTCAATATCGCGGTCGTCTAGATGCAGCAGGTCTTAATCCTGCAGCCCCAGACCTCAAGCGCGACCTCGTTGACGCAATGCGCAAAGTCGCAGAAACAGGCTCTGGTCCTGAAAAACAAGTCCTGTCTATGGGCTGTTCGATCAAATGGAAAAACTGAACGAATGAAGGCTGTTATTTTCGACCTAGACGGCACATTGATCGACAGCGCACCAGACATCCAAGCCGCCGCAAACAAAATGCTTGCTGATGTGGAGAAAGCCCCCCTTGGTTTGGCAACGATCACATCATTCATTGGTAATGGTATCCCCAAACTGGTGGAACGTATCTTGGACCACTGTGAGATTGATCAATCCAATCATACCGCAATGCTCGATGCGATGACTGGGCACTACAACAAAGCCAGCTGCGACTTAACAATATTTTATCCGGGCGTAGAAACACTGCTCCATAGCCTGAAAGAAGCTGACATCAAACTGGGAATATGCACGAATAAACCCCATGCTCCTGCCTGCGATATCCTGCGCCACTTTGGCATTATGCGCCTTTTTGACGTGATCATCGGTGGGGATAGCCTCTCAACTCGGAAACCAGACGCAGCACCGTTAAACGCGGTCATCAACCAACTTGGTGAAACCAACATCCTCTATGTTGGCGACAGCGAAGTTGACTATGCGACCGCACAAAACGCCAATGTCCCTTTTGCCTTCTTCACAGGCGGATATCGCAAAAATCCTGACAGCTATTTTACAGATTGCTGGCACTTCGACAATTTCGATCAACTGCGCCTGAAACTGCTTCCAAATATTTCAGAATAATCTAACTCATCACAACACAGAAAACAGACATCATAAAATTCTTCTTTTTCTAAATATCCTGGGTGAATTGGCCACCGGCCAAGAGGGCAACGCCCTAAATGAAAAAGCCCCCTGCACGAGGGGGCTTTGATAATCGTGTCAATAAAACCTTAGCTTGCAGCCGCAACCGCGCGCTTGGTCAGAACTTTCACCAAATGCGCACGATAGGCACCTGTTCCGTGCAAATCCCCAATCATGCCATCTGCCGACACACTTAGACCATCAATTGCATCCGCACTAAAGTTTCCGCTTAGCGCGGCCTCTGCTTCAGTCCAACGGAAAACACCGCTTTCAGATGCACCTGTTACCGCAACACGAACACCGTCCGCGTATTTGGCGACATAGACTCCCACCAATGCAAACCGAGATGCGGGCTGCTCGAACTTTTGATAGTTCGCCACTTCAGGTACTGGAAACCGTACTTCTGTGATGATTTCGCCTTCTTCCAAGGCTGTTGTAAACATACCCTGAAAATAATCATCCGCTGCAATTTGCCGTGAATTGGTGACAATGGTCGCACCTGATGCCAAAGCCGCAGATGGGTAGCAAGCTGCAGGGTCGTTGTTGGCCAAAGACCCCCCAATTGTCCCACGATTACGCACTGCCGGATCACCGATCCCGCCAGCCAGCGCCGCCAAAGCGGGATACTGTGACGCGGCTTCGCTTGCGACCGTTGCATGGTTGGTTGCCCCACCAATGCATACGGAACCATCATCCCCTTTACAGACACCTTTCATTTCGGCGATGCCTGTCAAAGAGACCAATTTGGACGGGCTTGCCAAACGCTGCTTCATAGTCGGAAGCAATGTTTGTCCGCCCCCTAATGGCTGTGCTTCTTCGGTTGCCAAAGCAGCAACCGCGTCAGCAACAGTCGAAGGTTTTTCAAAGTCAAAGTTATACATAGTAAATCCCTCCGATTATCCGTTCATCGCAGCCCAGACGCGCGAAGGCGAACAAGGCATATCGATATGGGTTACGTTTTTATGACCACCAGATTGCAAAGCATCAACAACAGCATTTACAACAGCCGGTGGCGATCCAATTGCACCTGCTTCGCCACAGCCCTTTACGCCCAATGGATTGTGCGTACAGGGTGTCTGGCATGAATGATCCACTGTAAAGAAAGGTACATCCGATGCGCGCGGCATTGCATAATCCATATAGGACGCGCTAAGCAATTGACCGTTTTCATCATAGGAACAGTTTTCCAGCAAAGCTTGACCGATACCTTGGCCAATACCGCCATGAACCTGACCCGTTACAATCATCGGATTGATCACGTTTCCGAAATCATCCGCAGCAGAGAACCGTTCAATTGTGACTTTGCCTGTGTCTGGATCAACTTCGACTTCGCAAGCATAGGCGCCTGAAGGATAGGTAAAGTTGGATGGATCATAAAAGGCCGTTTCTTCAAGGCCTGGCTCAATGTCTTCGAGTGGATAGTTATGCGGCACATAAGCCGCCAAGGTTACATCACCCCAAGCAACGGATTTATCCGTACCTGCGACTGTGAATTGACCATTTTTAAGCTCGATATCCGCCTCTGATGCTTCTAGCAAATGAGATGCGATTTTCTTGGCTTTATTGATGATCTTTTCAGTGGCGCGCACCATAGCAGATCCACAGACCGCAATCGAACGAGACCCATATGTTCCCATACCAAACGGAATTTTAGAGCTGTCACCATGCACGATGTCGATCATGCTTTCGTCAATGCCAAGCATCTCTGCGACAACCTGTGGGAACGCCGTTTCGTGACCTTGACCGTGGCTGTGCGCCCCGACCATCACACTAATTGACCCAGTTGCGTTTACGCGCACTGTGGCTGCATCATACAGACCCGCACGCGCGCCCAGTTGCCCCACAAGGTTAGACGGCGCAATCCCGCAAGCCTCGATATAGCAGTTCACGCCCAAACCACGCAATTTGCCTTTGGCTTCTGACGCTTTACGACGTGCTTCGAAACCAGACAGATCGGCGATCTCTTCGAGCTTGTCCATGGTCGCGGGGTAATCACCGGTATCATATTCCACTGCAACAGGCGTTGCATATGGGAATTCGGTGATAAAGTTCTGACGACGCAATTTAATCGGATCAACGCCCAATTCGCGGGCCGCTTTATCGATCACGCGCTCTAGCTGATACGTGGCTTCGGGGCGACCTGCACCACGATAGGCATCAACTGGAACTGTGTTTGTAAATACGGCCTTAACGTTCACATAAACCAATGGCGTTTTATAGTTCCCCGCCATCAATGTGCCGTGCAACCATGTCGGAACAGATGGGGCAAATGTGGACAAATACGCGCCCATGTTTGCATATGTTTCCGTGCGTACAGCCGTAAAGTTGTTATCCGCATCCAATGCCAATTCGATCTTGGTCACGTGGTCACGACCATGCGCATCCGACATGAACGCCTCGGAACGGCTTGCTGTCCATTTCACAGGGCGGTTTACTGCCTTGGCTGCAAAGGTACAAAATGCTTCTTCTGCATAATGGAAGATCTTGGTACCAAAACCACCACCCACATCAGGCGCAACAACGCGCAACTTGTGTTCAGGAATGCCCAAAACAAATGCACCCATAAGCAACCTGATCACATGAGGGTTTTGTGAGGTTGTGTATAGCGTGTGTTCATCGTTGGAACGATTATAATCGCCAACGGCAACGCGCGGTTCCATTGGGTTTGCAACCAAACGGTTATTAACCAATTCCAACGTTGTCACATGCGCTGCGCTTTTGATTGCTTCGTCAACTGCGCCCTTGTTGTCTTCTACAAAGCCCCAGTCATAGCATAGGTTCGATGTCAGATCGTCATGCACTTTGGTTGCGCCATCTTTGACGGCGGCTTTCATGTCAACGACGGCTGGCAATTCTTCGATGTCTACATTTAATGCCTCTGCAGCGTCGCGCGCTTCGGCAAGTGACTCTGCAACGACCGCAGCGATTGGATCACCAACGTGGCGCACTTTGCCAATTGCCAAAACCGGGTGTGCAGGCTCTTGCATCGGCTGTCCATGACGGTCAGTAATCTGCCATCCGCAGGGAATGCTGCCGATACCTTCGAAATCGGCACCTGTGAAAATGCGAACGACACCGGGCATGGCTTCTGCCGCCGATGTGTCGATGTTTTTGATACGGCCATGCGCTACGTCCGAACGTAGGAAATACACGTGTGTTTGGCCATAAATGTTAATGTCGTCGGTATAATTACCGTTGCCGGTCAGGAACCGGACGTCTTCACGACGCTTTGAGCTGGCGCCGATGCCGCTGTCTTTGGGCATGTTAATTCCTCCCTAAATGTGGTGTTCCACTCTTATTCTGCTGCAATTTGGCTTACGTCTTGACCAGAGGCCGCCATGATTGCTTTGACAATGTTGTGATATCCAGTGCAGCGGCAAATGTTGCCTTCTAGATGGTGCCGCACTTCGGCTTCTGATGGTTTTGGGTTGTTTTTCAACAAATCTGCTGCTGCCATAACCATACCGGGCGTACAGAACCCGCATTGAAGACCGTGGTGATCTTGGAATGCCTGTTGGAGCGCATTCAAAGTGCCGTCTGCTGCGGCTTGACCTTCGATCGTTGCGACATGCGCGCCATCTGCTTCTGCGGCAAGCATAGTGCAAGATTTGACTGCAATGCCATCAACATGAACCGTACACGCACCACATTGGCTGGTATCACAACCAACGTGCGTCCCTGTTAAGCGAAGATCACTTCGGAGAAAGTCAACAAGAAGGGTACGCCCTTCGACTTCTCCCGAAACGGTCTTGCCGTTTACTGTCATTGATACTTTTGCCATCGTTTTCCTCCCTAGAAAATCTATTATTCGTTGGACACTAATTTCCGAAGCCAGCCTTTTTTCTTGGGCGCGGCATCGGATGACGTGTCTTCTGTGTCTTCTGCGGGGCCTTCAACGACCTCGCGGAAAGTTTCAAAAAATTGATCCGCCATTTTTTTGGCGAAGCCGTCAATAATTCGGCTGCCAAGTTGGGCCAACTTGCCACCAACCTTGGCTTCGACATCATAAGAAAGACGCGTACCGCCTTCTTCTTCGCTCAGGGATACATTTGCGCCCCCTTTGGCGAACCCAGCAGCGCCCCCTTTTCCTTCTCCGGTCAAGGTAAGGCTGGTGCCTTCGACGATATCAGATACAGTTACGCTACCTTTAAAGGTGGCTTTGACCGGCCCGACCTTTTGGACAACTGTCGCTTCGAACCCATCTTGGGGCGATCCTGACATTTCCTGACATCCCGGAACGCATTCCTTTAAAACGTCAGAAGACAGCAATGCTTGCCAGACCGTTTCGCGGTCAGCTGCAATGAGTTTAGAATCAGATAGGTTCATTCAAAAGCTCCAATATTAAGTACATGCTAAGCGACAAACCACGATCAGTTCCATAAGACCAAGGGCGTAGTCACCGTAACGTGGGCGGGGACAGTGTGACCCCGTATTTGGCAAATATTTCATTCAATCTACCGTCCTGCAGGGCGGCAAAAATTGCGTCATCTACTGCGTATCCTAATGGACGGTACGCGAAGTGTGTCGCAACACCAACAGTCCATTTTCCAACAGCAAACCCCGGCAAAGGTGGTGTGTGAACATCTAATTCAGATGTAAGTCCATGTTCTAACTGTGCCAACGGCCCCATAACCGCCATCACGTCACCGTTCTGAAGCATGGACATCGCCTGTGCCGTGCTGGCGTGGCGATGAATGTTATTCAACAATTGCCCCCCCGCCAGTCCAGACAAGTAGAAGTCCGCAATCGAGTCGTTTTCAACAGCCACAGTATCAAACCGGAAATAAGCAGGAATAGGTTTGTCATCTGGATAATCAGACTTGCGAAACGCTATGCCCATTTGTTCGACATGATATTGACCGCCAAAAACAACCTGCTCTATGCGGCAGGCAAATTCGCTGTCGTAGGGAACGTGCATCATGACATTCGCAACTTTTCCGCCAACAACGGGGCCTTTCCAAACCCAATTTCGCAAATCAGCATCAAGGTTTTCGCCTGCCGTTACCAAACGTAGCCGTGCCTCGACCCCAAAATCACGCGCAATCAGCCGTGCAAGATCCGCATCTATTCCTGTAATTTTACCATTCTCGACAAACGACCAAGGCGCAAAGTCGTCGTACAAGGCGAAATCAATATAGCCACGATCAATGATCGCGTCCAAATCCGCCCCAACGATATCGCGAGATGCGTTTTGCGGCTTTTCCTGGGGAACATATCCTTCGCACCGCGCCCACGCTGCGCCGGACAGCGTTAGCGATAGGCATAGGTAAACCAATGTGCGAAAGACTTGTTTCATGCTGCTATTATTCCGCAGCAGAAAGCCCGATTGTCAACTGGTTTGCTGCTTCGTGAAAATTCGGCGCATCGCCAAGGATCAAATTCGCAGCACGATAAGCAACGCTATCCGCAACGGGTGCCCCAGACGCGGTTGCGACTTGAGCTGCGATTTCGGCAAGTTCCGATTGCAAAGCTGCGACGTCTGCAATGTCTTCGGCTGCCAGAACATCACGAATTTCTTTTAAGCGGTCGGAAAATTCATCCAAGGCCCCATCGTCAGGACGCGTTTCCACATATGTTCGAATGGCCCAAGCTGCCTTTTGCCCCAACAGATCGCCGAAACCTGGCATCTTGGTGACGCCATTTTGCGTGTATCCATGACGGAAACGTTCGACGAACCATTCATCACCATATTCTTCTGCCTCGAGGTATCTCAGGTCTGGTGCAAGACCGCCTGAAACAACACCCAAGCCATGGCACCGCGCGCAGTTTTGATTATACCCAGAGTCCCCAATTTCAAGCGCGGTTTTCCAAACTTCTTCGCCAACTTTGTCTGCGCGAAAAGGGTTCTCGGTTAACCACTCTTCTCCTACGTCTGGTAGCGCATCCGTATTTACCGGTTGTGGTGCAACGTCGCCATGTGCAAACGCCATTCCAGCAACACATGTCATTCCCAAAGCCAAAGCCCGCACATATTGCATTAGGGGTCCTCCTTTAAATTCTGTTACCTCAGTCTTAGCGGCAATCTTTATGGCCTCATATTCGACCTTTGTGCCAATTTGGACAAAACAGGACTTTAGTAGGATTGCACCCCTGAAACTCAAGTGGCTTATTTAGTGAAAAAGGTGGGGAATGTTTAAACTTTTACTGATGTGCATTATGCTTACGGCAAGTGCTGCATCGGCGAATATCAACGTCAATATCGCATATTTTGAAATAACACGCCCAGCGCCGCCTGTGTTATCGAACCTTGATCCAATTCCGGTGGACCTTGGGTTATCTGGTGCGCGGCTTGGCATATCCGACAACCAAACAACGGGCAAATTTCTGGGGCAAGATTATACCCTTGAGGCATTTATTGTTGATCACGACCAAGACCCAATGCCCGCATTCGACAAGGCCCTGACCTTTGCTGACTATATCCTGGTAAATGTCACTGCGGACCAGCTTCTGGATTTAGCAGACACCCCCTCTGCGCAAGGCAAAATTTTGTTCAATATTGCGGCGCAAGATGGTCATCTAAGGGATCAGCAGTGCCGTTCCAATGTTTTACACACCATTCCATCCTATGCGATGCGGGCGGATGCATTGATGCAATCGCTCTTGAAAAAGCGCTGGACAGATGTCGCGCTAATTTATGGAACGTTTCCCACGGATCGCGCCTTTGCTGATGCAGTGCGTGGGTCTATCAAGAAGTTTGGATTAAGATTACGTTCAGAAAAAGAATGGGTGTTTGACGCAGATATGCGACGTACCGCATCAAGTGAAATTCCAATTTTCACCCAAGGTTTCAAGGATCACGATGTATTGATTGTCGCGGATGAAGTACATGACTTCGGCCGCTATGTTGCCTATAATACTTGGCTTGCCCGTCCTATTGCAGGCAGCGAAGGATTGCGACCTTTGGCATGGGATCGCACCGTGGAACAATGGGGCGCTGCGCAACTTCAAAGCCGGTTTGACAAACTTGGCACCAGATCAATGAAAGACCAAGATTATGCCGCATGGACAGCAGTGCGCGTCATCGGAGAAGCCGTAACACGCACCACTTCGGCGGATCCAAATGTTCTGCGTGGTTATATATTTTCGGATGACTTCAAGCTTGCCGGATTCAAAGGGCGACCGTTGTCATTTCGCACATGGAACGGTCAGCTTCGCCAACCCATTCCAGTTGTGTCAGAAAACGCATTGGTGTCTCAGGCGCCGCTAGATGGTTTTCTGCATCAAAGGAACGAACTTGATACACTCGGGCTTGATCTAGCAGAAAGCCAATGTACAGAATTTAAGGATCAAAAATGAAAAAAATTGCCCTTTTAGCGTGCCTTATCGCATCACCAGCTTTCGCCGCCGAAATTTGGGTCACAAACGAAAAAGACGATAGCATTAGCGTCATCGATGTCGATACATTAGAAGTTACACGAACCATACCAACAGGCGAGCGTCCCCGCGGCATTACTTTTTCACAAGACTACAGTCTCGTCTATGTCTGTGCGTCAGACAGCGATACGGTCCAAGTCATTGATGTCGCCACGGGCAAGATCCTCCACAACCTGCCATCTGGCGAAGACCCCGAACAATTTGCGTTGCACCCCAACAACCGCCATCTTTATATCGCCAACGAAGATGACGCGATTACCACTGTGGTTGATACGGTCGATCGCAAAGTCATTGCTCAGATCGATGTGGGCGTTGAACCCGAAGGCATGGCAATTTCCCCCGACGGAAAAATTGCTATCACAACGTCAGAAACAACAAATATGGCGCATTGGATTGATACGGAAACACATCAGCTTTTTGCCAACACGTTAGTCGATGCACGACCACGACATGCAGAGTTCGTAAACAATGGGACCGAATTATGGGTCAGTTCAGAAATCGGGGGGACGATCACGATCTTTGATGTTGCGACCCAAACCGAAAAAACCAAAATATCCTTTGACGTAAAGGGTGTGCATCCAGATCGCATTCAACCCGTAGGATTTAAACTAACCCAAGATCAAAAAACTGCGTTTGTTGCGCTTGGGCCTTCAAACCATATTGCTGTGGTGGATGTTGCCAGCTTTACAGTAACTGATTACATCCTGGTCGGTCGTCGCGTGTGGCACATGACATTTTCACCAGATAATAGCCTATTGTTCACAACAAATGGTGTATCAGGCGACGTGACCGTGATCGATGTTGCTGCTCAAAAAGCATTGAAATCCATCAAAGTTGGGCGCTACCCTTGGGGTGCGGCAACAAAACCTTAAGGATTGCATATGACAGGGCTAGATATTCAAAACCTTTCGTTTGCATATGGTGATAAGGTTGCCCTGAAAAACGTGTCTTTTTCGATACCACGCGGTACGTTTACCGCTCTTTTGGGGCCAAACGGCGCAGGAAAATCCACGCTATACGCGCTTTTGACGCGTCTTTTTGTGACGCAAGAGGGATCTATTTCGGTATCGGGCCATTCCCTAGACCACAATCCGCGAAAGGCACTTGGTGAAATCGGCGTTGTGTTTCAACAGCTCACGTTGGACATGGACCTAACGGTGAATCAGAACCTTAGGTATTTCGCCGCACTCCAAGGGATTTCGGGCAAAGCCGCACATGCGCGCATTGCTCAGGTCCTAGCACAAGTGAACATGTCAGAACGCGCCAATGAAACGGTCCGTAAATTAAACGGAGGGCATCGACGACGTGCGGAAATTGCGCGCAGTTTAATCCATAATCCATCTGTCTTATTGTTAGACGAACCAACTGTGGGACTTGACCCGCAGACCCGCGCGTCGATCACCGACCATGTCCATGACCTAGCTGAAACGCATGGTATAACCGTTCTTTGGGCGACGCATTTAGCGGATGAAGTTCGGGACACTGATCATTTGATTATCCTGAACAAGGGCGAAATAGTGGATGATGGCATATGTGGCGATATCCGCAAAGAGCATGATCTTGCCTCTTATTTCATTGCTCAAACAAGCGGGGCCAAATGATTTATTTTATTGCTCTGAATGCGATTATCAAACGCGAAGCTTTTCGGTTTGTGCAGCAAAGGGAACGCTTTGTTGCGGCTTTGGTGCGACCGCTGATTTGGCTATTGGTGTTTGCTGCGGGCTTTCGTGCCGCGCTTGGTCTATCAATCGCGCCGCCCTATGAAACCTACATAACCTACGAAGTTTACATCGTGCCCGGGCTTTGCGGCATGATTATGCTATTCAATGGAATGCAATCGTCGCTTTCCTTGGTGTATGATCGTGAAATGGGGTCAATGCGGCTGTTGTTAACATCCCCCTTGCCACGTTGGTGGTTGCTAACTTGCAAGCTATTGGCATCAACGTCTATTTCCATCCTTCAGGTTTACTGCTTCTTGGCAATCGCTGCTTGCTTTGGGACTGTCTTTCCGGTCTGGGGGTATATTTCCATTTTGCCTGCCCTCATCGTGGTAGGATTGATGCTGGGCGCATTGGGATTGGCTCTTTCCTCGCTTATTAGAAAGCTGGAAAATTTTGCTGGGGTAATGAACTTTGTGATCTTTCCAATGTTCTTTTTGTCTTCGGCACTTTATCCGCTTTGGAAAATGGCAGAAAGTTCGCTTGTTTTGTATTGGATCTGTGCGGTAAACCCCTTTACCTACGGCGTTGAATTCATAAGGTTTTCACTTTATTTGCAACCGAATGCAGGTGCCGCCGCGATAAGTATTTCCGCCTCGGCTGTATTTATGATCGGAGCAATATGGGGCTATGATCCAGCCCGCGGCATGATGAAAAGCAAATCGTAAATCTACGACCTTGAGATAGTCGATTTTAACGCATGATTGTGCTACCTTCAAAGAATGAAAGCATTTTTGATCATATCATGCGTCTTATTGACGGGCATGCCTTTGGCCGCAGAAGATCTGGCACAGTATGGCACAACCAACCCCGATGAAATGACCTTGGGGCGCGTTTTGGAAAATGCAGAAACGGGCAAAGTTGACATGACCACCTGCGCATCAGGATATATGTTGACCAAATCCGGACGCCATTCCCCTGCACGCACAGTGTTCGAAGCCTGTGCCAAAGCAGGCTATACTGCCGCCATGACGTGGATGAGCTATATGGATACCAATTCATTCGGGGGCGATTACGATCCAGATCGCGCTGCTGAATGGGATCGGCAGGCGGCCGAGGCGGGGGATCCAGTCGGAAAATTCAACTATGGCATTGATCTTATGCGCGGTCATGGTGTGTCGATGGACGCCGAGCAAGGACGAAAATGGGTGGATCAAGCGGCCAAAGACGGCCTTAAGATTGCCCAGCGTCTCGTTTCGGCGGATTACGATCTGGATGAAATCACCCCGGATGCTGACAATTGGCGCTATGCCCCAATGTTCTAACCAACAATCGTCGCCGGCGCACCCTCTAGGGTCAAAATACGGTCACCTAGCCGGTCTGCTTCGGCTGCGCTATGCGTAACAAGGATCGTAGCCACATCTGTGTCTGATCGCAGTTTTTCAAAAACGCTCATGATTTCGTCAGAAAGTGCCGCATCAAGCGAAACAAACGGTTCATCCATCAGCAAAATATCGGGCTTCACAACAAACGCACGTGCCAAGGCAAGGCGACGTTGTTGACCCAATGACAGATCGTTAGGATAAGCCGATGATTTTTCACTTAACCCCACTGACGCCAACATGTCCATAACATCGCCGTCTGTTGCCCCGGTGGTTAAGGTCAGGTTCTGAGCAACTGTAACCCACGGCAAAAGTGTTGGCTCTTGGAACACCATCGACAGGGTTCCTTGCATGTCGATAGTGCCCTCATAATCTTGGTCCAACCCCGAAATCACCCGTAACAGTGTCGATTTTCCGACTCCTGAAGGCCCACAAAGTACAAGAGTTTCCCCTTGGGATAGATCAAATGCAACACTGCGCAAAATGTCCTGATCCGCGAATGATTTTGATCGCAGATCGACGCGCAATGCACTGCGCGCCGCTTTATGATCCAAAACAGGGTTTTCCAAGGGTGTTACCGTCATTTGACCGGATTGATAAAAAGCCCATCAGGCACGGCAGACACGTCGCCCACCAATTCAGGTCCCCCAAGGTCAGACATCAATGTCAGCATTTTATTCGCAGCCTCGTGGTTAACATCGTATTGTGTCGGGATACCTTCCCGAAACCCTGCGATCAATGCGGTAAATTCCGCATCATTGGCGGGCTTCATCAATGCACGCAAATCTCCCCAAGCGGCGTCATCCGTCGCCAAAAGATCTTTGGCTGATCGCGATGCTTTTGCCAGTCCAGAAACTAGATCTGGATGCTTGGCAAGATAGTCACCTTTGAAAACATATCCCAATAGGGGTGTGTCAGGATCAAGCCCCAAGGCAACGGCGGCATCCCCAACCGATACCAAGGGACGCATTCCTGCGGCTTCCATTTTGGCAAGGTAATGCCAGAAATTGATGGCACCCTGTGTTTCCCCCTGAAGAGCGGATTTCATGATCAAAGGTGGCGCGCCAAACACCTGTTCTGTTGATGCCTTTAGGTCCATACCATATTCTTGCTCGGCATAAGCGCGCAAGATCAACCAGCTTTTGTCCAAAGGACCGCCTGCAATTCCAATTTTCTCACCTTTCAAATCGGCCAAAGTTTTGGCCGGGCTGTCCCCCGCAACCATGACCGAACCAACAGCCTTGGAATAGGGAAAGAACACATAGTCTTTGCCCGCAGCGCGCTGACGCGCAACCCATAGCCAATCTGTGACAATCACATCTGCTTCGCCCCCTTGAAATGCAACTTGCGCGGCAGGTCCGCCTGCGACGCCATTGACCTCAAGCGAGAATCCGTTTGCAGTATCAAAGCCTTGGTTCTTGATCGTGGTCAGTTCCCAATTCACGGTTCCAAATTTCAAAACAGCCGCTTTGATCACTGGCGTTTCAGCCAAGGACAGCGTTGCCGAGAACACAATCGCCGTTGCCATAGCAAACAGATTTTTATTCATTTTCATAAATTTCTCTCCCTTTTCGGCCACCGTATCATGGGATTGAAATTCACAAATACGACCAAAGAACGATCTTGTTTCCTAGGGTCGTACGACCATTGTGCAATTCCCCAACGACAGATTGACGCAGATAATGCCCACAGCTCGGCCACAACTCTGTGGTGAGTCCTACAACGAAGCAAAAATAGGGAGGGCGCCAATGAACCGTTTTGTAGCGGCCATTTTGGCAACCGCATTTGCGACAAGTTCAGCATATGCAGGGGTCACAGAAGATGACCTAAAGAACGATCAAACGAATGTTTCACAGGTGGTAACCAATGGAATGGGGCGCCACCTTCAGCGGTATAGTCCGCTGGACACCTTGAACAAAGAGAACGTCAAAAACCTGGTTCCTGCTTGGGCGTTTAGCCTTGGTGGTGAAAAGCAGCGCGGTCAAGAAACGCAGCCGCTGGTTTATGATGGCATGATGTATATCACGGGGTCTTATTCCCGTATTTATGCAATTGATGTGAAAACTGGCGAAGAAGCATGGCAATATGATGCCCGCTTGCCAGAAGGCATTTTGCCATGCTGTGATGTGATCAACCGTGGTGCAGCGATCTATGGCGACAATGTCATCTTTGGAACGCTTGATGCGCGTCTCGTTGCGCTAAATCGCAAGACAGGTGACGTTGTCTGGAACAAGAAAATCGCCGATTACAAAGCTGGATATTCCTATACCGCTGCGCCGCTTATTGTGAATGGCTTGGTGATTACTGGGAATTCTGGCGGCGAATTCGGCATCGTTGGCGAAGTTCAGGCACGCAGCGCCGAAACAGGCGAAACCGTTTGGACACGTCCCGTGATCGAAGGTCACATGGGCACGCTTAATGGCAAAGAAAGCACCATGACGGGCGAACTAAACGCGACGTGGCCAGGTGATATGTGGAAAACAGGTGGCGGCGCAACATGGCTTGGTGGGTCTTATGACATTGAAACCGACACGTTGGTATTCGGTGCTGGTAACCCTGCGCCATGGAACAGCCACTTGCGCAACGCGGGGACACCGACCGACGGCAACACAGGTGACAACCTATATGCCGCATCGCGGATCGGGATTGACCCACAAACAGGTGAAATCAAATGGCACTTCCAAACGACACCGCGCGAAGGCTGGGATTATGACGGCGTAAACGAAGTTGTGGCCTATACAGACCGCGACGGCAACAAGCGTTATGCAACAGCTGATCGTAATGGATATTTCTATGTCCTTAACCGCGAAGACGGCAAGTTTGTTCGCGGCGTTCCATTTGTAAAAGACATCTCTTGGGCTTCTGGCTTGGATGAAAACGGACGTCCAATCTTTGTCGAAGAAAACCGTCCGGGAAATCCTGCGGATGCAGCGGATGGCAAAAAGGGTGAAACCATTTTTGCGTCGCCTTCTTTCTTGGGGGGCAAAAACTGGATGCCAATGGCGTTTAGTCAACGCACTGGGAACTTTTATGTGCCATCCAACGAATGGGGCATGGATATCTGGAACGAACCTGTCACCTATAAAAAAGGTGCCGCATATTTGGGATCTGGCTTTACCATCAAGCCAAACTACGAAGATCACATTGGCAGCCTCAAGGCGATGGATCCGGATACGGGAACAGTCAAATGGGAATACAAGAACGAAGCACCACTTTGGGGTGGCGTTATGACCACAGCAGGTGGACTTGTGTTTACAGGCACACCAGAAGGTAAATTCATTGCTTTTGATGATGAAACCGGTGACGTGCTTTGGTCATTCCAAACCGGTTCCGGCATTGTCGGTCAGCCGATCACTTGGGAACAAGATGGCGAACAATATGTTTCGATCATTTCCGGCTGGGGTGGCGCGGTTCCACTTTGGGGTGGTGAAGTTGCTAAGAAAGTTAACTTCTTGAACCAAGGTGGCACGCTCTGGACATTCCGTTTGCCCAAGCAATTAGCGTCTAACTAAACTCTCCTACAAACACCAAAAGGGGCTGCCTGATACGGTGGCCCCTTTTTTGTGACTTAGACCTTTGGCCTAGTGATCAATCCAAAAGCATTTGATACGATGAATTATGACGATCAAGGACAATTGATATGACCGACTCTGGCGACCGCAAGTTTACCTCTGCTTTAATCGTGGATGACCACCCTCTTTTTTGCGACGCGTTGTCTATGACATTATGTGCAGTGGCGGATATTAAAATTGTCCACACCGCCGCGACCTTGTCAGACGCGCTTGCGGTACTCGAAGCCAAGGGGCGGCCAGATTTGGTTGTTTTGGATTTGAACTTGCCAGATGTGGATGGGCTAGATGGATTGATCCGCTTGCGAAATGCGGCCGGTGTTCCTGTGGTTGTGGTGTCTTCTATGGCCGACAACCGGGTTATCACATCCACCATCAAAGCAGGGGCAGCCGGCTTTGTCCCAAAGCATAGCAAACGAGACGTCTTTAGCGCGGCAATAGCATCAGTTCAAAAAGGGCATGTCTTTATTCCAGACGGCTTTGTGTTGCTAAGTGACACCGACATTAGCGCACCTGATCGTGATGACACTATGGCGCGTATGGCAACATTGACCAACCAACAAGCGCGCATTCTTCAGCTGATCTGTGAAGGCAAGCTTAACAAGCAAATTGCCTATGACCTGTCGATTGCAGAAACCACCGTCAAAGCACATGTGACCGCGATAATGCGCAAGCTTGGCGTGCAAAGCCGCACTCAGGCTGTGTTGATTGCCAAAGAAACAAGCTTTGCTAGTGTCTTGCAAGATACACCATAACAATCATAGCATATCCCAACGCTATGAGGGGAAATGCTATGGGCGCAGACGGAATGACTAATATTGCGAAAATGCGTGACCTTGGCATTATCAAGACCGCAAATGTTCCTTGCTCAACAGACGACCCAGTGTCGGAAATTCTGAAAACGTTGGGATCTGATGACTTTGCGCTTGTTATCTTGTTTATTGCGCCCTGCGCTGATTTTTCAAAGATCGAAGGTCACAGCTTTGATGTTTTTGGCGACACACCTGTGATTGGCTGTACAACGGCTGGGGAAATTACCTGTGACGGATACAGTGAACGCAATATTGTCGCTGTTGCCTTTCCAAAATCACACTTTGATGCACGTTTAAATTTCATCCCAGACGTCAATAAAATGGACGGCCAACACATGATTGACGGGATCATCCGCAATCGAAAACGCTTGGCAATCCACAACCCCAAATGGACCCATGAATTTAATTTTTTGCTTGTTGACGGATTATCGCGCCAAGAAGACAAAATAACATCTAGCTTGTCCGTTGGGCTTGGTCCTGTGCCATTGTTTGGCGGATCGGCCGGAGACGGTGTGGAATTCAAAAATACGTTCATCTTTTACCAAGGCAAGCGCCATCGCTCTGCTGCTGTCTTGACCCAATTCCGCACAAGCTGTCCGATCAAAGTGTTCAAAACAGATCACCTTGTTCCAACCAATCAACGCATGGTCGTAACCAAGGCCGATCCCGATAACCGCATCGTGACTGAAATCAATGCAGCCCCTGCCGCGCGCGAATATGCAAGGATCCTTGGCAAAGACCCGGAACAATTAACGGCCTTTACGTTTGCAGCGCATCCAGTTGTGGTGCGCATCGGTGGGCATCACCATGTCCGCGCCATTCAACAAGTTGCGGATAACGGTGATTTGGTCTTTTTCTCGGCAATCGACGAAGGATTGGTACTAACGCTTGCAGAACCTTTGGATATGAACGATCACCTACAGACCGAATTTGCCAAGCTTTCAGAGCATAAAAAGCCAGATGCCATTTTAGCTTGTGATTGTATTTTACGACGCCTTGAAGCCCAGGAAAAACAGATGACGGGCGCCCTATCCAAAACCATGCACGACAACAACGTGATTGGGTTTTCAACCTACGGGGAACAATTCAATTCAATGCATGTCAATCAAACAATGACAGGCGTCGCAATCTATCCGCCCGAGGAAACGCCATGACAGTTTCACTTCTTGATCCCCAAGAACCCTTAGAAGCGCAAAAACAGCGATTGCTTCGCATAACCGAAGCGCTCATGAACCGCGTGGAACAAGCAACGGATGATACCGGCGCGGCTTACGCACAATTCCAGCGCGCCGCTTTGCTCGAAGAAGAAGTCACCGCCCGCACCCGCGACCTAGAACATGCGCTTGATCTGTTGAACGTGTCAAACGCAGCTCTTGCAAAAGCAAACCAAGAAACCGAAGCGGCCCGGTCAAACCTTGCTAATGCACTAGAGGCGATCCAAGAAGGCTTTGCTCTTTTTGATGCGAACGACATCATGGTTATGTGCAATTCTCGCTTTGGTATGCACATGCCCGATACGCATGAACACCTAGCCGCGGGGCTCAAGTTCCAAGACTATGTAACGCTGGTTTCACAAAGTCCGTTTTTATCACTGCCCCCTGATCTAAGATCGGATGAATGGGCCGAAAAGCGGATGGCCCAACATCACCAAGACCATGTCATGATCAACATACGCATGATTTGGAACCGATGGGTTCAGGTCAGCGAACATAGAACACCGGACGGAGGCACCGCGATCCTTCAGACCGATGTGACAGACATCATGCGTATGCAACGGCAAGAACGCGAAAAGATGCTAGATGATCAAGCCCGCTTGATCCGAGCAACGCTTGAACATTTGAACCAAGGTGTTTGCATTTTCGACAATCAAATGCGTTTGGTTGGTTGGAACAGTCGTATTGCCGAACTTTTACCGATATCCATCAGCACAACGCGCATGGGCACTTTGTTTGCTACTTTGATGGGTGGGCTACGCACAAAAGTGCGATTTGACAAAGGTGTCACACCAGATGAATTGCAAAAATGGGTTGAACTTGGCTGCGATAGGCTTCCGCTTTCTTTTGAAATTTCGCATGGATTAGACACTGTTTTAGACGTCTTTGCCCAAGAAATGCCGGACCAAGGCTTTGTGATTTCGTTTACGGATGTTTCGTCAGAACGCAAAGCTGTCCGTGCGATATATGACGCCAATGAAACCTTGGAACAACGTGTATTGGAACGCACCCTTGAATTAGAAGATGCGCTTTCCGATGCGGAACGCGCCAATGCGTCTAAATCCCGTTTTGTTGCCGCAGCCAGCCATGATCTTTTGCAGCCGCTATCAGCGGCCAAGCTTTATCTTGCGTCACTGGAAAGCACGGTTGGCGATCGAGCAGCGCGCGATATAGTCGGGAAAGCCAATCGCGCCATGTTAAGCGTTGAAAACATCCTAGAGGCGCTTCTTGATATCTCTAAACTCGACTCGGGTCAGGCCTCTGTTCATATTGGATCGGTGCCAATTGGCGTCATGCTTGAACAGCTAGAAGAAGAATTTATGCCGCTGGCATTGCAAAAAGGCTTAGAGCTGCACGTGATCAAAACCAACGCGTATGTGCTAAGTGATACGACATATCTGCGGCGCGTGCTTCAGAATTTAATCGCCAACGCCATCCGTTATACCGAACGCGGGCGTGTTTTGGTTGGTCCTCGGCGGGCTGGTAAATCGCTTCGTATCGAAGTCTGGGACACAGGGCCGGGGATTCCAGAAGACAAACAAGACGTTATTTTTGGGGAATTTCAACGCTTGAACGCATCCGCAAGTGCCGCAGAAGGCATGGGGCTAGGTTTGGCAATTGTCGATCGCGCCTGCGCTTTGCTAAGCCACCCGTTGCAAATTTTGTCTACCGTCGGAAAAGGAACAGTTTTCAAAGTAGAACTGCCCCTTACCCACATTGACTACAAATCCAAAGCAGCACATCTTCAGTTTCACCGCCACGTTTCAACGTTAGAATTCCAGAACATGATCGTACTTTTGATCGAAAACGATTTGGATCTTCAGGCGGCTTTGTCGATTACATTGGAAACATGGGGCATTGATGTTTTGACCGCGGCATCTGGCAGCGAAGCTATCGCTTTGTTGCGTGAAATTGATATAACACCCGATATTATCTTGGCCGATTATCAGCTAGACAACCAAGAAACCGGAACCCAATCCGTTAAAAAATTACGCGACGCATTCGGCCAAATTCCAGCCGCAGTAATTACAGCAAACAGATCAAAAGAAGTTGTGGAAAGCTGTAACAATTTGGATTTAACGCTGTTTTACAAACCGATCTCACCGGACAGCTTAAAATCGTTTATAAGCACTGCGCTTTAGGTGCTTTTCCATTTGTTTGCCACCGTTTCGAGCGGTTTCAGCACGACGAATTCAATCACCAACATAATGCCCACAAACGAAAAGGCATAGGCCATAACGGTCGCCGTATCGAATAGGCTAAAGTACATATGAATTTGAAACCCGATACCGTTGTTGCGGCCCAATAGTTCGACCACCAGCACAATCTTCCAGATGACAGCCAACCCCGTGCGCGCAGAGGCAAAGAAATAGGGCGCTAATTGAGGGACAACCACATAGCGCAAGGACCGCCATCGTGACATTCCGAACACTTTGGACATTTCATCAAGGGGCTTACTTAGGGTCTGCGTGCCTTCGCGGATCATTACCAGAACCATCGCCGTCTTGTTGATACATACGGCCGTAATCGCAGCAACTTCGTTCAGACCGATCCAAAGATAGCACAACACAATCACCACCAACGCGGGGATATTTAGAAAAATGACGACCCAAGTATTGGCCCATAGGTTCACAGTTGGCGAACGCCCGAGCCAGTACCCAAGAACCGTCCCTGCCCCCATAGAAATAATGAACGCGACCGCGACACGAACCAATGTCGCCCAAATATGAACACCCATTTCACCAGTAGACCATTCATAAGCAAATGAGTGCCAGACTTGCCATGGTTGCGGTAAAACGCTTGTGTCCCCTTTGGCATATGACAACAAAATCCATGTGGCTCCGAAAGCCAGTAATGAAAGTAAAATAGGAAGTCGCGACAACGTCATTTGCATATGCCCACTGCAGCCGAACTCTGACGATAATGTCAACGACTGCTTGGCTAACTTTCGACCTAAGTCCTATGTTTTCAGTCCGCATCCAAAGCTAGGGTTTTTCCATGTGGATGCTATTTCGAAATTTACTGGCTTGGGTGACAGTTCTATATTCGGCAAGTTTTGTTGCCTCTGAAACGCTGGACGAAGACACGTTACGCGACCTCGTCGTGCCACCATTTTCATTGGGGGAACGCCTGAATGACAACGGAGTCTGGAGCCTTTTGAATTCTGGCGGTGCAGATGCCGGATATGTATTTGAAACACAACCCCTTGCTCCTTTGCCGGGATTTTCGGGCGCGCCGATCAATATTCTGGTAACATTGAACCTTGAGGGGCAATTTATTGACGCCAGATTAATTGAACATAACGAACCTATTTTCAAATCGGGCCTTGGCGAAGCACCGTTTAACAAGTTTTTCGAACAATATAGGGGGCTGTCGATTTCAAGCTCGATTGTCGTCGGCACCCCCTATGGAGGCGCAGGCGAAGGTAGCGCGCTTGTTTATTTAGATGGCGTGACCAAGGCAACGGCAAGTATTCGTATCGCACATGAATCTATCCTTGCCGCAACAATTCAGGTGGCCCGTGAAAAAATGAAGGGCATTAACACGCAGCCCCCTGCATTTCCTGATCCTGATTACCAAGAAACCTTAACTTGGCAAGACATGATAGACCAAGGCATTGTGACCCGGAAAACAGTCTCTAACAAGGAAATAAACGACGCCTTTAGGGATACACTTTGGGAAGATGACGATCCAGAAGCCACCAATGATCCAGACGGTATTTACCTTGATTTATGGGTTGTGGATCTTGGTCCGCCATCCGTTGCCAAGGCGGTTTTGGATCAAGATGGCATTGACGAATTGGAACATTTTCTATCGATTTCGACCTATGACGAACCGATATTGGTTATTGAAACAGGAAGGCACGGGTTGGTATCCCCTGAATTTGTACGCAATACATCGCCAGACTGGTTATCAGCAGACCAAGGTGGTTTGCCAATCGCTCTACGCGATTCCGATCTGTATGTATCGCTTCAAGATCACATCCCCCAAGGGACCAGCCTTATTCTAAGGACAGACCGGCGGTTGGGGTTTGATCCCGCAACCGAGTGGACGCTAAATGTTTCAGCCGTTCGAGAACACGGCATGTTTCAGCCCGAAACTGGAACGGTCACGCTTTCTGCGTTGATCACGCCCCAAGAGCGGTTTTTTAAGCGGCCCAAAGTGATCAAACCCATTCCCCCTTGGAAAGAGGCAATATTGAACCGTCAAACCGATTTAATTGCTCTGTGTGTCGGCCTTGGCGTTTTGGGTTTTGTGCTTCTTTTCCGTATGAATTGGCTGGCGGGATTAACAACCTTTACGCCCATTCGTTTGGCAATACTGGCAGGTGTCGTTGGATTTATTGGGTGGTGGGGTCAGGGTCAGCTTTCTATTGTGACTGTGATGGCCATATTCAGAACAGCCATTGATCAAGGCAGCTACACATTTTTGCTGTATGATCCGTTTTCACTTGTGATTTGGGGCCTTACAATTGTGGGGTTTGTGCTTTGGGGGCGCGGATTTTTTTGTGGTTGGCTATGTCCGTTTGGCGCACTTCAAGAATTCGCACATCATTTGGGGCGGTTGCTTCGCCTTCCTGAAATTCGCGTCTCTCAGGTTTGGGATGATCGGCTGAAATGGGTGAAATATATACTCTTGTTCGGGATGATGTTATCGGTCGTTATCGCCCCAGGTTCCGTTGACAAAGTTGCCGAGATTGAACCGTTTAAAACCGCAATCACCGTCTATTTCGTACGAGAATGGTACTATGTTGCTTATGCGGGGCTTTGGCTTGTGTTGGGAACGATGCTTTTCAAAGGGTTCTGCCGTTATGTTTGCCCATTGGGGGCGATCATGGCGATTGGCGGCCTATTGCGTGGTCGTAAATGGATTGAGCGCCGCCAAGACTGTGGTTCCCCCTGCCAATTGTGCAAAGTCAAATGTAACTATGGCGCAATCAAAAAATCAGGGGAAATCCAGTATTCCGAATGTTTCCAATGTTTGGACTGTGTGACCATTCATGACAGTGCCGAAAAATGCGTTCCGCTGATATTGGCTGCCAAGCGGCTTGATCGCAGTCAGGAGGCAACCTGATGCAGCGTCGTCGATTTTTAACCCTAACCGCTTGCGCATTGGCAAGCCCTGGTTTGGCGTCCCCTGTTACGTGGTCTGGATTTGCCTTGGGTGCTGATGTCAGTTTGACATTCCACACGCACCCCAAACGCGCCGATGCCATCATCCAAGCCGTGATATTAAAGCTGCGTGAAATCGAAGCTGCGTTTAGTCTATATGATCCCAGCTCTGAAATATCGCGCTTAAATCGCAGCAAGCACATTGTGCCGAGTATAATGTTTTATGATGTAATGAAACAGGCAAGCAAAGTGAACACGCTGACACAGGGTAAATTTGATCCCACGGTTCAGACGCTTTGGACCGCCCTTAGCCAAGATCATTCCACCCTGCCCCAGTGTCAATGGTCTGATGTGTCTATGGCCTCGGATCGCATAGATCTGCCCGATACTGTCAACCTAACTTTAAATGGAATTGCACAAGGCTATGCAACGGATGTGATCAAAGATTTGGTTTATAGCCATGGGTTCGATCAAGTTTTGATTAACATGGGCGAATTCTATGGGTTGGGTGGCCCATGGAGTATGGGCGTGTCTGATCCCGAACATGGTCTTGTGCATCGCTTGACGCTTAAGGATCGCGCCATCGCAACAACAAGCCCAAAGGCTATGATGATTACCCCAACACAGGGACATGTGATAAATCCCAATGGCCCATCACCTGCCCCATGGTCCACGGTGTCTGTGACAACATCCTCAGCAACACTTGCGGATGGGTTAAGCACGGGGTTTTCGCTTTTGCCAATGTCAAAAATCAAAACTGCACTTGCGAATTGTCCAGATCAAACAATGGTGACCTGTGTTTCAGAAGCCGGACAAGTATTTATCGTTGGCGCCTAAGGTAAACGTAATACGCCCCGCCACCACCATGTTTCAAATGCGCTTCGCTCACTTGTAAAATCATCGGGCCAATTGGCGCCATGCGTAACCATTGGGGAACCTGATGGCGTAAAACCCCCTTTTGTTGCGGTATGGGTCCCGTATCTTCGGATTTTTTACCTTTGCCCGTAATAACCAAAACCAAACGTTTTCCTTCGGCGAACGACCCCGTGATAAAACGGATCAAAGCCGGGTGCGCTTGGGCGAGGGTCATGCCATGAAGGTCAATTTTGCCTTCAGGCGACAACTTGCCCCGCTTCATATTCTTGAAACTTTTATGATCCATTTGCACAGGACGTGACGCCACAGATTGACGTAAATCCGGCTTTAGATCAAATGCTGGTACGCGTGAGTTTGCCTTAGACCCAAGTTGAAACGGTTCGGGACGAAATGGGTCTTGGATCTGAATTGGCTTTTTCTTAACGGTTGATACTGCCGCGCTAGACTTTTGAATAGGACTAAGAGGCCGCGTGGTTTTTGCAACCTGCTGCCATAGCTCTTGTTCATCTGCGCGAAGTTTCCGACGGGTCATTCCAGAGGCTCAGTTAAAAAGGACATCGCCCTTTTAACTGGCAATAAAACAAAAAGCGATCCCCTGTCTTTCATCTGGCCCGCCAGACGACCAGCTTTGGCACCGCTACCGACAAAAATATCTGCGCGCTGCGCGCCTTTGATAGCTGACCCCGTATCTTGGGCAATCATAAGCCGGCGCATTGGGCTTTTGCCTTGCTTTTCTATCCAAACAGGCGCGCCAAGCGGAACATAGTTCGGATCAATTGCCACCGTACGGCCCTGAGTAATCGATCGGTTCATCGCCCCCAGCGGTCCTTGATCCGCTTTTACATCTTCGACTTTGCGAAAGAACACATAAGATGGGTTTGACCACAGCAATTCACGGCCATCGTTGGGATTGCGTTTAACCCAATTTTTAATAACGGCTGCTGAAACTTGATGCGGTTCATAAATGCCCTTTTTTACCAATTCTCCACCAAGGGAATTGTAGTTATGGCCATTTTTACCACCATAACCGACGCGCAAATGTGATCCGTTGGTCAACCTGATCCGGCCTGAACCCTGAATTTGCAAAAAGGTCAAATCAACCGGATCATCAAGCCAAGCAAGCTCAAGCCCGCGTCCGTCTAGGATTTTATCTTCTTCGATTTGTCGCCGGGTCTTCCAGGTTTGGCCGGGCGTGATTTCTGGTGGCATTGCATAAATTGGATATTTGAACCGATCAGTACGCACCAAAGACCCCGGCAATTCAGGTTCAAAATAGCCCGTGAATTTGGAATTTGCGCCATCTGAAATCAATACAGGCAAGAAAAACGTTTCAAAAAACAACTTGGCATCTTTGAAATCAAACGCAGCGGCGCAAATGGATTTCCAATCTTCGGCGGTCAGGTCGGTACAGGTTTCTTTAAACGCCTCAAGCGCCAAAGAATGATCATCCTTATCCCAAGATTTCAGATCTTTAAAACTATGTACTTTTACAGAAATGTCCGCTGTCGCCTGAAATGCAAAAGACGACAGCGATAGTATCAAAACACTTAATGCTGATCTCATTCGCCAGTAGCGACAAGCTTCCAGTTAAGATCATCCGAACCAAAATCACGCGCAAAGGTCCAAACATCTTTGTTCTTTTTCGCTTGTTTCGCATCCCCTTCGACTATTTCACCCGCGGCATTTTTCACGACGGATGTCAGTTCGCATGTAAACGACATTGTGACTTCGGCTTCTTTTGTTGATGTCTCAAAAACCGCATCAACAATTTTGATTTCACGGAACCCCAAGAAATTCGCGTCAATCGACAGCCCCTGTTCAGAGCGATCCGCAATCGCGGCGTCAAACAATTCTTCGATTTCAGGGGACAAAAGCCAACGTATGTCAGAAATATCACCACGTTCAAACGCCATAAATATCATTTCATAAGCGCTTTTGGCTCCGCCCAAAAATTCAGAAACACCAAACGAGGAATCCGCTTTTTTCATTTCCGCCAAGGCAAGCGCGCTTGAACTGCCTTCTTCGACGTGATCGACGATATCATGATCGGGCCCACCTTCGATAACGCGGAAATCGCGCTCTTTTGGCTGCTGTGGAGCCGTTGTGCTTACTGGTTTTTCAAAACCATCACGGGTCCCCAAAACACTGCGAAGGCGCAGGATCAGAAACAATGCAATTCCAGCAAGCACCAAAAGTTGTAGGTTCATAATTTCCTCTTTTCAGGCAAAGGTAGCAAAAGTCATCTTCCCTATCTATGTAGGTGACACCATATAGCAAGTCCACCTTGCCAACAAAATTAGGAGAGCATTATGTGGCTTTTAGTACTATTTATAGCTGTTCCAGTCATAGAAATCGGATTATTCATCCAAGTTGGCGGTGCAATCGGGCTATTTCCTACCCTCGCCATTGTTATTTTTACAGCAATCTTGGGGACGTGGCTGGTCCGTAATCAGGGGCTTTCCGCATTGGCAAGCTTACAATCCAGCTTTTCAAACCTTGAAAATCCGACGGAACCTTTAGCACATGGCGCGATGATCCTTTTGGCCGGTGCGCTCCTATTGACGCCGGGGTTTTTCACCGATGCGATCGGGTTCTTATTGTTGACACCTGCGTTTCGCATTCTTGCATTTAACTATCTAAAAGCTCGGATCAAAGTCGCATCGTTTCAGATGGGGTCAAACGGATTTGACCAAGGCCGACCTAGACAGTCTTCGCAAGATGACGTCATTGACGGTGACTACGTGGAAATTCGTGATCACAACCAAAGAGTGAATGACGACCGTTAAGGATTGAGGTCAGCAATTTTACCTGCTAACCCTTTTGCAAATTAATTTTAGGAGATTGAGATGACTGAAGAAGCTCAACCACAAACACCAAGCATGAATGTTCTAGCCCAGTACATTCGCGATATGTCTTTTGAAAACATTCTTGCGCAAAAAGGCGCAGATGGCGAAGTTCAGCCAGATGTTCAAGTTCAGGTAAATTTGGATGCAAAGAAACGTGCAACCGAAAACCAATACGAAGTGGCAATTAAGCTAAAAGTAAATTCAAAATCCAAAGCCAATGACGCACCGCTGTTTATTTTGGAATTGGACTATGCTGGTATTTTCAACATCACTGGCGTTCCCGACGACCAACTTCACCCGTTTTTGTTGATCGAATGCCCACGTATGTTGTTCCCATTCTTGCGTCGCATCGTGAATGACATCACACGTGATGGCGGCTTCCCTCCTTTGAACCTAGACACCATCGATTTCTTGCAATTGTATCGCAATGAAATCGCCCGTCGTCAGGCGGAAGAAGCGGCAAAAGAAAAAGCTAACTAAACTTTTTCCACAAGGCGGCGTCCCCAAGAGATTTTACAAAATCTTGGTGCGCCGCTTTTTCTTGGTCTGTGATCCGAGATGCCAATGCAATCGGGCGTGGCCTTGGTCGCCATGCTTCTGGTGATCCATGATCCCCTGAACTTGATCCCTGCGACATGCTAAGCCCGAAATCAGGCTGTTTTCCCCCGACCAATTCCAAATAAACTTCGGCCAGAATTTCAGAATCCAACAACGCGCCGTGTAATGTTCGTGATGTGTTGTCGATATTGAACCGACGGCACAACGCATCTAATGACGCAGGAGACCCGGGAAACCGCCGCCGCGCAATTGCCAAGGTGTCGATTGCTTGTTCCCATGGAATTGGGGACTTTTTCACCCACTTTAATTCGGCATTTAGGAACTTTATATCAAAGGCCGCGTTGTGAATAACAAGCTTGGAATCCGCAATGAAATCGACAAAATCCTGAGCGATATCGGCAAATACGGGTTTATCCCGAAGGAAGTCATCCCCCAAACCGTGGACTTGAAACGCTTCGTTCGGCATAGATCGTTCTGGGTTGATATATTGGTGATATGTCTTACCGGTCGCAAGGTGGTTCCACAATTCAACCGCGCCGATTTCCACAATCCGATCACCTGTTTCGGGATCAAAGCCTGTGGTTTCAGTATCTAGAACAATCTCGCGCATTTTATTGGGTCTTTCTTATGGTACGAAGAATATCCTTAACCTGTTGTCGCGCATGTTCCAACGTATCTGTGTGAATTTTATAATCAGACTGGGCAAGCTTGTCTTGGATCGGCATTTGCCGTGCTAAAATTTGGTCTAGCTGTTGTTCGGTCATTGTGCCACGCTCAAGAACGCGTTGTTTTTGGAGGCTGGCGTCTACATAAACAGTAACAACAGCATCCATCAAAGCATTACCGCCTGTTTCAAACAGCAAAGGGATATCCAAAACCACAATGTCTGATGTGGCGGTTTCGATAAAACGCGTACGATCTGCGGCGACCAGCGGATGAACAATGTCTTCTAATACTTTGAACAATGACGGATCATTGGTCAAAAGCTGTTTTAATTTTTCTCTTGAAACGTGTTCATTTTCAATGGCTTGGGGTAGGGTGGTGCGAAACTGTTCCACCGCTGCGCCACCCTTGGCATATAAGTGATGAACACAAGCATCTGCATCCCACACGTCACACCCTTCGGCTTGGAATAACGTGGCGGTCGTTGACTTTCCCATGCCGATTGACCCTGTTAACCCAAGCTTGAATGTCATGACAAAAGCAAATGTCTAATGCTGTCATCCACAATAGGCCGCTGTCCAAACCAGCGTTCAAATCCGGGAACAGCTTGGTAAATCAGCATCCCCAAACCATCCACTGTTTTACATCCGGCAGCCTTGGCAGTTTTCAGCAATGTCGTTTCAAGCGGAGTATAGACGATATCTGTAACCAATGTTTCTGGGCGCAATCCATCCAAATTCAGGGTAAGGTCCGCTTTGCCTTCCATGCCTAATGACGTGGTATTAACCAGCGTTAGCGCACCTTCGATATAACTTGGGACTTTGACCCAATCGACGACGGTTACACGGGCACCAAAATCATCCCGCAATTGATCCGCACGTGCCCGCGTTCGATTTGACAAGATAATTTCAGGTACACCAACATCAAGCAAAGCCGCTAAAATTGCCCGCGACGCGCCACCAGCGCCAAGCACCAAAGCCGGGCCAGCATTCGGTTGCCAATCTGGTTCTGATTGGCGAATATTTTCTATAAATCCAAACCCGTCCGTATTATCAGCAAAGAAACCACCGCTGTCGCGAAACGTCAAAGTGTTTGCCGCCCCAATGATAGCTGCGCGATCCGATATGGACTCTGCTAAAGACATTACCGCTTGTTTATGCGGAATCGTAACATTTGCGCCAACAAACCCCATTTTTGGCAACATTTTTAATACGTCGGGAAGGTCATCAATGGAAACATCAATCGGGATATAGTGCCCCTTGAGCCCAAGCTGTTTTAACCATGCCCCGTGCAACATCGGGGATTTAGAATGTGCAATCGGGCTTCCTAAAACAGCGACCAACGGAATTTTTGGTAATGTCATGTCTTAAGTATCCCTCTTAGAACCAAGTAATTCACAATCTGAAACAGTGGTATTCCTAATACGTCGAAATAATCACCGTCTATTTTAGTAAATAGACGGCTTCCTTCTTTTTCAAGCTGATAGCCACCGACACAATACTGCACTTCATCCCAGTTACGATCAATATAAGCCTGTATATAAGCATCAGAAAGCGCGCGCATATAAAGACGGGCAACACCGACATGACGCCAAACAGGTTTGCTATCTTCGTAAATGACGGCTGCCGACATCAAAAAATGTCTCTGACCACTCAAAAGATTTAGATGTTCTTTAAGATTGTCTTTGGATGTTGGTTTTTGCAAGATTTGGCCGTCTATTGCCAATACTTGATCGCACCCCAATACCACACGACCAGGATTCTTATCGCTAATTTTTCTGGCTTTAAATTCCGCCAAGGTATCGGCAATGTCCCTAGGCTGCGCTTTGTCAGCTATCAAGGACCGCAAGATCATATCTTCGTCAACCATCGGCTTGATAATCTCATGATCGACGCAAGCATTTGTTAACACTTCAGACCTAATCTTGGATCCAGAAGCTAATATGATAGGCTGTGACATGTACTTTCGTCCGTGTGTATAAATCCGAGGATAAATTATTTACGTTCTCGTGGGCGATCTGTGCGTAACTTGACCATTTTCAAGCTATCCATAATGTCACCCCTGTTTCAAGGTTAGATACCTTGTTTCATACACTGTGGAAAAGGAAAAGTTTTGGTTCCAGCTTTGGTTGATAACTAGTCCTACTATGGTATTTTTAGAACATTTTTTTGAACCAAGTACCTGATATTAAATCAATTTTAAAAAACAGCTGAATACCATAATATTGTGGATAACTTGGGGTAGGAAATTTAATCCACAGAAATGCTGATCCCTACAAAATAATCATCTTTCTTAAATATATATATTTATTTATATAGTATGCGACGAAACACTAGGATCAAAAATGTATGATTTTCTATTGATACTTTATCCTTGGATTAAATCATTACATGTCATGGCTGTTCTATCATGGATGGCTGGATTGTTTTACCTACCTCGGTTGTTTGTCTATCACGTTGAAAAAGCCACAATTGGTGATCAATTGGATCAGACCTTTCAAATCATGGAACAAAAGCTTTTTAGGTTCATTATGCACCCAGCAATGCTTGTTGCTTGGGGGTGTGGTGTTATCATGGTCATTACTCCTGGTGTGATTGATTGGTCTGCTATTTGGCCATGGAGCAAGCTTGTTGGAATTCTGGTTATGACATGGTTCCACGTCTGGCTAGGACGCAAGCGCGTAGATTTTGAAACAGGGTCAAATACGTTAACTGGGCGCCAGTATCGGCTTATGAACGAAGTCCCAACCTTGGCTATGGTTGTTATTGTTCTTTCTGTTATCGTTAAATTCTAAGAATTATTGACTCTGATACGATTACCTCGTATGCCAATCCCAAGCTCGTCCGAGCCCAAATTCTCCATTTTATATCGTCAATTTATTTGGCACCTGAGGACTACGCATGACTATTGAACGTCTAAACCTTGCTGATTTGAAATCCAAAAGCCCAAAAGATTTGCTTTCCATGGCAGAGGAGCTTGAGATTGAAAACGCATCCACGATGCGCAAGGGTGAAATGATGTTCCAAATCTTGCGTGAACGCGCAGATGAAGGGTGGGAAATTTCGGGTGATGGTGTTCTAGAAGTCTTGCAAGATGGGTTCGGATTTTTGCGGTCTCCAGAAGCAAACTATTTGCCTGGTCCTGATGATATTTATGTTTCTCCGGATATGCTTCGCAAATTTTCTTTGCGTACTGGTGACACAATCGAAGGTGTAATAACGGCCCCAGATGATAATGAGCGTTATTTTGCTTTGGTGAATGTGGCAAAAATCAACTTTGAAGATCCAGAGCGGACGCGTCATAAGGTTGCCTTTGACAACTTGACGCCTTTGTACCCCGATGAACGTCTGAAAATGGAAATAGAGGACCCAACAGTCAAAGATCGCTCTGCGCGTATCATCGACCTTGTTGCACCCATCGGTAAAGGCCAGCGTTCATTGATCGTGGCGCCCCCTAGAACAGGTAAAACAGTTCTCTTGCAGAATATCGCCCACAGCATCGAAAAGAACCACCCAGAGTGCTATTTGATCGTTCTCTTGATAGATGAACGCCCAGAAGAAGTAACCGACATGCAGCGCTCTGTTAAAGGCGAAGTTATCTCGTCCACGTTTGACGAGCCAGCGACTCGCCACGTTGCTGTTTCTGAAATGGTGATCGAAAAAGCCAAGCGTTTGGTGGAACACAAACGCGACGTTGTTATTTTGCTAGACTCAATTACACGTCTTGGTCGCGCATTTAACACCGTCATTCCATCATCCGGTAAGGTTTTGACCGGTGGTGTCGATGCGAACGCCTTGCAGCGTCCAAAACGTTTCTTTGGTGCGGCTCGTAACATCGAAGAAGGTGGTTCTTTGACCATCATTTCGACCGCGTTGATCGATACTGGGTCTCGTATGGACGAAGTTATCTTTGAAGAATTCAAAGGAACGGGCAACTCGGAAATTATTCTGGATCGTAAAGTTGCAGATAAACGTGTCTTCCCGGCGATTGATATTCTTAAGTCTGGCACTCGAAAAGAAGAGCTGTTGGTTGATAAGCTTGATCTTCAGAAAACATTCGTTCTGCGCCGTATCTTGAACCCGATGGGAACAACGGATGCGGTTGAATTCTTGATTTCCAAGTTGAAGCAAACCAAAACGAACAGCGAGTTCTTTGATTCAATGAATACATAAACAGTTCCCTGAAAGGGGGTGTTTTCATGGATACAATTTTCGCTTTAGCTACGGCGCAAGGAAAAGCGGGCGTTTCAATTGTCCGTATTTCTGGCGCTTTGGCATTTGATGTATGTCATGCGCTTTCGGGTTGTTTGCCGGAACCTCGTGTGGCGACGTTAAAAACGATCAAAAAACGCGATGGTGAATTTATTGATCGAGCTGTTCTTTTGACTTTCCAAGCGCCGGCTAGCTTTACCGGCGAGGATGTTTTGGAATTGCATTTACATGGATCCATCGCAGTTGTTCGGGCTGTCATGAGCTATCTATCTGATTTCAAAGGACTTCGTCTGGCGGAACCGGGTGAATTCACGCGGCGGGCCTTGGAAAATGGTCAGCTGGATATTGCGCGGGTCGAAGGTTTAGCTGACCTAATCGATTCAGAAACAGAAGCTCAAAGAAAACAAGCACTTAGAACGCTTTCTGGGGATCTAGGTGTGAAAGCAAAACAGTGGCGAACCGATTTAATTCGTGCCGCTGCATTATTAGAAGCAACCATTGATTTTGCAGACGAAGATGTTCCAGTCGATGTTAGTCCAGAGGTAGATGACCTTTTGACCAAAACATTGGCGACACTAAAAACCGAAGTCAAAGGGGCAGCGGTTGCTGAACGTATTCGCACAGGTTTTGTTGTGGCAATTGTTGGTGCGCCAAATGTGGGAAAATCCACTCTGCTCAACGCACTCGCAGGCCGAGACGCGGCAATTACATCCGAAATAGCCGGCACTACGCGTGACGTCATCGAAGTTCAGATGGACATAAAAGGGTTACCAGTCACAGTTGTTGATACTGCTGGTGTTCGCGAAACAGATGATATCGTCGAAACGCTTGGTATTGAAAAAGCAATTCAAAAGGCAAGTGATTCGGATATCGCGGTTTATTTGACCGAAACGGGCATGCTTCCAGTTGGCTTGACCGCCCGAGTTCAAGATTTAGTCCTGCGGTCCAAGGGTGATTTGAACAGTGATCCCAACGCGATTTCTGGTAAGACAGGGCAGGGTGTTGATAGTTTAATTAACAAAATACATGACTATCTACAAAAACTATCCCAAGATGTTGGGGTAGCAACGCGCGAACGCCACCGTATTGCCCTGCAGAGATCTGTTGAGAACTTAGCCACCGCTCAAGGAATTCTTTCTCTTGGGCCCGATCAATACGAAATTTGTTCTGAGGAAATTCGAAGTGGTATACGTGCTTTGGATAGTTTAATTGGCCACGTTGATGTAGAATCAATATTGGATGAAATTTTTTCTAGTTTTTGCCTTGGTAAGTAGGGAGTGTTTCACGTGAAACATTTTGATGTCATAGTTGTGGGTGGCGGACATGCTGGATGCGAAGCTGCGGCCGCGTCAGCACGGATGGGTGTTAACACCGCTCTTGTAACCATGAGGTTTCAAGATTTGGGCGTAATGTCTTGTAATCCGGCTATTGGTGGATTGGGTAAAGGCCATTTAGTCAGAGAAATCGATGCACTTGATGGTATTATGGGAATTGCAGCGGACAAGTCGGGAATACAATTCCGTTTGCTAAATCGCAAAAAGGGCCCAGCAGTCCAAGGACCACGGGCACAGGCAGATAGAAAACTATATCGTTCTGCAATTCAGGAAACCTTAGTAAGCCAACCAAATCTAACGATCATTGAAGGCGAGGTCGTAGATTTCCTTGGAACTGAGACCTGTATTCAAGGCGTCAGGTTGGCTGACGATTCAATGCTTGAATCCGGTTCTGTAATTTTAACGACCGGAACATTTTTGCGCGGAATTATACATATTGGGGATGTAAAAAAATCGGGTGGCCGAATGGGTGACAACCCATCCATCCGATTGGCCGAGCGGATCGACAGCTATAAGTTGCCCTTGGGGCGATTAAAGACGGGCACACCCCCAAGGTTGGATGGTCGTACAATCAACTGGGAAATACTGGATTCGCAGCCAGGTGATGACGATCCGGTTATGTTTTCCTTTATGTCAAAATCCCCGTATGTTCGGCAGATATCCTGCGGAATTACGCACACGAATTCTGAAACGCATGACATTATTCGAAGCAATTTAGATCGATCCGCGATGTATGGAGGGCATATAGAGGGTGTAGGCCCCCGATATTGTCCATCGATCGAGGATAAGGTGGTTCGTTTTTCAGATAAGGACTCGCACCAAGTATTTTTGGAACCTGAAGGGATAGATGATCACACCATTTATCCGAACGGCATTTCCACATCGCTACCGATTGATGTCCAAGATCGATATATTCATTCGATAGTAGGTTTAGAAAACACCAAAATCCTACAGCCTGGATATGCTATTGAATATGATTACGTTGATCCGCGTGCTCTGGATATGACCCTCGCCCTGAAAGGCGTCAAAGGGCTTTACTTTGCTGGGCAAATCAACGGAACGACCGGCTACGAAGAGGCCGCAGCCCAAGGTCTGGTTGCAGGGTTGAATGCAGCTAATGAAGCACTCGGTCGAGATAAGGTTATTTTTTCCCGCTCGGAAAGCTACATTGGTGTTATGATTGACGACCTTACGACGCGTGGTGTTAGCGAACCTTATCGTATGTTTACGTCCCGTGCTGAATTCCGGTTATCTCTTCGAGCTGATAATGCCGATCAGCGTTTAACCCAACGTGGTATTGATATCGGTTGCGTAGGCAGCGTTCGTGCGGCGTATTTCCATGATAGGCTTTCAAAATTAACCAAATGTAAGTCTCTGTTAGAGGAAAAAACATACTCCCCAAAGGAGCTTTCTACGTTTGGTATTAGTGTTAACCAAGATGGCAGCCGTAGAAATCTGTTCCAAGTTTTAGCGTTCCCAGAAGTAAGTTTTGAGCAGATACGCAATGTGA